>JAFLCO010000033.1:16782-30993 GCA_017303535.1 Planctomycetota bacterium
GGTCTTCGCCGACGTCAGCTTCACGACGTCGCCCGACAGCACTTTGCCCGGCACCACGTGATAGGTCAGAATCGCCGCGAGCTTTTCCTTGTCTTTCAACAGTCCTTCGACGGTGCCCGCCGGCAACTTCGCGAACGCCTCATCCGTCGGCGCGAACACGGTGAACGGACCGGCGCTCTTCAGCGTGTCGACGAGGCCGGCGGCTTGCACGGCGGCGACCAATGTCTTGAACGAACCGGCGCCGACGGCCGTGTCGACGATATCGGGCTTCGCAGCCGCAGCCGGCGCGGCGGCTTCGGCATACGCCAGCTCGGTTCCCGCAACGGCGTGCGAATGCGCGGCGTGACCTTGCGACACAGGACAAGCAGCCGGTGCCGCGTGCCGTCGCCACATCAGTCGACGCGCTTCCGCCGAATCGACCGAAACAAAACTCAAACCAACGGCCAACAAACAACCGCAAGCCAGAACCTGACGCATGGATTTTCTCCGCGATAAGCAGCGCAATCGCGCGGGCGGTCGAGCCGTCTTAGACCCTAACCGCCGGCGCGGTGCAAATTCCGAAACTCCGGGCGAACATCGCATGGCCATGCGTCGTTTGTTCGTACGGAGTGTTCTAGCGCGGCAAAGAAAACCGGCCGGCGGAAAACTTTCGCTCACCTGTGAAGCGGTCCCCCTCCGAGGAGGCGACTATTCCGGCTCCGTCAAGTTTGGAGCCCACGGCGCGAGTTTCACTTCCGGCACCTTCCCGTCGGCCGGCAGCGTCGTGGCGACGGCCGACTTCAGCTGCGACGCGAGTTCCGCAATCGTCGCGGCGTGCGCCGGATCGTCGGCCAGGTTCTTCAGCTCCTTCGCATCGGCCGAGTGATCATACAGCTCGCGCCCTTGCCGACCTTCGTCCCATTCCGTGTACCGCCACCGCGGCGTCCGCAATGTGTACCCGAAGTAGCGATTTCCCTCGCTCCCCACGTCGCGCGTGACCGTCGCTCGCCCGAGGCCGCCGCCGCGCACAACTTGCGTCAGCGCCCAATCACGTCCCTTCTCGTTCTCAGGGTCCTTCAACATCGGCACCAAGCTCTGCCCTTGCAGATTCTTCGGCGCAGACACGTTGCACAGTTCGGCGAGCGTCGGAAACAGATCCACGTGCGACACCGGCGCGGCCGCCACACTGCCCGCCTTCGCCATGCCTGGCGCGGCGATTAAGAGCGGCACCCGCGAGCTTTCCTCGAACAAGCTCATCTTCTGCCACAACCCATGCTCGCCCATGTGGTAGCCGTGGTCGCTCGTGAAGACGACGATCGTATTCTCGGCCAAGCCGTTCTCCTCGAGCGCCGCCAGCACCCGGCCGACTTGCGCATCCATGAAGCTGATGCTCGCGTAGTAGGCTTGCACACATTGGCGGCGCAAGTCATCCGTGAGCTTGTCTTGGTCCGGCTTATAACTCCCCAGCGCCGCCTTCGGCAAATCGGCCTGATCGTCGGCCACCCCTTGCACCACCGGCATTTCGCTTTCCGGGTAGTAACCGTAGTACGGATCCTTCGGCGCAACGTACGGCGTGTGCGGCCGGAAAAAGCCGACGGCCAAAAAGAACGGACGATCCTTCCGCTCCGCGCACCGCTTCAAGACCCACGCCGCGTCGTCGGCCATCAGTGCGTCGGTATGAAACCGATCGGGCTTCGGCGACGCGAACCAACTCAGCGAGCCGCCGTACTGCCCGGGCGTCAGCGAAAAAATCTGCGGTTCCTCTTCTAAGCGGTCGACCCCCGCCGGATTGATCTCCATTTCCCACGAGCCCGGGTCGTCGTGACCGTTGGTGCCGATCGACTTCGGCACGTTGTAGTGATAGAGCTTCCCGATGCGAGCCGCGAAGTAGCCGGCCAAGCGAAACGCCTGCGGCAGGCTCTGCTGAGCGGGAATCGTCTGCCGGAAAATCTGCTGATTGGCGTGAATCCCCGTGCTGTTGGGATACAAGCCGGTCAACAGCGAATTGCGACTCGGCCCGCACAGCGGAAACGAGCAATAAGCCTTATCGAACCGCACGCCGCGGGCCGCGAGCTTGTCCAAGTTCGGCGTCCGCGCTCGCGGGTCGCCGTAGCAACCGAGAAAGTTATTGAGGTCGTCGGAGATCAGAAACAGCACGTTCGGACGACCTTCGGCCGCCGTGCCGCGTTGCGCGAGCAAACCGGCAACCAACAAGGCGAGCAAACCAACAAGGCGCGACATGACTAACCTCGCGAAGGGCGATGACGATCGGCGACGCAAAACGCCGCCATCATAGTCGCCCCGCCGGCCGCCGTCATTCTGCGAAGTTCCGCGATGTTCGTGCGGCGCAGAATCCACGGCGATTAAAACGTCGCCCCGATCTGAAACCGGAAGTTCACCGGCGTTCCCGGATAAACCTGGTACTGATTGATCGAGCCGGTTTCGTAGCGCACATCGAGAATGTTTTCGATGTAGGCGTTCATGTCCCAGCGACCGTAGTGCCCGAAGAGGCCCAGGTCCCAGCGGTCGTACGATTGCAAACGGAGCGGCGTCGTGTAATCGCCGCGGCGCTCGCCGACGTACACATATCCCAAACCGAGGCCGAGCGTCGCCCGCGGGCCTTGAATAAAGTTGTACCGCGTCCAAGCGTTCCCCACGCCGAACGGCACGCCCCGAATACGGCCGTTGATCGCCGCGTTGCCCCCCGGATCAAACTGCTCCGCATCGGCGTACGTGTAGTTGGTCACGGTGCTCAAGCGGTCGGTCCATTGGCCGGCCAAGTTGAGTTCGACGCCTTTGCTGCGCTGCACGGCCGTGTTAACCACGTTGAAGTTGTTGATCTGTACGCCGACGTTGTCGCGCTCGATCTGAAAACCGCCGACCGTGAGAATCAGATCCTCATAGATATTCGTCTTGATGCCCCCTTCCCAAATCTCGCCGTATTCCGGCACCAGCGGAGCTTGAGCAAACACGCTCCCACTCGGGGGCGAGAAACTCCGGGTATACAACCCGTAGACGCTCATCGCGCCCGGCACGAGTTCATACACCAGCCCGGCCCGCGGCGACCAGCGCTGGAAGTTTTCTTCCGACTGCGGCGGAGCAAAAATCGGGAATCCGCCGAACAGCAAAGCCCGATCGTACTTCACGCGCATTGTGTCCCAGCGGAGGCCCCCCATGAACGACAACCGATCCGTGATCTGCATGACGTCTTGGAAGTACAACCCGAAGCGGTTCTGGTAATAGCCCGGGTTGTCGAACGTGAAAGAGGCGTTCACCGGCGTCGCCCCGGGATACGGCTGCGCGAGCGTCGTCGGGTCGAACGTCAGCGCCGGATCGAGCCCGGGGATCGACGTCGTGAATTGATCGTGGTTCGTGATGAAGAAGTTGGTTTCCGTGCCGAGCAGAGTATTGTGCGTGATCGGACCGGTATCGAACTCGCCGGTCAGGTTTGTGATCAGCGCGTGATTCTGCTCGCGAAACTTCATCGCCGCGTCTTGTTGGCGATTGAGCAAGTTCCCGAAGCCGCCCGTCGGGTTGTAAAAACCTTCAGGACTCAAGCTCGTCGTAAAGCCTGTGGTCGGCGTCGTGCCGCGCGAGGGGGCTTTGTAAAACAGCGACGAGCCGCCGATATAAAGCTGCCAATAGTCGTTGAACTTGTGCGTGAGCGACAGCGTGGAACGGTAATCGGCAAAGTCGGCGAAGTCGGTCGGCGCGCCGAAGAATTGCCGCTCCGAGAAGAATCGCGAGTCGCCGTTGACCGCGACGATGCCCGAGTCGCGCATCCGGCGGTCTTCGTGGTATTCCCCTTCCCACGTGATGGCCGTGTCGCTGCCGAGCAGCTTCGTGAACGTCGGCGCGATGAACGTTCGTTCGTTGGAGCCGAAGTTACGAAAGCTCTCCCCGTCTTGGTACACGCCGTTGACGCGCACGAGCAAGTCGCCGGCCGCGTTCATGCTGTTGGCGTCGAACTGGTAGCGCTTCAGCCCGAAGCTGCCGTACGTCATGCCGCCCCACACGAAGCGATCTTGCAGGGCTTTCTTCGTGACGACGCTCACGGTGCCCGCCGGTTGCGCCGCCCCGTACACCACCGACGCCGGGCCCTTCAACACTTCCACCCGTTCCACGTTCGCGAAATCGCGGGGCGTGTACGTCGGGTCCATGAACCCGTTTTTGCGAAAGTTGCGCGACGTCATTTCCAAGCCGCGCAGAAAGAACGAGTCGGGCCGCAGGTTGTCGTTGTTGGTTTGCACCGCGCCGCCGACGTCGCGCAAAATATCGTTGAAGCTGATCGCCTGCTGATCCTGAATCATCTCTTCGGTCACCGTATTGACGGTGCCGGGGAACCGCAGATTGGGGATCGCGACGATGGAGCCGGCCGTCGCTCCGGAAGCGAAATAGCCTTCGGCCGCCGGCGTTTGAAAAGCGTTCGACGTGATGACGGTCTGCGGCGTGACGAACGGTTCGAAATTTGGCGCGAGATTCGGCGCGGGAGGCTCCGCGACGACTTCCGTCTCCGGCAACGTCGGCACGTCTTGCACGGCGCTCGGCGGCGGCGCATCCGGTTGCGGCGGAGCCGGCTGTTGACCGAAGACCCCATTGGCCGGAATCAGGTTCCAAGCCAACGCCCCGCCGACGACGAACGATTTCAACCAAGCACGCAGAGACATTGCGATGGCCCATCCGTGGTGCGAAGGGAGCGTCTCCACGCCCCGTCTGCTTCGTACATCGTCGCGCCTGCCGGCGGCGATGCAAAGATAATCGTCCGAACGTAAGAATATCCTAGATTACCGACGGCTTATCTAATTCACGCCGGCATTGCCCGCACGGCGATCTGAGGCGAGCGTCGAGCCGTCAGGCCGACGTGTCCGCAAGGCCGGCGATTTCCTCTCCTCGCCCTTTGCGGAAGAGGGGTCGGGGGCACGACGCGACGGCGAAAAGTCAAGCCGCTTTTTGGCCGGCCGAGAAAATTGCGGCCGGCCAAAAAGTGATTGGAATCGCCGGCCAAGGTTTGGGAAACTACGGGGTGCGCCGCTGCGCGCTTTCAGCGTCGACCTCAGCCCCCGGTTCTCCAAACCGGGGGCAATCGACGCAGACTTACCAAGAGCACCACCACCAAATACTAGCCCCGAAGCGCAAGCGAGGGGACATGCGGTTTTCCAGGAATTAACGCCACAAATTGCCACCCGCAACGCCCCGGTTTGAAGAACCGAGGGCTAAGGTCTACGTCTATGAATCTCCGTAACCAACCTGGCATCGACGTCACCCTCATCCGGCCTTCGGCCACCTTCTCCCGAAGGGAGAAGGATCGGGCATCGATTTCTGTTCGGCGCCGTGACTTATCGTCAATCGTTTTACAATTACAACCGCGCTACCGTTGCTGCGTACAAAACGGCGGGGGTGCGTACATCAAGGTCGGTTTTGTACGCACGGAATCACTTAGAACTAAGGGTGCGTACAAACCGGGGTCCGATGTACGCACTTGCGATTTCGAGGTAATTGCAATTCTGTTGCACTTACGTCAAATGGAGCGCCACGGAGGGCGTTCCCAACAGCAGGCGGTTTCTGTTCCGAAAGTTATGCCGAGTCTTAGCCCCGGGCGAATCGCCCGGGGCAGCGTCGAACGAATTAACAACGCCGTTGATCGCATAACGCCGTCCCGGCGTAGGCGGCCGCGTCGCTCTCGTCGGGGGCTAAGACGAACCGCCGCCCAAACGACGCTTCGCCGCTTTCGTTCCCTGTCGCGGCAGGCTAACATTATATCGCTCTTAAGAATATCATATTCATCCGTCCGCATATCTTCCGCCGTCGAGGCCACGCTGATGTCGATCGCCGAAAACCGTTCGCATGGTCTCACCGCAGAGCAAGCCCGGCAGTATGCGGCCGACGGCTTCATGATCCTTCGCGGCGTCTTCACGCCCGCCGAGATGGCCGAGCTTGATCGCGAGGCCGGCGCGCTCTGGTGGCGCAAGGACCTCATCGACAAAGACAACATCCGCTGCCGCTGGCAGAACCACGTCGAGACGGGCGAGTGTACGTTCGAGTGCTTCGATCCGGTGATCGACGTCAGCCCGCTCATCGCGCGCATGGCCGACGACCCGCGAATTCTCGAGCCGCTCCGCGACATCTACGGCGAGCCGGCCTGCCTCTTCAAAGACAAGCTGATCTACAAGCCGCCGGGCGCCGTCGGCTACGGCATGCATCAAGATTACATCGCGTGGAAAACGTTCCCGCGGACGTTCGTCACGGTGCTGGTCGCCATCGACGCGGCCGACTCGCAGAACGGTGCGACGGAAGTCTTCCCCGGCTACCACAAGCAAGGCGCGATCATGCCTGAAGACGGCATGTATCACGAGATCCCGTTGGAGAAGATCGACCTCTCGCGCGGCGTGGAACTGCATCTGCAACCCGGCGACGTCGCGATCTTCGACGGCTTCACGCCGCATCGCAGCGCGCCGAACCGCACCGAAAGTTATCGCCGGCAGTTGTACCTAAGCTACAACGCCGAGCACGACGGCGGCCGCCAACGCGACGCGCACTACGCGTACTTCCACGAGTGGCTCGTCGCGCGCTACGCGGAATACGGCAAGACGAACACCTACTTCAAGTAACAGATTGCAACCAAAGAAACTCACCAGCGAGAGCAACACCGCCCGATGACCGCCGTCGCCGAACATTCCGAGCCCGTTGCCGCCGAGAGTTCCGGCTTGCGCTTGCCGCTCGCCTGGACGACGATCGCGATTGCCGCCGCGGCCATGGTCGCGACGCTCCCCGGGCGCACCTTCGGCCTGGGGCTCGTCGAACGTCAGATGAGCGGCGAGCTCGGGCTCACGGAAATGACCGTCGGCCACATCAACCTCTGGGCCACGTTGCTCGGCGCGCTCGCTTGCTTTCCGGCCGGTTGGATCATCGATCGCTGCGGCCTGCGCACGGCGCTCTTCGGAACCGCGCTGTGTTTAGGCGCGGTGACGCGGGCTTTGGCGAGCGTCGATTCCACGCCCCTGCTCTTCGTGCTCGTACTCCTCACGCGGGCCTTCGGTCAAAGTGCGCTGTCGGTCGTGAGCATCGCGATCGTCGGTAAGTCGTTCGATCGACATAAGTCCTGGCCGATGGCCGCGTTCAGCGTGCTGATGACGATCGGTTTCATGACGGCCTTCGGCGTCGTCGGTCCGGCCGTGCAAAACTCCGGCTGGCGCTACGCGTGGTCAGGCGTCGGCATCGCCGTGTTGTGCTTAGCTCCCTTCGCGTGGCTTCTGCCGCGTACGCTGCCGACGCTCGCTTCCGAAAACGACGAAGCTGCGGTCGGCCGCGGCTTCACGCTCCGAGAGGCTTTGCAAACGCCGGCATTCTGGGCGTTCGCGCTCGCCACGTCGCTCTTCGGGCTTGTCGCCTCAGGGCTCACGCTCTTCAACGTCCGCGTGTTGGCGGAGCGCGGGCTCACCTACGAAGACTATTACGAAACGGCCAAGGCCGCCGCGCCGCTGGGGCTCGTCGGTCAAGGGCTCTGCGGATTTCTGGCCCGTCGTTGGAGCTATCAACGGCTCACGACGATCGGCGCCGTGGTCTACGCCGCGGGCATCGCGTGGCTCACGCGCGTCGATGGCCGCGGCGAGTTGCTGGCCGCGTCGATGACCTCGGGCCTCGGCGGCGGCATGTTGACCGTCGTCTTCTTCGCCGCTTTTCCGCGACTCTTCGGCCGGCGCGAACTGGGCCGTATCCAAGGCTTCGCGCAATTGCTCACCGTCGTGGCGTCGGCGGTCGGGCCGCTGGCACTCGCCGCGTCCGTCGAATATCTCGGGTCGTTCCGACCGGCGCTGGTCGCGCTTGCGGCCGTGATTGTCGTGGTCGGAGCGGTGACGCTGCTCGCTCCTTCACCGAAGTTGCCGAACGAAGATGATACGGAGCCGGACTCCGCGATAAAATGAGTTGGGTCGTTCGCTCGCCTCCTTTCAAGAAGGGTTCGCCATGTCGACCGCCGCCGTTACCGACGTCGTGAAGTTTCACATCTCGCTCAATGCGAGCGAACTCGGTCGTTCGATCGCCTTCTATCGCACGCTCTTCGGCCTCGAGCCGGCGAAGGTGCGCGACGACTACGCGAAGTTCGAACTGGCCGAGCCGCCGGTGATCTTGTCGCTGATTCCGATCCCGCCGACCGCCGGCGGGAATATGAATCACGTTGGTTTGCGAGTGCTCGATTCGGCCGCGCTCGTCGAGATGCAGATGCGACTCGAACAAGCCGGCTACAAGACGCAGACCGAAGAAGGCGTCGAGTGTTGCTACTCGAAGCAGACCAAGTTTTGGGTCAACGATCCCGACGGCTGCCTGTGGGAACTCTACGTCCTGCACGGCGACGCCGATGAACACGACGACCACGGGCCGAGCGCCACCCACGGGCTGGTCGGCAATTCGACGTTTCGCGGGAAGGTCCAAAGTGACGAGGCCGGCTGTTGCGGCGGCGCGAGCGAGTTGAAAGTCTCCATCGGCCCGAGCGTTGCGGCAGCGGCCGAAGTGCGCAACGCGTCGGCCGTTTATAGTCATCTGTTGACGCAACCGCTGCCGGAGCGGATCGACGCGGCCGACGGCACGTTCACCGAAGCGCAACTGCAAGGAACGCTCAACATGCAGGCCGATCGCGCGCGGATCGTCGGCTTCTTGCGGGAGACTTTCCGCGTGCTGCAGCCCGGCGGTTCGGTGCTGGTTCACGCGCTCACGTCCGATCGGGCCTTCACCGACCGACCGCAGTTGCCCGGGCCGGCGGCGCTTGTGGAACAAGTGTGGACCGATACCGAAGCCGCGGCGATGCTCAGCGAGGCTGGCTTCGTCGGCGTGCAGTTTGCAAAACTCGGAGCCCGACCGTGCTTCACCGTCGACGACACGGCGATGCGCGAAACGAAGCTCACCGGGCTGCGGCCGGCTGCGGAGTGTAGTGAGGGGTCAAAGGTACCGGTGCTCTACAAAGGCCCCTTGGCCGAACTTCGCGACGACTTCGGAAACACCTACCGGCGCGGGGTGCGCGTGGCGGTGCCGTCGTCGGTGGCCGCGTGGCTCGCAAGCTCGCCGCTCGCCGCAAGCTTCTTCATTCCCGAAGAATCCGCTGGCGGCGGATGCTGTGGCAGTTAACGAAATCTCAACATGTAAAGCCCAGGGACCTCCGGTCCCTCGGCCCCCACCCACGACGCACAATTTCAACGTTTTCCCGCTGCGCCACACCGCACGCTCAAGCGGCTGCTGATGGATTCCCGCTTTTGCCCGCCGAGGTCGATTAGATAGAATGAATAGGCCCGACGTCTCGCGCGTCAGGCTCCCGCCCCGATCTCCGCGCAGTACACTGCGCCCCTGCCTCTTTGTCATGACGAAAGCGCCGCTGATGACGCTTGTGAAACTTTCGCGCCTGCTGATCCCGGCCGCTTGCGCGCTGCCGCTCTGCTCGGCGACTTCGGCCAAGGCCCTAGACGCCGCCGCGACGCAGTTCCTCAAGTCGCACTGCTCGAGTTGCCACGAAGGGACCGCGGCCGAAGGAGGCCTCGACCTTGAATCGCTCGAGGACGATCTCACCGACCCGGCCGCCGAAAAGAATTGGGTGCGAATCTTCGATCGAGTTCACGACGGCGAGATGCCGCCGAAAGACGCCGACCAACCGCCCGCCGCCGAAGTGCAGGCGTTCCTCAAGTCGACGGGCGAACGCCTCCGCAGTTTCCAACATGCGCGCGACGCGGAACTCGGACGAGTCCGGGCTCGTCGCTTGACGCGACCTGAGGTCGAGCGCTCGTTGCATGCGCTGTTGGGGATCGACATTCCTCTGGTCGACGAGCTGCCGGAGGATATGAAATCGTCCGGCTTCACGACGGTCGCCGACGGTCAATCGATGTCGCACTTCCAACTGGAGCGGCATCTGGCCGTGGTCGACCTCGCGCTCGACGAAGCCTTTCGCCGCGTGCTGTCGAAGGCCGACGAATACGAACTCGACCTCGAACCGAAGGACATCGTCCGTCGCAATCCGCGCGTCCGTTGCCGTGAGCCGGAGATGCGCGAGGGGCAGGCCGTCACTTGGTCGTCAGGCTTGACGTTCTACGGACGACTTCCTTGCACGACCGCGCCGGAAGACGGCTGGTATCGCTTCACGGCGACTGTTTCGGCGCTCAAGCTTCCGGAAACCGGCGGCGTATGGACGACCGTCAGCACGGGCCTGTGCACGTCGAGCGCACCACTGATGGATTATGTCACGGCGTTTGAAGCGACGGAGAAACCGAAGACGATCGAGTTCACGGCCTGGCTGCCGCGCCGGCACATGGTGGAGATTCGCCCCGGCGACACCACGCTGAAGAAGGCTCGTTTCCAAGGGGGCCAAGTCGGCGTCGGTGAGGGCGAGCCGCAAGACGTGCCGGGGATCGCCATCGATCATCTGACGATGCGGCGCGTGCATGTGGGTGCGAACAATGCTGAGTTGCGCAAGCTCCTGATCGGCAACCTGCGCTACGAAACCGGGTCGAAGAAGTCGGCCGGACGCGTGATTCCCAAGTCGTCGAAGGCCGATCTCACGCGACTCGTCACGGAAATGGCCCGCCGGGCGTTTCGTCGACCGGTGACTTCGGAGCAAGTGCAACCGTACGTGAACATGGGGCTCGCCGCGCTCGAGGCCGGCGAAAACTTCACGGCCGCGCTGAGGGCCGGCTATCGGGCCGTGCTCTGCTCGCCGCGATTTATGTACCTCACGGAATCGCCCGGCGCGCTCGATTCGTACGCCGTGGCCGCGCGATTGAGCTACTTCCTCACCGGCGGCCCGCCGGATGCCGAACTCGCGGCGCTCGCGGAAAGCGGCAAGTTGTGCGAGCCTGCCGTGCTGAAGACACAGGCCAATCGCTTGCTGGCCGGCGCGGGAGGTCGGCGGTTCGTCGAAGATTTCGCCGCACAGTGGCTTGATCTCGATCAAATGGATTTCACTCAGCCCGACGCGAAGCTCTATCCGAAGTTCGACGCCGTGGTGAAGAACTCGATGCTCGACGAGACGCACACGTTTCTCGAAGAGATGCTGCGGGAGAACGCCGGCGTCGAGCGGTTGGTGACGGCCGAGCATACGTTTCTCAATAGCCGCCTGGCCCGGTTTTACGACATCGACGGCGTGCGCGGCGACGCGTTGCAACGCGTGCGGTTGGACAAGGCCACGCATCGCGGCGGCGTCATGACGCAAGGGGCGATCATGAAGGTGACCGCCAACGGCTCGAACACCTCGCCGATCGTCCGCGGTGTTTGGGTTTCGGAGCGGTTGCTCGGCGTGCCGATTCCGCCGCCGCCGACAAGCGTGCCGGCGATCGAGCCCGACATTCGCGGCGCCACGACCATCCGCGAGCAACTGGCCAAACACCGCTCGCAAGAGTCGTGCGCGGTGTGCCATCGCAAGATCGACCCGCCCGGCTTCGCGCTGGAGAATTTCGATCCCGCCGGGCAATGGCGCTCGAACTATCCGAAGCTCGACGGCCGCAGCCGCAAGCCCGGGCCCGCCATCGACCCTAGCTACGTAACGGCCGACGGCCGCGCGTTTGCCGACGGCGACGAATTCCGCCGGCTGATGGCGGCCGACAAACGGCGGCTGGCCGCGAACGTCGCCGAGAAGCTGTTGATCTACGGCACCGGAGCGCCGATCAGCTTCGCCGATCGCAAGGTCGTCGAAGAAATTGCCTCCGCGTCGGCCGCAGAAGGTTACGGCTTCCGCACGATCTTGGAAGCCGTGGTCACGAGTCCGATCTTTTTGAACAAGTAGCGTTTCACAAGAACTTAAACCGGCTGTTGCGTCCCAGGGACCAGAGGTCCCTGGGCTTTAGATCCGCCGCTTCAGCAAAAACTGCAAACGAGCCCCGCCATGACCAAGCCCGTGCATTTCAATTTTCAACGCAAGCTGAGCCGCCGGACGATTCTGCGCGGGGCGGGCGTCGCGATGGCCACGCCTTGGCTCAGCGCCATGAGCAGCGCGTTCGCCGCCGGAGAAACGGCTCGTCCACCGCGACGCGTCGTCTGCATGACGCTCGGGCTCGGTCTCGTGGCCGACAACCTCGTGCCGAAGACCGCCGGCCGCGACTATGAGCCGTCGCTCTATACGAAAAGTTTGCAAGACATCCGCGACAAGTTCACGGTGATCTCCGGGACGTCGCATCCCGGCGTTTCCGGCGGCCATCGCGCGGAGGCGAGCCTGCTGACCGGCGCGCCCATGAGTAGTGCCGCGGCCACGCGCAATACCGTGTCGCTCGATCAGCTGCTGGCCAAACACTTGGGGGATAAGACCCGCTTCCCGTCGCTGGTGCTCGGTCTTTCGGGAAGCAGCAGCCCTTCGTACACCGAAAACGGTTCGATGATTCCGGCCGAAGATTCGCCGGCGAAGCTCTTCACGCGGCTCTTCATTAACGATTCGCCGAAGGATCGGGCCGAGCAAATGCAGCGGGCCCGCCAAGGTCGCAGCATCATGGACCTCGTGGCCGACGACGCCAAAGCACTGCAGCGCCAACTCGGCGCGGGGGATCGCGATCGGCTCGACGCCTACTTCACCGGCGTCCGCGAGTTGGAACGTCGGCTCGTCGAAACCGAAGCGTGGAGCAACCGGCCGAAGCCGGCGGTCGACGTGATGAAGCCGGTCGATATCGGCAACCCGAACGATTTCATCGGCCGGCAACGGCTGATGAGCGACATGATTCGCTTGGCCCTGACCACGGACTCTTCGCGGTTCGTCAGTTTCCACCTCGGCGGCGGCGGCGGGGTCGTGCCGATCGAAGGCGTCGACGAAGGCTACCATTCGCTGAGCCATCACGGGCTCGACGACGAGAAGCTCGCGCAACTGGCGCTCGTAGAAACGGAAATCGTGCGAGCATGGGGCGACTTTTTGCGCTCGCTCGAAGCGATTTCCGATCAAGGCGGGACGCTGCTCGACCACACCTCGGTGTTGCTCACGAGCAACCTCGGCAACGCCTCGAGCCACGACAACCGCAACATGCCGGTGCTCTTCGGCGGCGGCGGCTTCCGACACGCCGGGCACTTGGCGTTCGACGTGAAGAACAACTACCCGCTGCCGAACCTGTATCTCTCGATGCTGCAGCAGACGGGCCTGGAAACGCCGAAGTTCGCCACAAGTTCCGGCACGATGAAGGGCTTGGAACCGACGGTTTAACGGACTACGCGAACAGTTCGCGGATCGGTTCGCCGTGCTGCACCAAGATCACGGGTCGTCCGGTCTTGGTGTGGTACTCGAGCTTGTGATCGACCCCGAGCGCGTGAAAGATCGAGGCCGCAAGGTCGTCGGGCTTGAGATGCGTGGCGTCGTTCGGGCCGTGCCCTTTCGGATCGGTGCCGCCGATCAATCGGCCGGGCCGCACGCCGCCGCCGGTCATTAGGGTCCACATCGTCCGCGGCCAGTGATCGCGGCCTTGGTGCTTGTTGATCGTCGGCGTCCGGCCGAATTCGCCGGTCGCGATGACGAGCGTGCGGTCCAACATTCCCTTCTCGCGAAGCGTCGCTTCCAAGGCGGTGATCGCGGCATCAAACGGCGCGAGCAGTTTCTTGTGTCCCTCGAAATTGTCGGTGTGCGTATCCCAGCCGTCATGCGTGACGCTGACGAATCGCACGCCCCGCTCCACGAGCCGGGCCGCAAGCAAGCAACTCTGGCCGAGATCGTTCGCCTCGAAACGTTTCGTAATCGCCGGAGATTCGCGGCCGACGTCGAACGCCTCGCGGGCCGTGGAAGAAAGAATCATCGTCGTCGCTTTGGCGCCGAAACGATCGAGACCCGCCAAGACATCGCTTCCCGCGTCGACCGTGCGCAGCGCGGTATCTAGGTCCGCACGCAAACTTTCCCGACGGCGAAACTTTTCGACCGTCAGCCCCGCGGGGAGCGAGAGGCCGCGGACTTCAAACGGTTGCCCGGCCTTGGGAACCGCGGCGGTTTTGAACGGCGCATACTCCACGCCCATGAAGCCGGGATTGGCGTCGGAGTTCGGCACGACGACGAACGACGGCAATTCGTCGGCCGACGGACGCTCCCTGGTCATCACGCTGCCGATCGCCGGAAAATGGACCGCGGCGCTCGGCTTGTTGCCCGTGTAGAGAAACTGATTCGCCAGCAAGTGGTCGCCCGTGGCGTGGCTGATACCGCGCACGAGCGTAAACCGATCCATGGCCGCAGCCAGCTTCGGCAGATGCTCGCAGGCATCCAAGCCGGCGATGCGAGTTTTGATTCTGGCGAACGGTCCGCGC
>JAFLCO010000330.1 GCA_017303535.1 Planctomycetota bacterium
AAGGCCCGGAGACCGACGTCGTTCGACACCCGAGTCTGAACGACGGGCAAATTCGCCCGGTCGGGGAAGCTGACGACGACGGAATCCGGAGGGTCGATCACATGTACGGCACGGCCGAGCGTGTCCGTGACGACGCGGCGGTCAAACCCCAGCGAGGTGACGTGCGGCGGTATGCCGTCCGGCGCGGCCAGTCGCTGCTCGACGCGAGTCGCTCCGCTCGAATCCGTGATCACAACGTCTACCGTCTGAAGTCCGGCGACGCGTTCTAGATAACGACTTGCAAAAACCCCTGAAGTCGTCACGGTTGGTGGATCGGGAACAAACAACCAGTTCGGCCAGGGAGTCAAAGCACTCGGTTCGCCGAACATGGCGAATAGCCCGTCTGCCAAAAACTGCAGCTCGGGCGGGTACATCCCGGCCGGTTTGCCGGTGATATAGATATGATGATGCGCTATTCGAATCGCCCAATTTGCGGTGGCCGGATCAGCTAAGTTGAGGGTCCCATTGGGGTTGTAACTTAGACGATTTGACCTTCCTAGTCCGATCGGTTTCGGGGGGCTCGGTAGATCCTCGTCCCAGTAAGGATTTGCCGTCAGAGCCAGGGATGAAGAAGAATTGTTTTGCCTGTTGCCTGCTCCCTGCAGAGCATTCGATATCGTATGAATCAACGAGGGAAATAACCACGCCAAGCCGGTTCCCAACAACACAGCTAGGATTTGCAGCAAGAGAGTTTGATAATCGGACTCGTCTTGCGGCGGCTGTTCCTGCCCCGGTGTCGTCCCACTGGGCGACGGGCCGATGGCGAATGTAGTTGCGGTCGCGGTTGGCGCCGCGGGAGCCGGTGTGAACGGTTCGTATACGTATTCGTAAACACACACACCAGTCTGTCCGACATTCGGAGACACATAGAATCCGAACGATCGGTCGCTGTCGAAGCCGGACGTTTTGGGCTGGAACTGAAATGTGAGTTCGTCGGAATGGGAAACGGTGAGCAACTGCTTGGGGTCATTATTGGGATAGGATAACTCGGTTTTGTACGGAGGCGGCATTACATTCACGCTGCGATTGGCCAAATTTCGCTGATGGGTGCGCTCCCCATCCTTGGCCCCGGCATATTTACTGATGCAGTCTTGGCTGAGAGAGATGCTGGCACTCGGAATTTTGTGCTCGGGGCCCGAATAGGAGACGCCTTGCAGTGAGACCGTATAGGTATTCCCGACGACGAGCGTTTCCGGGGGCGCCGTAAATGTGAATTGAGCTTGGCCTCCGTCAACGTTCGTAGACAGTTGGCCGGGACTGACTTGCATTTGCTTTACGGAAATCATGAACTGAAGGTTTTTTTCGGGCTGCGGATAGCCGACCTTCAATTTCCAAACAGCACCGGGGCCAAAGAAATCCTGTCCAAAGCTAGAGCACGGCAAGCTCACGATCGCCAGCCAGCTAGCCGCCCAAGTCAATACAAGTCTCCAGAGACAAACGTGATGGTTGGGCATCATGGTGAAATACTAATGCATTAAGGGTTGGGGTTAGCTCTGACTTGTCAGAGATCGGCGCGAGGCACGAAAACTCGACAACGTGGAGACCGCGAAGGGCAAAAGACGAATCCACCCTGCCATCGTCTGGACGCCCATGATGTTGTGGGCTACCCACTCCTGACAGAGTGCGGCGGCAACGCCACTTATGAGCCCGACGAGAATAAACCCGCGCGGTGCAGACGCATTTGCGGGACGATTTGGCGGGAGCTTAGACGGAGGGGGCGATGAACCCTCTTTTTGAACCGGATGGCCGCAGCCCCCGCAGAAAGCAGCTTCCGCTTTCAAAGCGTTGCCGCATTGAGAACAACGAGGCATGGGAACCCCTTTTTCTAGCGAAACTCCATCGCACCGCCCAAAGTAGTGGCATCGAGGATAGCATGCCGCTGGTGCGTTGTCGAATAATCTTGCTATTTGCCGCCAAGATCGAGAGGCGGACAAAGCTCTTGGTCTGATTCGATAGGGTGCGTCGAGAAACGCCGTAGATTGTCCTCAAGGGGTAGGCGCATCAGTCGGCACCATGAGAAACCAATAGCACGGCGAGTTCGAACGCCCACTCTTCATGGGCAAGTCCACATTTACTCGACCTCCGCCGGCGGGCAGTTACTCTTGTCGCACGCACAGTTGAAACTGAAGATTCAGAAGCTCCGCTTCCAACGTGCTTCTTCGCGCACTCCACTGCTGATAAGCGCTGCTATACAAAGCCTGCAGGCTCGGGTCGTTCGTTTGTTGTAGCGCATCTCCGTTGGCGACCAGGTGACCTTTCGCCAATTCGATCTCCTGATTCCACTGATCGATCTTCCGCAGAAGCGTGCTCCGCTCAGATTGACGAACCAGAGGATTCGCATCGAGCATCACCGGAGGAGTAAAGTCTTGATGTTGTTCCGGGCCAAGTATGACATGCAGCCGATCATTGTCGTCGTTCCCGAATCCCACCGACGCGTCGACTTTGACGTAGTCGCGGTAGGTGATCCGTAGGAGGCCGCCGTTCGCTGCATGGACGCGTCCCGTCACAACCCGACCAGCCGCCAAGTATTCGCGACTCTGCCCGCGGCTCAACCAAACCTGAGTCGAGTTCGGATCCAATGTTCCCGGTGAAGGCGTGACGACAGGAGGAGCCGGGTTGCCCGCACCTCCCCCTCCAGGTTGTCCAAGAATATTGATCGGAACGGGGTTGGCAATCGGCCCGCCTGGGGTCGTCTGTGTGCCGGGGCCGGTGTTCGGCCCTTGTGCGAAAGCAGGCGTGCTGCAACACACGAAAAGTAGAGATCCACAGAGCAAGAAAAGGCGTTGAGTCTTCATGGCTGGGTTCGAGTCTATTTGATTTAGGGGAGTCGATCTTGCCGGAACGAACACCCTTTCTTCAATTCTCGTGCCGAAGCTAGCGGCGGCGTACGATCCGGCGAAAAATCGCGGCTATTACTACATTTTCCCGATATTTTCGCTTAATGGCGAAAGTCGACACCACTATAAAACGACATCGCATTGACAACGCACCGACGTCGTGTTGATCGCATGCTGACTTGGCGCAGTGTCACACGAGCGACAGGTGATAAAAATAGGGGCGTGAGCGACGCATCGGGTAGCAGGTAGAGGCACTGCGAGATATCGGCCTGGCGGTCGCCAAATGAAGAGCACTGTGACAACCGTCCTTGCGCCCTCAATCCACCCAATCATGTTGTTTTGCTCTCGGCCCATCATATGCGAGCCGTCACATCTTGCTGTTCTGAGAGCCGTTGTGGCGAGACTTCGTCCGCGATTGGGAGCAGTTTCTGGATCTGACTTCACTAATCGTTATCGCGCCTCGCTTGGGAGGTGAGCTGTGCTTGATCTATCGGGTAACTTTTTGCTATCGAGGAGCAATCGACGAATGGGCGGAAATTCAATCAACTTGGGCGAGTCGCCGTGGGTTCCGTGGAAAGAATTGGTCGAAAAAAGATTTCGTCAGTTCGCGTTTTGACGACGGCCTGACGAGTGCCGTGACGAGATTTCTTGGTATTCTGCAGAAGTATCGCCATCCATGAATCAGCGCAACGACATCTTGCGTTGCGGAGGAACTAGAAACATGGCCGCTTCCGCTCCTTGCATTCACTGCGGTGCACCGCTCAGCCCGGATCAAAACTATTGCATCAAGTGCGGGGCTCGATGTGCCACGAAAGAGACTCGCCTCGCCTCGGCAATTCGGACTTCGCGGTTGTCAAAAATCGCATCATTTGTACTCGTGCTTTTCGCAATCGCGGGACTGACCTGGTGGTACCGAACAACGTGGCCTTCGTCGCTCCCGATGAATTCTTTGCCTGTCGAGCAACAACCGGAATCGGCTATGCACGGCCCCTCTAAATCGCCTCCCACAGCGCTTGAAGTTCCGATGGGAACCTACACCGGGGAGCGGTAGAAGCATTCGCGTCCGTAACCCTGTAGAACGACCAAAAGCGTGATCTCAATCGCCGCACCAAACTGACTGGTTTGTTGAATCCGCTGAAAACGTCGGACAGCTTCATTCATGATGTTCCCATTCCTTTAAAGTGAAAGACGGCTTTCGATCACTTGGTGTCGGCAACGTGATGTTGTGCGACGCTAACAGGTGTGCATTCGAGAGGGAGCCTATGCTCAAGTCAACAACGGAAGCTGATTGGCAGCACTTTCTTGACGCCGAGAAAAAGCATGACCGCCGCGCTTCGTTGTCTGCGTTGAATCGATTCATCGACGCTCTACTTGGTGAGGACCAAGCGACTTGGCATTCCTGGGCCTACGACTTGGCGGCAAAAATATGGGACGCAAAGGTCGACATACCGATCCGCTATCCCCTCGTTACACGAGTCTTGCTCCCGGCACTCAACGAGGGGGCGCTGAACGGTGTGCAGGGGTGCTTGCGATGGCTTGCCGTCTGCGGCAGGGGTTCTCAGCTGGACGCTCGCCTGCCTGAGCATTTAAGGACCCCCGTCGGTTTGCTCAAGGAGGCGATCCGTATCGATCCTAACGACCGGATTGCGAGGAATCGTTTATTGGAGATTTGGGCCCCGACTTTTGAGTATTCTCTGCACGAACTTCCAGCCGGCGTTCTCTACGGTCACAACGGTGCGACGATAGCCGAGTGCGGTGAGCTTCTGGAGTTTCTTGATGAGTTCCGCACTTATGCAGCTGAGTTGGAGCAACCCTCTCGGTATTCAAGTTTGATCGCAGATTGTGATCTGCATTTCCGATGCTATCGCAGCTATTTGCAACAAGACCGACCGGGTGGTTCGTACGGGGAGTTTTATGAGCATTATCGCGGTACAGAACTCGCTAAAAAGAATGAGCTTTCGGACCGCCAATGAAGTGATTCAGGTTGTTGAGGCGAAACATGTCTCCTTCACCGCGCGTTTCGATCAAGGTCGGTGTGACTTCGTAGCCATCGCCGACGCGACGGGGTACGTACCGCTTGCCGGCGATCGTGACGGCATCCGCCGCAAGGCGCGGCAATCGACTGCCCGATTGGGACCGCTCGATGACCAGGCGCTCGACGAGCCCCGGCGATTCATTTGTCAGAACTACCCGGCGCAAGTTCGCGGTGACGACCGGGGTTCGAGAGCAACCGTCCCGTTAACTATTAGGGGGTTGTTAAACAGAGAGTCCGAGAGTTTGAGGCCGAGATTCCGGGGTGCGATGACAACTCGGCGGGTTCCCATCGGCCCCTGATTGCAATCTCTCAAAATGGAGATCGCGGGCGGCCCATCAAAGTTCGTCGCAACCCCTTACGCACAAACGCCGGAAACGCAAAACGCCCGCCGACCGATCTCTCGGCCGCAGGCGTTAACCGGTGCGCGAGCTTAGCTCGCGGAAAATCAAAAAGCTCCGACAAGGACTCGAAGCCAAGTCTGCAACTGCCGACGTTCAAACCATTTGCGCAATAACCGATTCAGATCGCGCTGCAAAATCCGGTGCAGCGAGATTAAAACAAGAATCCATGGAGGCCGAGCTGGAAAAACTCGGTGAAATCTGGCCGCTGTTACCGACAAACACCCGTGCAGCGATAATGCTGCTCTTGGATGGACTCGGTGCGTAACTGGAATTGCTCGCACACAAAGGCGGCAGAAGGCACCTTGGCGGTTAAATTCAGCGATTTCTAGTACGGCACATCGGCTAAGTCTATCGCACGTCTGGGCAGCAGCCGTCTCGTCGCCGGAGGATCAATCGTCGGCAGTTGAAAAGCCTCGTTCAATGCATCTGTCTCATTGAATACGTCAATGTCGTAACCTCTCGTGCGAATAGTGCTCAGGATTGCTTCTGCGGATGGATTTAAAGTTCCGCTTACATAGAGAAAAGGCGCAGGGTTCTCGACATCTGGAGAGACTGCGCCTGCTCGTAGTCTTGTAAGACGCATTGGCTGCAGTTCGTGCACCAATCCCTCAAAACCCGCAATCAGTTCCGCAAACGCAGACATATGCTTAGCTTCGGCAAAAGTAATCAAGTGACCATTTCTAACCGGCGTCTTTGAGTCGAACTCGGACAAGTCAAGCTTCTCGATTACGGCCACGTCCAACATCAAACTTGCTGAGGGCGTCGAGACTCCATCGTACCAGTTCGTGGACACTCGAAGTTGGTGACGTACTTCAAGCACCTTTCGATCCTTTCGGCATTCGGCAAAAGTATAGTTGCTCGGCCGACCATTTGTTGAGTATTTCAAATGGACCTCGCCGCCCGGATTCCGCTTTGTTTTCTTACCGGGATTATAAAATGTCACGGTCCACCCTCGCGTTCTATACCAAGTGATTGCGGAGGCAAATACAAACGCTTCGAACGTTTGATTTACCGTACCACCGAAGGTATTGAGCGAACGTTTGTTAGATTTGAAGAAGGTGGCAAGTCGCCGACGAAGCGCACCTTGATCAACCCAACGCTTCTTACTCTTTGCCATGAAATCTGCGCACCTGCTTGAGTATATCGAGAATCTGTCGTTTTAGCCCGTATCTTTGACGCATTGGTATTCTAACGACAACTTCATCCGCTGAAGTATCCGCGATCTTTGATCTCAGCCGAGTTGATAGCGTATCTCCTCTGCGCACGTTCTCATTGTCCTTCTCGAACACAGTTGTACCGATACTGAAACCGGAGAGTTGGAGTTTCTCAAACTCGCGAACCGCAAGTCGAGCTGCGGCGCTGCCTTCTTTGAAAAAGTGGTCTAGCGACGATGTAAAGACTAAGAGTTTGACGGTACTGACTTCGTCCTTCGTCAATCGTTTAAGCTTTGGATTCTCCGCGAAGTCTTCGTCAATTACAGATTGAACGTAAGTTCCAAGCGACTCAAAGCGGCTTCGCAGCCGGAAAGGCAACATATTGATTAATTGAGAGTACGACGGCGTCATCATCGGTACGACTTAGGATCAGTAGTTCGGCGGAAGTCACTGTGAAAATCAGTTGCCGACTTGGCCGACTGGTGGAATATGTTCGTCATCTCGTACTGTTCCAGACCACTCGCTGGCTATTGCATTCCAATCGACCGGCCTTTCGTTCTTTAGTGTCCATACATCCCAAAAATCAGGGTCAGCCGATTTAGGTCGGTGTTCTTCTGGAAGTTCATCGATCTCCACTAGAATTGG
>JAFLCO010000331.1 GCA_017303535.1 Planctomycetota bacterium
ACCGCCAGCGCCGGGTCGATCGGAAATCGCGCGTCTCCTACCACCCACGCGTGTTCCGCCGCGTTCACCACCGGACTCTTCCCCCCAGCCGCGCCCGCTTGCGGCGCCAACGCCATCCCGGTCATCACCTTCGAGAAGGACCAGCGCAAGGACGACGTCGCCCAGCGCTTCTTCGCCTCCTCCAAGCTCGACGAGGGGGTCATCTTCATCGGTAAGGCGCAGGAGAAGACCCGCGTCTTTCGCACCGAACGACGCCAGGCCCCCAACGGCGGCACCTTTCCCTGGATCGTCCGCTCCTCCGCCCTGGTCAACCAGTGGTACCTCTATATCCGCGACCGCGATTTCGGTCCCTTCTTCCTCAAGTTCAGCAGCTACTTCCCCTACAACGCCAAACTCTGTCTCAACGGCCACGAGTTCCTCAAATGCAATTCTCTGCGGCTCCGCGATGGTGCTTCGCGAAGCGATCGAGAAGTCGGGCTACGATTGGAAAGCCGACGGCGCGAACCTGCCCGAGGCAATGCTCAAAATTTTTCAGCAGACCGGCGTCGAGGTGAACGATCCGGACACCAAGCGAACGTATCGCCGGCTCGATTTGCTGGCCGCCGTCGACCACGTGTTTGCAGGGAAGTGAACATGCCGAGCGCCGCACGACCGTGGGTTCTGGCCGAGACGAACTACGCTTACGTCAAAGAAAATCCGTACGAAGTGGCCGTGCTCCCGCTCGGGGCGACGGAACCGCACAACCTGCATTTGCCGTACGCCACGGATACTTACCAGTGCGATGAAGTCGGCGAGCGTATTTGCGCCGCAGCTCATGCCCGCGGAGCGAAGGTCGTGCTGTTACCGACGATCCCTTACGGCACGGAAACGAATCAGCAGAAGTTTCCGCTGGCGATGAACGTCAATCCGTCGACCTTGGCACTGGTCATTCGCGATTTGCTCGGATCGCTTGTCACCAGCGGCGTGCGGAAGGTGCTGCTGCTCAACGGCCACGGCGGCAACGACCTTAAGCCGGTGCTGCGCGAGCTCTTCGACAAAACACCGGCGCAATTGTTTCTTTGCAACTGGTATCAGGTCGCCGCCGATCGATACCGGGAGATTTTCGTCGACGCCGGCGATCATGCGGGTGAAATGGAAACGGCGATGATGCTCGCCTATCGGCCGCACTTTGTGAACCGCCACACCGACGGCACGCTGGCGGCCGACGACGGCGCGACGGCTGCAACGAAGTTTGAAGCGGTGAACCGCGGCTGGGTTTCGATTACCCGGCCCTGGCATTTGCTGACGACCAACACGGGCGTCGGCAATCCGCATCCGGCGACGGCCGAGAAGGCGGAGCGAATGATGGAGATCGTCGTGGAGCGGTTAGGGCAGTTCCTCATTGAACTGTCTGCGGCGCAAATCGACGAGCGGTTTCCGTATTAGAAAGCGGCGCAATAAACAGGCCGTCGGGTCGTGCTTGCACACAGCCCGACGGCCTCTCTCGTTGTTACATGTGCGAGTGCGCCGCGGGAGGGGATCCTACGAGGCCTTCGCGCTCAGAAGAGCCGCGCGTGCGGACTACTTCTTGCCCTTCTTAGCCGGGCCCTTCGTCTTGGTCGACGGGGCAGGCTTGGCGGCGGGCTTGGCGGTCTTCGCAGCGGGCTTCTTAGCAGCGGCCATGGTCACAGATTCCTTCCAAAAATCGGGATCCCTAACAGATGAAAAACGGCCTTCCCGGGACACCCGACGAGAAAGGACCGCGGCGACATTCGAACGGCCAACCGTTTGCGATGAGGAGTTCGGGGCGACTTCCGTGTCGCTCGATCTCCGTCACCGGTGGCAAACCGGCTCGCGACGTTCGTCACGTCTGACGATTAACGGCCGATGAAAGCGACAAACTTTCATCAACGGCGCTGATTGAAGCAGGTTTGCCGCGAACGCGTCAAGAGAAGTTCGCGCGTCGCGCGATTGCGGATGACCACGGCAGAGCGCTCGACGCGACGTCGTGAGTCGATCGGAGCATGCGCGGGCCGGTGTCGCCATGCAGTGTTACTTGGGCAGGTCGCCGGGTATAAAGAAGTCATGAACGACGACCAACTCCAAGCCGTGTGGAACCAACTCCTGGCCGACCTGCCGGGCTACGGCGAACTCTCGCCGGAGCGACGAGCGGCGATCGGCGAAACGCTCCGCGAAACCGAACTCGACGACGTCGAAGGGATCGACGAATTCCTCGAGGTGCTCACGTCCCGCAAGCCGGCCGCGGCCGACGGTCGGGAACATGTTTTAGCCCTGTTTTTGCAGTATTCCGTGCAACCTTGGCTTTTGCGCGACACGGCTCACGGGCTCACTCCGTCGGCTGTTTCACGGCTCGCCGAGTGGCACCGGGTGCCGGAGTCGGCGACCCTGTTGCGGTTCCCAATTTTGAAGACCTTGGCGATCGACGCCTACCCGCCGGCGGCCGCCGCGTTGGCCGAACTCATCACCACGGCCCCGCCGGATGATGCCCGTCAAGCACTGCTCTCGCTGGTGCCGCTCTTCCAGCCGCGCGAGCAACCGCCGGCCGGCGCCGCGGCCCTGTTTCCGAAACTGCTCGACGCCGTCGCGCTGCCGGCATTGGCCCCGGCGGTTTTGGATTTGGCCAATTTTTTTACTCGCCGAGGCGTGCTCGCCGAGCATCCGGCCAAGACGCGCGTGGCCGAACTGACGAACTTGTTAGGTGCCGTGGTCGGTCGACTTTCGCGCATGGAAGAGCATCCGCGGGAGTTCGCGGAGACGCCGCAGGCCCTGAGCGAAATCGTCAACGAGGCCGTGACGCTGGTCGTTTCGCTGTGCGATGCCCTGGCGTTGGCGGGCGACCCGGCGGCGGTCGGTAAACTGCGGCAGGTGCTGGACTTGCCGCATCGCCGGCTGCAAACCGAGGCGGCCGCGGCCTTGGCCCGGTTGGGCGAAGAGGAAGGCCGCGATCGGCTGATCGAGTTGGCCAAACAGCCCGTCGTACGGACCCGGGCTCTGCACTACCTGGAAGAACTCGGCGCGGCCGACAAGCTCGACGCGGCCCTGCGAACGCCCGAGGCCAGGGCGGAAGGAGATTTGGCGGCTTGGATGGCCCAGCCGACGCGGTTCGGCGTCGCTCCGGACACGTTGGAACTGATTGATACGACGAAGCAGTTCTGGCCGGGCTACGTCGACCCGGTGACCTGCTATCTGTTCGTCTATGAGTATCAGCGCGGCCCGAAGACGGTCAGCGGCGTGGGGCTCGTGGGTCCGACGGTGAACGCGTTGCAAGTCGATTTGCAGGACCTGCCGCCGTGCGACATTTACGCGCTCTACGCCGGCCTCGACAGCGAGCACGGCGAAATCTACGAGACGCCGGTCGACGAGCTATCGCCCGACCAGGCCGACGCTTGGCAGAACGTCAGTGCCGCCTTGAAGAACCAAGGTTACGAGAACGCGGAACTCGCAATGTGGGGCCATTTCTTCGGCGAGCAATTCGCGGTCGCCACGGCCCGGCACAACGGCCGCGAAGGTGTATTGATCGTGGCCGACGACCACAGCGAGTGGTTCTCCCTGCCGGCGACCAGCCGCACGCTGGGACCGACGGAGGTTTATTCGCTCTTCAAAGGGCGGCGGTTATTGAAGGCGTTTAATAAGGGAGAATCGTCCGAGTAGCCGACCGCGGACTACTTCACCGCCGCCGCCCACTTTTCCAGCTCTTGGAATTGCACGGTGAAGTCGTGCTCGGGCGTGCCCATCGGGCTCTTAAAGAAGCTGGCGAGCCAGGTGAGCGTGCCGACGTCGCCGTTGCGCCAAGCTCGCTCGGTGAAGCGGACGAGGTCGATCACTAAAGGCGCGGCCAAGAGCGAATCGCAACCTTGCCAAATGAATTGGAAGGTCATCGGCGTACCCAAGAAGCCTTGGAAGTGGATGTGATCCCAGGCCGTTTTCCAGTCGCCCATGCTGGCGATGTACTCGATGCTCACGAGGGTCTGCGGCGGATAACCGAGAATCTGGCCGAGCAGTCGGTCTTTGCTCGTGACCTTGGCCTTCTTATTGGCCGGGTCGTCGAGGACCTTGCCGTCCATGTTGCCGAAGATGTTGTGGCCGACCCAACTCATGACATTCAAATTGCGGCGGGCGAACATCGGCGCCAGCACGCTCTTCAATAGCGTTTCGCCGGTCTTGCCGTCGTAGCCCATGTGCCGAGTCTTGCGTTCGCGTGCCAGTTCATCGACGGCGGGCAAGTTGGCGCCCAGCGACGGCGTAAAGTTCAAATGTGAATAACCGAGTTCTAGCGTCGCGATCGCATAGAGCGAACTCGCCGGCAGCGGGCACTTCTTCGGCTTGTCGAGCAGCTTAGATAGCTCGCTCCATTTCGTCGGAAACTGCGACGCATCGCACGGCGGCTCGGTCGAGGCGACGTTGATCACGATCACATGGGCGAGCTTGTTGTCGTCGGCGAATTTCTTGATGTCGGCCTGAAGGCGATCGATCGTGGCACGCGGCGATTCGCTCGCCTTCGACTTCACGCCGGCCATCGCCAGTCCTTCGATCGTCGCGCCGCTGTTGGCGACCGTGCCGGGCCGAATGACTTTGTCGAGTTTGTCGAGGTCGCCTTTGAGCTTGCCGATCAGCGCGCCGTCGATGGCCCGGCTCTCCGTGCAGAGCCGCATCGCTTCTTCGTAGCTCGAGAGGTCGCGGATCTCATGACCGCCCAGGACCAAGTCTTTCCAATCGACGAGATCGAGCTTCTTGAATTGCGGCAACTCGCTGACGAGAGCGGTCGTTTGGGTCAGACCTTTCTTCAAGGCCAGCAGACCGATGATGGCCGTCGAGGCGACGCCCCCTTTGGCGCCGATAAACCAGATGCCGATACGATTACGGGCCATACGATGAACGCTCAATTCCAGGTGTGCGTCGCAATGGGGCGGGCGACGAGGGTAGGCGAAGGCGGGGCTTCCTCGCACCATGCGGCGACTCGCAAGGTTCACGCTCCGGCCGCCGGGCGAGGAAACGAACTTTCGATTGTCGATACCGGTTCCGGCATCGTCAAGGACCGAACCAGCGCCCGTGGGCGGGGAATTGCAAGGTTTTCCGCCGTAGGTCGCCGGATTCTCTTCCCTGGCGATAATGCTGGAAGAGCAAACCGGTCCGCTGACGAGCGACCCCGATAACGATTCCGCGCCATGACTGCCGCAATATCTCACGCCCTGCCGTCGCTTGAAGCGCGTCTGCGCTTGCGCGAGCGACCTGCGGGTCGGCCGGCTATGTTTCAGACGTGGGCCGATCTGCTATTTATCCATTGGCGGGTTGAGCCGGAACGCATTCAGCGCACTTTGCCGAAGGGGCTTTTTGTCGACACGTTTGACGGCGATGCCTATGTCGGCGTCGTACCGTTCTTCATGAGGAACATCCGCCCGCGCGGCTTGCCGAGCGTGCCTTGGCTCTCGAACTTCTTGGAGCTGAACGTACGCACCTATGTGCACGACGGCCGCGGGACGCCGGGCGTATGGTTTTATTCGCTCGATTGCAACCAGCCGATCGCCGTTTGGGCGGCTCGGCGATTCTTTCATCTGCCGTATCGCCACGCAACGATGACGGCTCGAGCCATTGATGCACAGATCACTTACGAGTCGTGCGAGCGCGGTCGAGGCGAGCGATGTCGCGTCGCTTACAATCTTGGCGTGGAATCGCACTTAGCCGAACCAGCGACGCTAGAGTTCTTTCTCGTCGAGCGATATGTGCTGTTCGCGGCCGCCCCGGAAGGCCGTATTTTTACCGGCCGTGTGCACCACGAGCCGTATCCCATCGTTTCCGGTGCGATCGATTTCGTCCATTCGACGCACGGGTGGACGTGCGATCTGCTCGGGCCGTACGACTTTGGCGTCGATCCGCTGAAGCCGGATCACTTGTGCGGGTCGCAAGGCGTGGATGTCGATGTGTTTGGATTGCAGCGGCACCCTTAATTAACGCGTTCCCTGCAGTTGCCTACCGCTTAAGCATCGCCAGCGTCGGCAAGTAGGCGTTGGCCGTGGCGTTCGTCGGGTCCAGCAGCAAGATCATTTCGCAAAGCGATTTTACGTCCGACGTTTTCAGTGCGGCGCTCACCACGAGTTGCTCGGCCAAGAAATTCACGTCGTTGGGATACAGTTCGAGCATTCCGGCGTTCACGGTGCGGGCCGCCTGATATTTCGCTTGCCACCGCAGCGCGGTCGTCAAGCGTAAGGCGGCCGTGTACTGGCTGGAGTCGAGCGAAAGAATGGAACGGCACGTCGTTTCGACCTCGCCCCAGCGCAGCTCGGCCATGAGCGGTAGCGTGTACCCCAGTCGCGGCTCCACGGCCTTCGGCGCCATCCGCATGGCCGCCTGATAGAACTGTTTCGAGCCGGCGTAGTCCTGCCGCAAATAATGCAGCCAGCCGAGCCGCATGTTGATGAGATACGTCTGTTTGCGCTGGCTCAGCAAGGCCGTCACGGCTTCATCGTACAAACCGGCCTTCTCGGCGTCGTACGACTTCAGCAGCGATTGCTGCATGGTATCGGCCGCGGCCATCATGGGTTGCGCGGTCAGAAGCAAAAATGTCAGGAGCAATAATCGTTGCATGACAGGCCTCTTTAGCGAGCGGCGGCAATCAAAACTTCAGATTCTTTTGGTTCATCAGCATCCGACCAGCGGTCGTGCGCCGTCGTAACTTCCGACGTCGGGTCAACAACGTCGTCGCGGCGGACGCGTAGTTCGATATCGCCCGAAGACACGGAGGCGATGCCGTAGCGATCGTCGAGCACCGTTCGTAACGGCGGCGCCGATATTCCCAGCGGCAGACGGACGGCCGTCTCGACGATGTCGCGAGCCACGAAGCGGTGCGTCGTTTCGGCTCGTGCCGCCGGAGCGTAAAACGGGGCGACGGCCAAGAGCAGCGCTCGCCGAAGTCCGCGCGTCGCCAGCCCGACCGGCACGCAATCGTGCCACACCTGCCGACGCCCGCGGACCAGCGGCAAACGCGGCAGGGCTGAGAAAAGCATGGCCAACAGCGGATCACGCCCTTCAAGTCGGTAGAAGTAAAACGTGCCGTCGAGCTTGCCGAAGTAGAGCTTGCCACGACCGGGACAATCGAGGTAGAGCG
>JAFLCO010000332.1 GCA_017303535.1 Planctomycetota bacterium
GATTGAACTTTCTCCGAGGCTTTATGCTTCGGCAGTTCCTTGTACATGACCTCGAGCCACTTCAACTCTTCCTCGACGGAAGCGGCTCGGCGATAAGCGTCCTGGGCTTTGTGATACTGGGGCGTGAGGTTGACGGCCATGAACGAACCGATCGACGAACGTACGGGATGGGAATTCCGCGAGGCTACTTCCCGCCGGCGTCGGCTGCTTTGCGGCGGTCGATTTGCTCGCGAATCTTATTGAGTTGCGTTTGCAGAGTCTCGCCGGCGGCCGTGGGGTCGAGTTCGACGGCTTCGCCGAGAATCCGCTCGAGTTGCGTTTTCACCAAAGCTCGTTGCGACGCGTCGGAACGGGAGGCCAGAACGTACCAAATATCGGCATCGGCGGCGAGCCAGCCGGCGGCGGCATCCGCGTTGTCTTCGTTCTCTTCGCTTTCGTAGCGACGCGCAATGGCCCGAATGCGAAACATTTGCTCGGCGTCGAGTTGCGACGGGTTCAGGTTTTTCAAGTACGGCACGATGGCTTGGCCGAGTTCACGCAAACGGCGATCGGCCTCTTCACGTTCGAGATACTTGCCGCTGGAAAGCTTGGCGACGAGTTCGCTCCACGCTTTGCGGTCGAACTTCGCCGTGGCGTCGACTTGCTTATAGAGCGCCTCTTCCACGGCCCGGGCCTGCGAAACCAGCGGCCAGCCCGGTCGGAGCAGACGCAACATCGGCTCCAGTTCGTTCTTCGCCAAGTCCGGTTTGGCTAGCAAAATATGCCACAGCGAATCGGCTTGAATTTTCTCATTCCCGACAATGACCGTCACGCGCCCTTCGGCCGGTTGATGCAACTCAAAAAGCACGGCGGAGCTGCCGTTCGTCGGAGTGCGAACGATGTGCAGGTCGTTGCCCGCCGTAAGTTGCACGCCGACTTTGAAGCCGTCGGTGGTGAGCTGATAGTCGACGGCCGGCGCCGCGCCGTTCATGTCGACCTTGAGCGACTCTTGACGATCTTTTGACTGGCTGGTCGACGTAAAGCTGCGGCCGGAATACGACGACGTGGCGTTCACTCTGCCGCCGACGAGGCCGACATGCAGAAACCGGAGGTTGTTCTGCAACTGCGGGCTGAGCTGCAATTGCTGCGCATCGGTAGTCGACGTTCCGAAGCACGTGACCGCGACGAGCAGGATGCGAGCGGCCCGAATGCGCAACTTCGCGAAGGCCCGCGGAATCGACGGCTTCATGGCTGATGTACCTCGCTGAGTTTCGGCGCACGCGACGTCTGACACGGAACTACGCCACCGACTTTTCCACTTCGGGCTCGGCGCCGACGTCGCCGTCGCCGCTTGCTTGTTCCGCGGCTTCACGCCGTTGCTTACGCTTGCGATAAATGCGGTAGCCGATGAGTCCGGCGACCGCCAACAGCAGTATGGAAATCGTCGCGGCCTTCTCGGCGCCGCGAATCCACGTCAACACGGAATCCGAGTAAAAGTAAGCCAACGCGAAGAACGTCGCGATCATCAGGCCGGCGCAAAACGCATCGACGATCACAAACCGCCGAAACGGCACTTTGAGGATGCCGGCCGTGATGTAAATGGGGGAGCGAATGCCGATCAGAAATCGTGAGACGAGCAGCACCTTCGTGCCGTGCTTGGCGAACATCTCTTCGATGTGCCGCTCCTTCTCAGGCGAGAGGATCGTCGAGAAGTAGGCGTGGTTCTGCAGCAGCCGTCGGCCGAACTTGCGGCCGATGCCGTACATGATCATGTCGCCCACCGTCGCGCCGACGAAGCACGAACCGAGAGCGAGCCACGGGTCAAGGATCGCCTTCTGCGGGGCCGCCAAGCAGCCGGCCGCCACAATCGCTACTTCCTCGGGGATCGGCAGCCCGCATCCGGTGAGGATGAGGAAGACGATAATGCCGATATATCCCCACGCGAGGAACGCATCCATACCGAGATCAAGTCCGTGGCCGCGTCGGGCGGTAGAAGGGCGTTTGAGAACTTGGCGATGTTACGTAAACTCGGACGCAAAGCGTATCGGCGTTTGAGTATAAGCCCGCCCGCCGCACTTTCACAACCTTCCGCAAATCCGACGCCTGGCGCGGGCGGAACCATCGGCAGATTCGGACTTATGGCGACCGATCGTCGACCAGACGCCACTGGTCTTCACGTAGGCCGTAGATTGCTAAGTCGACCGAACTTCCCTTGCCGCTGGGGAGCAACATGAGGAAACCGATCTCCGGCCGCGCGGCACAATACTTGGCCGCTTCGTCGTACCCGAGCACGTAGAAGGCCGTGGAAAGTGCATCGGCTTCGGCGGCCGTGGGAGCGAGCACGGTCACAGAGAACACGCCTTCGGCAGGGCGGCCGGTGCGCGGGTCGAGAATGTGCCCGTAGCGCCGGCCTTCGTGACGAAAGAATTGAAAGCCTGCGCCTGAGGTGCCGACGCCGCCGTCTTGCACGAGCACCTCGGCCAAGCGACGCTCGGTTCGCAGCGGATGGCCGACGCCGACGACCCAGCCGGCTTTCGGATCGCGGCCCGGCTGTGCGGAGCCGTAAGCCAAGACGCTGCTGTTGCCACCTTGCCAGAGATAGTGCTCGATGCCCGACGCGCGGAGTTGCGCGCCCGTCACATCAAGCGCGAAGCCTTTGCCGCAACTGTTGAGATTGATCTCGATGCCGGGCCGCGCGAACCGCACGGTGCGCGTTGCGGCATCCAGCAACACGCCGTCGCCGCCGACGTTCGTTCGGGCCGCGGAGAGCGCTTCGTCGGAAGGAATGGAACCCTGCCGACGCGCGAAGCCCCAGGCCTTCGACAACGGGCCGGACGTTATGTCGTACGCGCCGCCGGTCGCTCGGTAGAGTTCTTGGGCCCGCACTAAGAGCGCGAAGAGGTCGTCGGCCACCGGCACCGGTTCCTCGGCCGCGCGACGATTGATCTCGAGCACCTCGCTCGTCTCACGATATATGGTGAGTCGAGCCTCGATCGTCTCCAACTGATCCAAGGCCGCCAGCGCCGGCTCGGCCGCATCGTCGGGCACGCCGGCGACTAGGAAAAGCTGAAAGTCCGAAGCCATCGCCGTCCGCGTGTAGCGAACCAAGTACGGCGATTCGCACCGATCGAATTCTTCCAGCGGCGATGATTCTCGTTGGTCGCCGCGTGCGCCCAGCGCCGCCTCGGTCGCCGCTTGTCGTACGGCCTCGAGCGCCGCGCGGCCGGAGAGAAATCGTCGTCGATCAGGCGGCTTCGGTTCCATGCCTCGATTGTACGCTGCGGCGGCGGTGTCGCTATTCCATCACGATCTCGCGCACCGAATCGCTGATCGCCGCACAAATACGATCCAACTGTAAATCGTCTTCGTCGGTTCCAAACGGGTCTTCGATATCTTCGGCGAGCACTTCGATGCCGACCATCAAGTACGATACCACGACGACCAGCGGCACCGTCCAGTAACTCAGCAGGTCGACGACGCCCCAAGGCAGCGTCACTAGGTAAACGGCGATGGCCTGGCGAATGAAGCGGCGATAGCCGATGGCAATCGGCGTACTTCGAATCCGTTCGCAACCGCCGCAAATATCCAGCAGCGCCGCGGCGTGACGATCAAGAAACAATAGTTCGAAGCCGCCGAGCTGTTCCGATTGCCGCCAACGTTCCAGTCGCCCGTAAATCTCGCTCGCAATGTACGACGGCACGTGCTTGGGCGTGGCCGTGTCGTGTTCGAAGCCGGGAAGTTGTTGCAACCTCACGCCGCCGCGCAAATGCTCCTTTAGCGCTAGTGCGAACGAGATGAGCCGCTCGCCGATCAGCAATTTGTCGCGCGGTTCCGCACGGACGCACGTGGCGATCTTCACGGCGAAGTTGCGGCAATCGTTGACGAGTTGGCCCCACAGCTTGCGCCCTTCCCACCAGCGGTCGTACGCCGTGTTGGTGCGAAACACCAAGAGCAAGCCGAGAATCAAACCGAGGAACGTGTGGATCGTGGCCGTGAGGTAAACCTGTTGCCAGTGCTGATCAAAGATCGCGATCGCAAGCGAGTACAGGCCCAGCCCCACGACCCAAGGCAACGTCCTTGAAAGGTTGATCGTTAGCAGTTGATAAATGGCCCGAACGGGCATGAAGGCAGCCTGAGATAGACGACGGGATGGTCAAGTTGTCGGAGCGACGGGGCGCGATCGTAACTTCACGCCCGAGAATAATCCAGGCGTCGAGCGCGCTCGAAAGGTCGAAAATAGCTGATTTTCGCGGTGCCTGTGCGTTGTCGCCGATTTCTTGCCGAAACGTTTCGGCCCCGCGCATAATGGTGGTGGAACAGCAACTTTCGTCGAGGCCGTTATGAACGTCAGCCGCTTGACCGTCCCCCTGCGTATCGTGCCGGGCCTAGTCCTTGTTTGCGGATTCACCGCGCTGGCCGCCGATGCCACAAAAAAATCGCCGCCGCCGAAGTTCGACGCCGCCGAGGTCGACAAGCTATTCGCCAAGGATGCCCGCACGTTGTTGATCGGCTCTCCACCGGTAGCAGGCGTTCCCGGCGGCAACGTCGCAGGCCCCGGCGGTGCTCAGCCGATGAACTCTCCGGGCGGTTCTACGCCCGCCGCGTCCGGCTCCGCCGACGGCAATGCTTGGTCGTCGCTCGTCAGCGCCGACACGCTCGAATCGGAAATCAAAGCCCAACCGGGCGAGATCGACAAGGCGATGAAGTCGCCGACCCAGCAGAAGAGCGCGCGGATGGTGCTCTCATATGTCGCCGCCCTTTACGGAGTGATCTTCAAGTACGACGGCGACGTTCGTTGGAAGAGCGACTCGCAAGCTTTGCGTGATACGTTCGCCAAGGCCGGCAACAATCTGAAGGCCTGGACCGACACGCAAAAGAAGCAGGTCGCCAAGGTGCAGACCGACCTACGAGACCTGATCCAAGGTAATACGCCTGCCCTTTCGACGGCCTTCGACGCCGAAGCTCCGTGGTCGGAAATGGTCGACCGCACGCCCGTCATGCACCGCTTTGAAATCGGCATGGACGCTTCAAAGCTCGCAGGCTGGACGAAAGACGCCGACGCCGTGAAGAAAAACAAAGAGGCGATCGTCCGCGAAGCGGAAGTCATGGCGATGCTCGCGCGGATCATTCAGGACACGAGCTACGACTTATCGGACGACGAATCGTATCTCGGCTTTGCCAAAAAGCTCGAAGAGCAATCGGTCATCGCGGCCAAAGCGGCCAAAGACGGCGACGGCGGCGCGGCCAGTTCCGCCGTGGCTCAAATGCAAAAAGCCTGCGACGACTGCCACGGCAGCTTCCGGTAAGCGGACGGTACGCCGGCCGCGCGAATCGCGCGCGGAATCGACGTAAGTCCCAGTTCGCTTGCGCGACTTACGACGAAAGCGCAAATCAGTTGCGATTACGAATGCGTACTATTTTTCAAAATAGTACGCACCCTTAATTCCTAAGTATGCGGTGCGTACTTTTTCGCGCGCGAAGTACGCACCCCCTCCCAAATGTACGCAGCGCGCGTCGACGCAAGTGTCGATTCACTTGCGCGACTTACGTCGATTCTCAGACCTAGCGAGCGGCGGGGTTTATCCCCGCCGTCCGGTCTTTTTGAGGCAAGAAACGGCGATCGCAGACGGCGGGGGTAAACCCCGCCGCTCGCTTAAAACACATCAAATTGCCAAAGAACCAACCCCGTATTTTCCACTTTTACGGAGTCGATTCCAGGGCGTTTTTGGCCGGCGGCGATTTTCTTACGCCTGCGAAATACGCTTATTCCGGGAACAGTTTCGTCGAGAGGTACCGCTCGCCGATATCCGGCAGAATGACGACGATCATTTTCCCCGCATTCTCCGGACGTTTGGCCACTTGCACGGCCGCCCAGGCCGCGGCGCCGCAGCTGATGCCGCACATCAGCCCTTCGTACTTGGCCAGATTACGGGCCATTTCCATCGAGTCGTCGTCGGTCACTTGAATGACTTCGTCGACCAGATCGACGTTGAGCACGTCGGGAATAAAGCCCGCACCGATTCCTTGAATCGTGTGTCGGCCCGGCTTCAGCGGTTGGCCGGCCTTTTTCTGTGTAATCACAGGGCTGTTGGAAGGTTCGACGGCGATCGCCTTGAAGCTCGGCTTCCGCTTCTTGATGACGTCGGCCACGCCGGTGATCGTGCCGCCGGTACCGACGCCGGCGACGAGAATGTCGACCTTGCCGTCGGTGTCGCGCCAGATCTCTTCGGCCGTCGTCTTCCGGTGAATTTCCGGATTGGCCGGGTTCTTAAACTGCTGCGGGATGAAATAGTTCGGGTTCTGCGCGGCCAGTTCCTCGGCCTTCTTCACGGCCCCGGGCATGCCGTCGGCCGCCGGAGTGAGCACGAGTTCCGCACCGAGCGCCTTGAGCAACCGCCGGCGTTCCAAACTCATGCTCTCCGGCATGGTCGCCATGAACCGATAACCGCGTGCCGCGCAAACGTAGGCCAGCCCGATGCCCGTGTTGCCGCTGGTCGGCTCGATGACGACGGTATCCGGCTTGATTTTCCCGTCGCGCTCGGCGGCGTCGATCATGGCCCGCGCGATGCGATCTTTCACGCTCCAGAGCGGGTTCATGTTTTCGACCTTCGCTACGACGGTCGCCTGCGTCCCGGCGGCCACCTTCCGCAACTTCACCAGCGGCGTATTGCCGATGCACTGCGTGATGTCGTCGTGAATGCGACCGGCGGACGGCGTGCTCATGCGTAGATTCCAAACCGACGTGTAAGCGAAACAACGAACGAAAAGCAGATTATATCCGCGAAAAAAAATTGCGGGTCAAACGACCGAGTGCATCGACGAAGCCGCGGATCGACGCGTCAATTCGGCATTGGAGTCATGCCAAGCCAATAGAATACGCCGAGGCCTACCATCCAGCCAAACCACTTTCGACGCGTGAGCCACGTTGCCGCATATCCCGAAAGAATTGACGGCACCAAGACATACAAACCGAGTAGAACAAAAAACAAATCCATATTGGCATGTCTACTTTGCCGGCGGCTGATGCGCATCCGCCCCCGGCTTCAACGTAAACACCGGGCACTTCGCACGGCGGACGACGAGTTCGGCCACGCTTCCCATAAACGCGCGGCTCAAT
>JAFLCO010000333.1 GCA_017303535.1 Planctomycetota bacterium
GCTGGGCCGTGCGCAACGTGTTCAAAATCATCGACGATCACTTCTCCGGCGACCGTGCGCTCTTGCTCGCCGATTGCTGCCACAGCGGCGCGCTGTATGACGAAGTGCTGAAACGGGGCGACACTGACGTCGGCTTCGCCACGTTCACGTCGTCGTATTCGCACAATACGTCGACCGGCGCTTGGACGTTCACCAACTCGCTGCTCGACTCGTTCCGCGGCCGGCCGAGCGTCGATTACGATCAAGATTCGTACATCGAACTCGACGAAGCGGCCCGCTATATTGCCGGGGAGATGGCGTTCGTCGAAGGGCAAATGTCGATGTTCACGGCCTCGAAGAAATTCGCCGCTTCAACGAAGCTCGCCGAAGCCGCAGGCCCGCCGGCGGCCAAGGTCGACACGCACTGCGAAGCGTACTCGGAAGGAAAATGGTACAAGTCGCGCGTGCTGGAGTTCGACGCTTCGAGCGGCCAGTACAAGGTGCACTATCTCGGTTGGGATGCGAAGTACGACGAATGGCTCCCGGCCAATCGCGTGCGGGCTTGGCAACCGCGGCAATTCGCAATCGGCACGCGCGTCGAGGCTTGCGACGATGCGGGCGACTGGTATCCGGCCCAGGTCCGCAAGGCTTGGTACGGCCTGCACCTGATCCACTACGACAACTACGACGACACGTGGGACGAGTGGGTCGGGCCAGATCGCATTCGCCCGAAGAAGTGACGATTCTTTTCACCACGGAGGCACGTAGGACACGGAGAAGACCGGATATTTGGAACCACAGATGAACGCCGATGGACGCAGATAAGACAGGAAGCGGTCGGAGTTAGAACGCGAACGCTCGAGGCCTCTTCCCATCTGCGTTTATCTGTGTTCATCTGTGGTTCCTCTTTCTCTGTGTCCTCCGTGGCTCCGTGGTGAGTTTCAATGTTGGCGCCGTTTGATTTTTACTCGCCGTCGCGGATCGTGTTTGGTTGGGGACGGCGCAGCGAAGTCGGCGAGTTAGCGAAGTCGCTTGGCTCGATTGCATGGATCGTCGTCGGCTCTCGCACGTTGGAGCAGAACGGCGTAATCACGGGAGTCCGCCGATTGCTTGAATCGGCGGGAGTTCGTACTCACGTGCTCACGACGATTACCCACGAACCTTCAACGCATGATGTCGATGACACCGTCGCGCAGTTGGAAGGTTTGCGTTCGGAGGGGAATTTTCTGCTTGCTATCGGCGGTGGTTCGGCAATTGACCTCGCTAAGGCGGTTGCAGGAATCGTTACTCAGCGCGACTGGAGTGTTTGGAACTATCTCGAAGGCGTTGGACGCGGACTAAAGCTTGAGATTGACCCGTGGCCGATCCTCGCCATGCCGACGACCGGCGGGACGGGGACCGAGGCGACGAAGAACGCCGTCATCTCGTCGTACGATCCGCCGTTTAAGAAGAGCCTGCGCGATGCACGGCTGGTCCCGCGGATCGTGCTGGTCGATCCGGAACTGAGCGTGAGCGTGCCGCCGGCGACTACGGCCTGGACCGGGATGGACGCGATCACGCAATTGATCGAAGCCTACATCACGAAGAAAGCGACGCCGCCGGCGCAGGCCTTGTGTCTGGAAGGTCTGCGGCTTGCGCTACCGGCCGTTGAACGGGCCGTGCAAGACGGCCGCGATCGCATGGCGCGCGAAGCCATGGCCCAAGCGGCACTGTACTCAGGCATGGCCTTGGCCAACTCCGGGCTCGGCCTGGCACACGGTGTGGCCGCGGCCTTGGGCGTTCACTGCCGGATCGCGCACGGGCTGGCTTGCGCCGTGATGCTCCCTGCGGCGCTGCAAGTCAATCGTGAAGTCGCCCAGGGCCCGCTGGCCCGGCTCGCGCGTTACGCCCTTGATATCCGCACCGACGACGATGCCCAGGCCGCGACGATGCTCATCGCCCACGTCGTCGAACTTTGCCGCCGCTTGAATGTTCCGCAATCGCTGGCGGAGCTGGGTGTCCGTCGCGAGCAACTTCCGGAACTCGTCGCGGGTTCGCACGGCAACAGCCTTTCCGGCAACCCGCGACCGATTGACGACGCGGAACTTACGCAGATTTTGGAGCGCATGCTGTGATCGCCGTCGCCGGATTGACGCCCGCTTGGCAATTTATTCTGGAGTTCGACGACTTCCGCCTTGGCGAAGTGAATCGGGCCGCGGAGATCACACGTTGCGGCAGCGGCAAAGTGTTGAACGTCGGGCTCGCGCTGACCGCGCTCGGTACGGCGGCCCGCACGATCTGCCCGCTCGGCGGCCCGGCGCGGCGGCCGATTGCCGCGGAGTTCGCGGGATTGAAGGTCGACGTCGATTGGATCGACATGGCTTTTCCAACCCGAGTCTGTACGACGTTGCTCGACCGTCGCGACGGCACGACCACGGAACTTGTGGAGAACGCCGGGCCGCTGTCGGATGCGGAACTTCGCAGCTACTGCGATGCCTACGCGGCCACGGCGGCGACAAGTTCCGTCGCCGTCTTCACTGGCTCGTTACCGACGGGCGTTGATTCGTCTTTCTATCGGCAGTTAGCCGACCTCACGCCGGGGCGAATCATCGCCGACGTACGAGGCGAAGAACTCTTGCAACTGCTCGACGGGCCGAAGAAGCCGACGCTTGTGAAGCCCAATCGCGAGGAACTTGCCAAAACCGTCGGCCATGCGATCGACGGCGACGACGGATTGATTGCCGCGATGCGCGAAGTGAACGAGCGCGGCGCGGCGTGGGTCGTCGTGTCGCAAGGCAAAGACGCACTCTGGGCCTCGTCGAAGACCGACGGCGTCTACAAATTCACGCCTCCGCAGCCGGAGCAAGTCGTGAACCCGATCGGTTGCGGCGATTGCCTCTGCGCCGGAATCGCCGCGACGTTGGCCGACGGCGGCGACCTCATGCAGGCGATCAAGTTCGGCATGGCGGCGGCGGCCGATAATTTGCGCTCGTTGCTGCCGGCGAGGTTGGAGCGGGCGAAGGTTGAGTCGCTGGCCGCGACGGTCCATTTGGATCGAATTGCCTAAGGCGAGCGGCGGGGTTTATCCCCGCCGTACCGTGTTGTCGACATTCGCAATCGAATTGCAGACGGCGGGGATGACCCCCACCGCTCGCTGCAGAATTACTTCAACTCGCTCTTCACGTCCGTACCGAGGATTTGTTGGAGCTTGTCGAGGGAACGCGTCAACATGACGCGGACGGCACCGTCGGTTTTGCGGAGCCGCTGGGCGATGTCTTTTGTCGGCAGGCCGTCGACGTAGCGGAGGCGAAGGGCTTCGCGTTGGTCTTCGGGGAGCGAACCAAGCGCGTCCCACATCCGGAGTTCTTTCTCGTTGCGCGAGAAGGCTTTGCTCGGCGTGGTGATGCTGGCGATCAGAAGGTTGCGGAGGCCGCCCCCTTCCGAGTCGCCCCGGTTGGCGTCGATCGCCACTTCGCGGCCGGCGTCCCGTTTCTGTGCTTCGATGAATTTGCGATGGGCGTCGACGATGCATTCTTGCCCGAGGTGGCAAAGCACGCCGAACGGGTCGCGGTCGGGAGTCGTAAACAAGTGGGGATTGCGCACGGCCCGAATCGCGGCATCTTGCACTAAGTCGTCGGGTTCGACCTTCGAACGGAGCGCGTAGCCGAGTTGTCGTGAGATGTAGGCCAGCAACTGCGGGCGGCGCAGCTCCGTAAATTCCGCGACGGCCGTCGGTTCGCCGGAACGTACCCGAGCCAGCAATTCTTCGGAAGGTTCAGCCATGGGGCGATCCGGCGGACTAGGGGAAGTTATGCGGAGTTAACAAAGTCTGAGCGCGAAAGATACGCAATATGATACACGCTTTCCAATGAATTCGGTGCGATTGTGCGCTGGTCGACTGCTGATCGCTGCTAGACCGATATCGCAGGCTGCGGTAGGCTTGCAGGCATGACCATTCAGCGGCATGAACCGATGCCCCAAGGCACGCAGCAATTCTCCGACGTGCTGCCGCTGGAAGCCGCCAGCGCCGTATGGGACCAGCTTTCCGCCGCGGTGGAAAAGTTCATCACGGCCTGGGAAGAAGGGGCGATCGTACCGTCGATCGCCGAGCACTTGGCCGAGTTGCCGGACGCGCAGAAGCGGATGACGGCGATCGAATTGATTAAGGTCGATCTGGAGTACCGCTGGCTCAAGGTGAAAGAGCCGAAGTACATGGAAGAGTATTTCGCGGAGTTTTCCTTTCTGGCCCGCGAAATCCCGGTCGACTTGCTGTATGAGGAATACCATGTACGGCGGCAGTCCGGCGAAACGGCGCCGCCTCTCGATCTTCTCAAACGCTTCCCGAATCAGGCCGACGAACTGAAGAGGCTGTTGGGAAGTTCGTCGATCGCCCAAAGCACGACACTCGTGAAGCACGGGCCGCGACGCTCGCTGAGATTGGTGGCGGGAGATAAGGTCGACGATTTCGATCTCATTGCGAAGCTCGGCGAAGGGGCGTTCGGCGACGTGTTCCTGGCCCGGCAGCGGAGCATGCAGCGGACCGTGGCGCTGAAGGTGACCGCCGACAAAGGAGCCGAGCCGCAAACGCTGGCGCAACTTGACCACGAAAACATCGTGCGGGTGTACGACCAGCGGCAGTTGCCTGAGAACGGGCTGCGGCTGATGTATATGCAGTACGCGGCCGGCGGCACGTTGGGAGGGATCGTCGAGAAGATTCGGTCGATCCCGCCGGCCGAGCGGACCGGCGCCGATTACTTGAAGGCGCTCGACTCCGTGCTGCTGGCCCGGGGGGAAGACCCGCCCGCCGAATCTCCGCTGCGTGCGAAGCTCGCGGCGATGGAATGGACGCAGATTGTCTGCTGGCTCGGAGCAAGACTATCGCGGGCACTCGATTATGCCCACAACGCGGGCGTGTTGCACCGCGACGTGAAGCCGGCCAATGTGTTGCTCACGGCCGAAGGTTCGCCGAAGCTGGCCGACTTCAACATTAGCTTCAGCTCCAAGCTCGACGGCGCCACGCCGGCCGCGTATTTCGGCGGCAGCTTGGCCTACATGTCGCCCGAACAGTTGGAAGCTTGCAATCCGGCGCACGACCGTACGCCGGCGGAACTCGACGGGCGGGCCGATTTGTATTCGCTGGGCGTGATGCTGTGGGAACTTCTGACCGGCTATCGGCCGTTTGAAGATGAGCAGGTCGAACGCTCTTGGGGTTTGACGCTCGAGCAAATGACGATGCGCCGGCGTCGCGGCGTGCAGACGCACGTGTTGCGCGGGCTCTGCTGCGATGAAGCGCCGGGGCTCGACATTGCGCTCGGTCGCGCTTTGGCGCCGGACGCAAAGGATCGGTACATCGACGGCACCGAAATGGCCCGGCATTTTGAGTTGTGCCTGCATCCGCAAACGCAGCGGCTGATCGTGCCGCGGGAAGACTGGCTACATCGCTTCGTCGTACGCTGCCCGGAGCTGGTCGTGCTGCTGTTGACGATCGCTCCCAACGGCGTGGCCGGCCTCTTGAACTATCTCTACAACCACAAAGAGATTGTCGAGCATTTGCCGGGTGCGGATGCCGTCTTTCAAAACGTGCAGACGGTCATCAACCTCGTGATGTTTCCGCTCGGCGGGGCGATCGGCCTGTATCGCTTGGCGTACGTCGGCCGGTATGTTCGCAACCGGGCGAAACGCGCGGCGTTGAATGACGCCGCCGCGGCCGACTTGCGGCGCCGTACGCTCTTCATGGGGAACGAGGCGTCGATGATCGGGCTCAGCCTGTGGGTGGTCGCGGGCTTCGCCTACCCGATCGCGATGCACGTGGGGCTGGGCGACGTGCCCTGGCAGTTGTATGCGCACTTCTTTACGTCGCTAATTCTGTGCGGCTTGATCGCCACGGCGTATCCGTTTTTGCTGGTGACGTTTATTTCGCTGCACAACTACTATCCGCTCTTCATTCGATTGCGAACGATGAGCCGGACCGACCGGGATTGGCTCGGAAAGTTGCGGCGGCTCGGTTGGGTTTATCTTGTGCTCGCCGTTCTGGTGCCGATGTGCGCCGCGTTCGTTCTATTGATCATTGGATCAGAGGCGAAGTTGGCGATGGGGCTCACGCTTATCGGCGGCGTCGTCGGCTTCATCATGGCCTTATTCGGAGCCAAGACGTTTCAGGCCGACTATGAAGCGCTCTTGGTCGCCACGCATCAACAGTCGCGCGAGAAGCTGCCGTCGTTGGATGAAACGCTCAGATAGGCGGCGGTCGGCAGGCGGCAGTGGGCAGGACAGATCGCTTTGGTGATCTTTCGTTATCCTGCCTCCCGCCGCCTGCCTCCTGCCATCTTAATTCGCCAATGCCACGTCGAGCGGCGGCGCGAGGCGGCCGTCGTCCCGGACTAAGCTGAAGCTGCCGGTGGCGCCGCTGCCTGCGTAGCCGTCGATCGTGAAGTACACCATCGTCGGGCCCCAGGCCGAGACCTTGGCTTCGTACGATTGGCCGTCGACCGTGAGGTAGAGCTTGCCGAAGCGGCTGCCGAAACCTTCGCCGTCGAGAATCATGTGGCCGGCGGTTTCATCGACACGCACGCCGGTAATCTTCGCCGGGATCTCGGCGACCGAGGCCCTCGCGAACGAACCGCGGTTGTCGGCGTTGTTCTGTTCGAACAATCCGGCGGGCGTGCCGACGGCGGCCGTGAGGAAGCCGAAGCTCTCGACATTTGCGGCGACGACTTGCGGCAAGCGTACGTCGACCGTCGTCGTTTGACCGGCGGCGAGCGACGGAACTTCGAGCGTCGTGTACGGCGAATCGGCTGCGGGCTGCGGATTGGGCGAGGCCATCAAGTGAACGACGAACGGCGTCGTCGCACTACGGTTGGAGTTGTTCCGCAGCGCGACGCGGTAGGCCGGGCCCATCGTTTCGTCGCCGACGTCCACGAGTTGCAGGCCTTGCACTTGCAGATCGATGAAGGCGAGTTGGCCGCCGTTTCCTTGGCCGGGGAAACCGTTGCCGTTGCCCCCGTTGCCATTGTTTCCGCCGTTTTGGCAACCGCCGCCGTTGCCGTTGTTGGTCATGCCGCCGGCAAAGATGGCTTCGTTCTCGGCGATGAGGCTGTGGTCGACCAAGACCGACACGCCGTTAGCG
>JAFLCO010000334.1 GCA_017303535.1 Planctomycetota bacterium
TTCGATTCCGAAGCCCCTTAGGATTCGGCACACCTTTTGAACCTTGGGAATGTCTTCGACTCGAAAATGACTTGCTAGCGATGCCTCATACGCAGCGAGTTGCTCTTTTGTAAAAGGTGACGAACAATCAAGATACGCCTTACCAAAATCGAGAACGTAAGGCGGCTTTACGATCTCGATTTCCACGACCAGTAGATCGTCGTCGAAGTCTATCAGTCGGGGTACCGCCATTCCGTCGATTCGCTCCACTCCACGCTCGGCTAAGCGTTGGTAGCAGTTGCGCTCGCAGTCGTAAGTCTTTTCAAGTTTAATGGCTTTGACGGCCGAGTTGCGATTTGTAGGGTAGACGTTACCATCAGTGCCGTCTCCAAGCGGCCGATTGATATAGACCTTGATCCCTCTGATCGCGGCATATTTCGTTGCGGCAGCCTCCAGTTCAGGTGATTTCATGGATCACACAACCGAGATAGGGTATTCGGCACCCGTGTCAATGGAACTGCACGTCGAAAATGAGATCATCGGCGTTGATAAGGTCGGCCCTGATCGCATCGTCCTGAGCGAGTCACGATCCGTGCGTGACGGCGAAGCTAAGCTAGTCATTCGGATCGGCGATGCGATTCGTAGAAAGCGAATCATACTCAACAACAGCAATCCCGCCGACGGTACGGTCCTGTACTGGTAGGTCGCCTCTTCGTTGACTTGGTCGCAAGCCAGACCATGGTGAAAGTCAACGCGCCGAAACGGCGTAGTTCCAACTGACCGTAGCCGGCACTTGTTTCGGTAGGTCGGGCACCGTCGAACCCAAGAATTCGACCGCCAATTTCGAGTCCGGCGATTCATAGCGGTTGCCGAGTTTTTCCGGCTTGGTTTGCAACCGCACGGCCACGTCGAACCGAATGCTTCGGCGATCGGCCGCGATGTCAACGGCCGCCGACCAGTGGGAGCGGCCGGCCATGCCGATGAGGAACACGATCGGGCCGGTCGGACGTTGCTCGACGTGCAACTGTTGAAACGGCGGGCTCGCCGGCCAGGGGTCGTCGGGCGAACCTTCGACGGAAATGAGAGCCGGCAGCCAATCGTTGGTATTCGGATCGACAACTTCGATGCGATGAGCGATGCGGTCGCCATGGCGGAAGAAGACGACGCGGAGGCCGTCGGCTTCGAGTGTTCTTTCGTTGTCGTCCTTCGGCACTCGATGTTGCCCCTCACCCTATCCCTCTCCCCGCAGTGCGGGGCGAGGGGACCAAACAAGTCAAATAATGGAAGCCGCACTCTAATCCGCGGAAGCGACTTCTTTCCCGGCCCGCCATTGCAGCACGGCGTCGAGGAAGCCTTGGATATCGCCGTCGAGCACGCTTTGGAAATGGGTTTCGCCGTAGCCGGTGCGCGAGTCTTTAATGCGTTGCTCGGGATGCTGGAAGTAGTTGCGAATCTGCGAGCCGAAACCGGTTTTCGCCGCCAATTGATACTTGGCGGCGATTTCGGCCTCGCGCTTCTCTTCTTCGAGCCGCATCAGGCGAGCCCGCAGCATCTTCATGGCGAACGCCAAGTTCTTATGCTGGCTTCGCTCATTCTGGCACTGCACGACGATGCCGCTGGGCGCGTGCGTGATGCGAATGGCACTGGCCGTCTTGTTGACGTGCTGCCCCCCTGCCCCGCTCGAGCAGAACTTGTCGATCCGCAAGTCTTCGTCGTTAATCTCAATCTCAATGTCGTCGTTCACTTCCGGCGAAACATCGACGGCCGCGAAGCTCGTCATTCGCTTCCCTTCGGAATTGAACGGGCTGATTCGCACCAGCCGGTGAATGCCGCTCTCGCCGCGCAAGTAGCCGTAGGCCATCGGGCCGCGAATGGCGATCGTCGCCGTCGAAATGCCGGCCTGTTCGTTGTCTTGGCGGTCGAGGATTTCGACGTCGTACTCGTACTTCTTCGCCCATTGGATATACATCCGCAGCAGCATCTCGGCCCAGTCGTTGGCGTCGACGCCGCCGTCGCGCGCGTTGATCGTCATGATCGCGTTGCGGCCATCGTTCGGGCCGTTGAGAAGGCCTTTCAGCTCCAGATCGCCGAGCACTTTCTCCAACCGGTCGAGTTCCGCAGTCGCCTCCGTGGCAAACTCCGGCTCTTCCGCGGCCATTTCGATCATTGTGTCGAGGTCGACCAGCGACTGGTCCAACTCCTTGATCGGCTTGACCAGCCCGTTAAGCCCCTTGAGTTCGGCCACCACGGCTTGGGCTTGTTCCTGATTGCCCCAAAACCCGGCTTCGGCCATGCGCTGCTCCAGCGCGGCGACGCGACTCAGTTTCGCGTCGTAGTCAAAGAGAGTCTCGCAGTTGAGTGACGCGGCGGCGAATGGCGGCGGCCCGATCGGCCAGCGAGTTATCCATAACGGCGAATCGACCTACTTTCTAAGACCCATCGAACGGCAAAAAAACGAAGTGCGACAAACGAATTGCCGGCACTGCTAAAGTGTACACCCGACGACGCAGCCGAGTTGCTAACCGCCGAATGTGGCGATTGCGGCAAGCTGCGAACGACGGCGAATTATATCGCGCGACTTTCGCTCGGACGAGGGCTCAGAGCTTGCTCAAGTTCCCCGGTCGGCACAACCGATACCTTCGAGAGAGCCAAAAGTCGGTCGGCTTCTCGTGCCTATTGGGGGGCGCGTCCTTCACGATCGACGACGCCCACGGGGCGCACACGGAGTTCGCTCGATGCACGCATTCTTCTCGACGCTGGCCGCCGCCCTTCGCGGAGGCCGACAACCGCGACATCTCGCGATCGCCGTGGTGCTCGGCTTCACGGCCGGCGCCGTTTGCGGCTGGAACCTCACCTTCGCGGCGCTGGCGATTCTGGTTTGCGCCCTCAATTGCCGACTTTGGGTCTTGTCTGCGGCGGCGGCTTGCGGACTCACTCTCGCTACGGTCGGTGCGCCGGTCGTGAGGGCCGTCGGCCTGTTTCTTCTGGACAAGCTTGAACTCGGCGTCTGGCTTGCCGCCGCCGATTGCGGACCGCTGGTGGCCATGTTTGGCCTCGACGACTATCGCGTACTCGGCGGGCTCGTAACTTCGCTCGTTATCGCACTGCCCGCCGCGCATGCCGTTGCGCGGCTGATCGCCAGTCAAACGACGTCGACGACCGCCGAAACTGCGGCCACGGCTGAAGTACCTATGGCCGTCGATTCGTTGCTGCGCACCTTCGGTTTTCCGGCCGCGTGCTGTGCGACGGCCGTTACGCTCGGCGTCATCCAGACGCATGGTCGCGGCCGCGCGGCGGACGAGTTCTTGAACCGCACGGCTGCGGCGCTCGACGTCCATCTCACGGCCGACGAAGTCGACTATAGCCTGTGGACCGGCAAGCTCACCGTCACGAATCTCCGCATCGCCGACACCGATTCGCCGGAGCGAACGGCCGTCATGATCGAACAGGTGGAAGCACAAACCGATCCCGGCCTTTTCGTTCGCGGCCGTTTGGCGTGCTCCGACATTCAGCTCGCCGGCATCCTTTGCGACGCCGACGCCCGCGGGCAAGCGCGGCCCGGCGTATTCCAGGGCGGTCCGACGATGCTCAAGGAAGAATTGCCGCCGACCTCGCAGAATTCCGACCCGTCGCGCACCGTCGAGGTGCAGGACTTTGTCCGCTCCTGGAATTCGCTCGGTGAGCGCGGCACCGTCATGCAGCGTTTGGTCGGGCTCGTCGAACGCGTGGGCGATCTCGAAACGCCCGCCGGCGCGAACCTGCAAGCCTTTACGGCCGGTCGCTCGACGCCGCGCCTCGCCGATGGACAACCCTGCCCGTTGGTACAAGTGAAGCGTCTGCGTGTCGATCGGCTGCCGTCGGCCTGGCGATTCAGTCCTGATACACGTCTGGAACTCACGCATCTCAGCAGCGCTCCGGCGACGGCCGAACACTTTGCCCAACTCTCGTGCCGCGACTCGGCTCACGCCTTGCACTTGGCAACGACCTTCCACCTGAGCGGCGCCGAGCGGAAGCACGCCCTGGAACTCACGCTGGAAGACGTCGCCGCCGAAGATCTACTTACCGCCGGCACGACGCGCGGCCTCGTCGAACTCGGCGGAGCCCGCTTCGCTGCCATCACGGGTCGCGGCACGGCCACGCGCGACGCGATCGACTTGAACCTGTGCGCGACCGCAAGCAACGTGCGCATTGCCGAAACCGCCGGCTTGATGGCAGGCCTGGAAGCGGCGCTCTGGCGTCAAAGCCTGGCGTATCTCGGCGAGTACCGGCTGGATGTGAAGGCCGTCGGTCGCTGGGGTCAGCCGAAGCTGCAATGCACCCCGGCTGCGATTGTCGAACAACTCAAGCATCAGCTTCGCGCCGCCGGCGCTCATGACTTGGTGCGGGCCGTCGATGCCGCACGCACTTACACACCGGGCTCCATTGCCGCACGGCCGAACGTTCCGGCAGTTGCCGCCTATCCGACGACTTCAACACCGCAGGCCGACGTGCTCGCGCCGACGGCGCTCGCCGCCGCAAAGCCGACGATCGGAGTGCCGCCGCTGCTGGCCAAGCCGGAAGTCGTCGCCGCCGCAACGGTTGCGACACCCCCTGCCCCGCCGCTTGGTTCGGCCAACGCGAAGCCGGGAACCGCCGCACCGACCACGGCCCTCACGACGCTGCCGCCTCAGGCGACCGCGCCGCAGATGATCTCGCCGGCCGCGCTCGCCGCACCGGCCCCGCAAGTCGCAGCCGCGCCGCTGGTCGGTGCCTTGAACAAACCGCTGCCGACGGAAGTCGCCAAGGCTGACACTAAGACGGACACCAAGACCGACGCGACGTCCGACAAGACGGCCGCCAATGCGCCGGCGACCTTAAGCGCGCCGGCAACTCTCATCGCCGCCAAACCTGCCGCGCCGGCGACGACCACAACAACCCGCAACTCGCGTCCGGCGATCGGCATTGCGAGCGACGCGGCCGCCGCCGGTCCTGAAGCTTCGGCGGCTCCGGCCGTTGCCACGAAGGCGAAGTCGCCCGAAGTCGCCGGCCCGAGCACCGTCGGCGATCGCTACGCCGCAGCCCGCCCGACGCTCGAACCGATCAGCGCCCCGGCTCCGGTTGCGGCCAAGCCGGAACCGGTCGCTCGCACCGCCGAGCTTCGCCAGCCTTTGAGCGTGCTCGATCCGAGCGCGGCCCCCGGCCCTGTGAACATGTCGGTGGGCTACACGGAAGAACGCTCGGTGGACCCACGCTCCGTGACGACGAGCGGTCAACAAGTTCCCTCACTGCCGCGTTACGCCGGCCAGCCGGATGTCGCCCCGCGGCAAGCCCCCGCGCCGGCGAACTCCGCCACGAACAATGAAGCTCGCGCCCTGGCCCAAGCTCCGTCGCCGTACGGTGCCGCAGCAACTCTGCAGGCCGAGCGGCCGATGCTCCGTCAACTTCCGTCGCAAGCCGCCGTACCGCAAGCCGCCGGCCCGCGCCCCGTGGCCGAACCGCAAACGCTGCCGCTGCCGCGCAACCAAGGGCCTGTCCAACTGAGTGAAGCCCGACCGGGCGTGAGTCTGCCGGACAACGTCGAAGCCGAAGCTCCGGCTCCCGAGCGCCGCGAAGAAGCGCCGAAGTCGGAACGTCGCGGTGCCCAGCTTCCGTCGTTCGGCAACTACGGCAACGGCGCCGGCTCGCAATCGCGCGTCAACGCCGACGGCCGGCCCGCGAAGAAGGGCGGACTGCTGGGCAACTTCAGCCTCTTCGGCGGCAAGAAGGAAGAAGAGGAAGCCCCGGCCGGCGAATCGATCGAAATCGCTCCGCCGCCGCGCAACGTCGAAAGGATTCCGTCGCCCGCCGCGGCACCTGAAGCGGAAGAAAAGAAATCGTTCCCGCTGTTGCGTTCGCTCTTCTCGTTTGGCGGCAGCGACACCGACGTCGTCCCGCCGAGCGAAGGGGCAGCCTACGTCGACTATGAGGAAAACACGACGATGCCGGCCGGCGCCAACGCCGGTGTTCGCCCGTCGAGCTACGCCACGGACGAGGCGGCGCCGTCGAACTCCGTACGCCAAGCGGCCCCGACGACCACGCGACAACCGGAAAGCATGACCGCCAACGAGTCGTTCTACGGCCGCATGGTCCGCTAACTCCGCCACGGCAAATCTGCTCCCCTCGCCCCTTGCGGGAGAGGGGCCGGGGGTGAGGGGGCTGCCGCATGTGTCAGCCTTGCGATTCGCATCCGACGTTCTCGGCAGCGATCGAGCCCGTTGTCCGGAAATCCCCGCACGACTAAACTGCGCTAGGCCCTTTTCTCGGGCCTTTCTCACCGTTGCGTAGTTGGCAAAGCGATGGCCAAGGTCGTGTTGGCGATGTCCGGCGGAGTCGATAGCAGCGTCGCTGCTCATCTCCTGCTGCGCGCCGGGCACGAAGTCGTCGGGCTTTTCATGCGCCACGGCGAAGCGGCCCCGTCGTCGTGCTCGATCAGCTCGGGCAATTCCGGAACTGCGGCTTCCGGAACCTCAGCCGACTCGCTCATCAAGCTGTTGCCTCCCGTCGAGAGGCTCGGCCATAAGCAAGGGTGTTGCACCGCGAGCGACGCCGCCGATGCCCGTCGCGTGGCCGACCGGCTCGACATTCCTTTCTACGCGCTCGACTTTCAAGAAGAGTTCGGCCGGATCCAAGATTACTTCGTCGAAGAGTACGTCGCCGGCCGCACGCCGAACCCTTGCGTCATGTGCAACAACTGGCTCAAGTTCGGCAAGCTCTGCGACTACGCCGATTCGATCGGCGCCGAGTTCGTCGCCACAGGCCACTATGCCCGCATCGCGAAGGGCGACGATCCCGCGGGGCTGCCGGCCTTGGTGCGCGGCGTCGATCCGTCGAAGGATCAGACCTACGTGCTGTTCGGCATCGAGCGCGAGGTGCTGCGCCGGATCCTGCTCCCCGTCGGCGACTTTCACAAAGACCAGATCCGCGACATGGCTCGCGAGATCGGCCTCCGCGTCGCCGACAAGAAAGACAGCCAGGAAATCTGCTTCGTGCCCGACAACGACTATGCCGCGTTCGTTCGTGGCCGTGTCGGCGAACTCGACTCGGCCGGTGAAGTGGTGACGACCGCGGGCGAAGTCGT
>JAFLCO010000335.1:0-6211 GCA_017303535.1 Planctomycetota bacterium
GCGACTTACGTCGATTCCTAGACCTAGCGAGCGGCGGGGTTTATCCCCGCCGTCCGGTCATTTCGACGAGAAGAACGCCGGCAGTAGACGGCGGGGATAAACCCCGCCGCTCGCTATAAAACAGACCGAATTGCCAAAGAACCAACCCCGTACTTTCCACTTTTTCGGAGTCGATTCCAGGGCGTTTTTGGCCACTTGCCGATTTGCCCTAGCTCAGCCTTGGCTGCGGTATGTCAAAGCGTCGGAGGGGGTGGCGAGCGCGCATGGCGCGCTTTGGTCCCGCGCGCTGGTGCGAGTTCGTCAATCCGCAGTCTCTGGTCGCGGCGCGCGTTGACGGTGACCGATCATTCCATTAGTGTCCTAAACTGGACACCCAAGTCCAGTTAAGAAGCCCGCCCCCGTCTCCCCCCGCTACGTGTCTGCCTCCCGCCCGCCTCCTCTCCGTTGGAGCCTTTGCTATGCCGCGCTCCGTCTTTGCGCTCGTGATTTTTGCGTCTCTGGCCGTGCCGCTTGCCGTGAGCGGCGCCGGCGATCCGGCCGATCAGGACAAGAAATGTGCTACCGAACCCGCGCCGCCGCATGTTCCGTCGGCCGCCGAAGCCCGGGGCAGAGCGCTCGTGCTGCATGAGACGTTTGAAGCGGCTCTGCACGCTTTGCATCATCACTACTACCGCGAAGACGAGGGGCTGCCGATTCCGGGCGTGGTGATGAAAGACGTCTTTCGCGAACTCGCCAACCGCCGCGGCGTGCAATTGCGCTGGTTGGCCGTCGACGGGCAGGCGATGAACGTGGCCCATTTACCGCAAGACGATTTCGAACGGGCCGCGGTCAAAGCGCTCGCCGCCGGTGCAGAAAATTACGATCATGCCGAAAACGGCACCTATCGCTATGCCGGAATGATTTGCCTGACAAGCGAGTGCCTGAAGTGCCACGTTCCCAATCGGAAGAGCACCGAAGAACGCTCGGCGGGAATCTTGATCTCCATGCCGGTGAAGATGCCGTAACATCGGTGGCACGGTCATTTAGCCGCGACGCTTGTCGTCGCGCTCTTGATCGTCACATTCGCGCCAAAGTTTACGAGCGACCGCGCGCGAAGAAAAATCGGTCGCGTAGCACGGCAAAGTTGCGAAGTTCGCGGCGAGTCTGCCGATAGCTAATCGTGGCGAATAATTGAGTGTCGTAGCGACCGCGCGACGACGGCATGGAGTCGTTGTGTCGCGCGGCACCCGCAGGTATTCACCTGCGGCTATTGAACGGACGTTGTCACGCAGCGTCGAAAGTAGCAAGAAGTCCTCCCCGCCCGATTTCCCACCTCACCGAACGTTATAGAAAGCAAAATCACTAAATCATGAATTCCCCCCAACCGCACTTCTTCTTGCGCTGCGAGGCGCGGGTTGAAGGAAACCGGGGCGAATGGAAATTCGCTCTGACTGCGGCCGACGGATCGGCGGAACTCACGGCTAACGACCAAGAAGAAGGCCTGCACGGCGATCGCCTTGATCTCCTAGCGGTCGTACGGGCCTTGGAAGCCCTGGATCAACCTTCGCTGGTGACGCTCGTCGCCGGCGCGCGCTCGGTACGCAGAGTCCTCGACGAAGGGCTCGACGAATGGCGGCGCATGGGCTGGATGTGGGAATCGTACGGCGAAATGGTGCCGATCAAAAACCGCGATCTCTGGATGCGGCTCGATCGGGCGCTCGGGTTTCACAAGCTGGAAACTCGCCGCGTGTTCCGCATCGATCAGGCTCACACATTCGGCGGCGCCGAAAAGACGAACGACGCGGTCGATGCCGTCGAACCGGAAACGTCGGTGGCGACGCAGCGCTGGAAGAACTCGTGGCACCGGATGCGCCGCAGATTGCGCGATCGGGCCGACGGGTTGGCCATGTCCTGTGCGTCGATCGGATCTCCGGTAATGCCGCGCGGATGGGTGAATTAGCTATTCGCTGTAGGGAACGCCCTCCGTGGCGTTCCGCAGGACGGGTACCAACTTCGCGGAACGCCACAGAGGGCGTTCCCTACAGAGGACGTCGATCACCTTTCGCTCAACCGCGGAATTGCTTGGAGCTTGGTGCGGTTTCCCGTCGAAATCGAGTAACTTCCGGACGTCCGTCACAGGCTGAAACCTGGGGCAAAACATGAGGATGAGCGGCTATTTGCCCGAAAAGGCATTAGAACCCCCCGCCGCCTCCTAGACGCCCCCAGTTACCACAAGCACAATCAGCAGCAAGCCGAAGGAACGCGCGTGCGAACTCAGACTTCGTTGGAAACGATCGGACGGCTCGTAGAAGGACGCCTGGAAGACCCCCGCCGACTGCTGGGGCCGCACCTTGTCGAACACGACGGGCGCAAGGCGGTCGCCGTTCGGGCGTTTTTCCCCCAATCGGAGCGAGCCTGGGTTCTCGACGACGTTCAGAACGCGACGCTCCCGATGCGTCGCATTCATCCGGCCGGACTGTACGAGGCGATTTGTCCGCTCAACGAAGCCGGACAAACGCCTGCCTATCGACTGCAAGTTGCTTCGGAACGAGGTGAGCGAACCACGATGCACGACCCCTACGCGTTTTCTCCCCTGCTCTCGGATTACGACCTCTACTTGCTGGGCGAAGGAACGCATTGGCAGAGCTACGAAAAGCTCGGGGCGCAGATGCGCACGGTCGACGGCGTGCGCGGCGTCAATTTCGCCGTTTGGGCGCCGAACGCTTCGAGCGTGAGCATCGTCGGCGATTTCAATAAATGGGACGATCGCCGGCACCCGATGCGGAAGCATATTCCCAGCGGCGTCTGGGAACTCTTCATTCCCGGCCTGCCGGAAGGGACGCTCTACAAATACCGCATCAAGAACGGCTCGTTCCAAGGTGAGAAGTGCGACCCGTACGGATTTGGCGCCGAGTGCCCGCCGAAGACGGCGTCGAAGGTCGTCGATCTCTCGAAATATCAATGGAACGACGGCAACTGGCTCGGCGAGCGCGTGAAGCGCAACGGCCTCGATGCCCCGATGTCTTTCTACGAAGTGCATCTCGGTAGCTGGAAGCGGCCGGGCGACAACCCGGACCGCTGGATGACGTATCGCGAGTTGGCGCACGATCTCGTGGCCTACGTCAAAGAGATGGGCTACACGCACATCGAACTGATGCCGGTGAGCGAGCATCCGTTCTCGGGCAGCTGGGGCTACCAGCAGGTCGGTTACTTTGCGCCGACGGCCCGCTACGGCTCGCCTGAAGACTTCATGTACTTCGTCGATCACGCCCATCAAAACGGCATCGGCGTCGTGCTCGATTGGGTGCCGGCCCACTTCCCGAAAGACGGGCACGGCTTGGCCTACTTCGACGGCTCGCACCTCTACGAACACCAGGATCCGCGCAAGGGCGAGCATCGCGACTGGGGCACGCTCATCTTCAACTACGGCCGTCATGAGGTGCGCAACTTCCTCGTATCGAACGCCTTGTTTTGGATGGACAAGTACCATATCGACGGGCTACGGGTCGACGCCGTGGCGTCGATGATCTACCTCGATTACAGCCGCGAAGCCGGCGATTGGGAACCCAATTGCTTCGGCGGCCGCGAGAACCTCGAAGCCTTGGATTTCCTCCGCGAATTGAATGTGCAGACGCACACGCAATTCCCGGGCACGCTGACCGTGGCCGAAGAATCGACGGCCTGGCCGAACGTTTCGCGGCCCACGTACATCGGCGGCCTGGGGTTCAGCCTGAAGTGGAACATGGGCTGGATGAACGACACGCGGAAGTACATGAGCCACGAAACGATTCATCGCAAATATCACCACGACGAATTGACGTTCAGCTTGATTTACGCGTTCACGGAAAACTTCGTGCTGCCGCTCTCGCACGACGAAGTGGTGCACGGTAAAGGTTCGCTGATGGACCAAGTGCCGGGGGATCTCTGGCAAAAGTTCGCCAACATGCGGCTGCTCTACGGCTACATGTGGACGCACCCCGGCAAAAAGCTGACGTTCATGGGAGGCGAGTTCGGCCAATGGACCGAATGGAACTACGAGACGAGCTTGCAGTGGCACCTGCTGCAATGGGACTCGCACAAGGGGCTACAACGCTACGTGGCCGACTTGAACAAGCTGCTCACGAGCGAGCCGGCGTTGTACGAAAAAGATTTCGAACCGCAGGGCTTCGAGTGGGTCGACTGCCACAATTGGGAAGAAAGCGTGCTCGCCTTCCTTCGTAAGGGGAAGAACCCGAACGACTTCCTCCTGACGGCCTGCAACTTCACGCCGGTGCCGCGAACGAAGCACCGCATCGGCGTTTCGCGGCCGGGCTACTATCAGGAAGTGCTGAACAGCGACAGCGAATTCTACGGCGGCTCGAACATCGGCAACGGGATGGGCGTGCACGCGGAACAAGTTCCGTGGCACGGACGGCCGTACTCAATCGAAGTGGTGCTGCCGCCGCTGGGCGTGTGCGTGTTTAAGCCGGAGCGGAAGTAAGCCCGGCTTAGATTGCGCGGATTAGCCGCTCACGACGTACTCGCCATAGGATTCGAGCGCCCACGCGACGAATTCCTCGTCGAATTGGCCGTAGTACTTGAGCAGGGCGTCGCGTGGATCCGAGTGGATTTTGGAAAGGGCGACGATCGCGGCCTGCTCTAAGTGATGAAGACCGCCGACCATAGCGCGCCGGTGCGCCTGCAGTAGGGGCTTGGCTTGCGAGCCGTCGGCCGGGCCGAAACTTCCGATGGCCGTCGCGGCCGCGGCGGCGAGTTCGCTATCGGGGTCGGCGACCAACCGCAGGAGTTCTTCCCGCGCGTCCATCAGTTTCATCGACAATTGGCCAAGGACGGTCGCTGCGGCGATACGAACCGGCATGGCCCGGTGGTAAAGCGCTCCGATCAGCTCGCGCGTCAATTCGTCGTCGATGTTCGGAACTCTGACCGCAGCCGACGCGGCAGCCGATGCTATGTCTTCGTCGCGAGATCGCAAGAGCGGAGCCAAGGCGGAGGGGGGCCAGTTCTCGCCCTGCGACGACTCGATCATTCGTTGCAAAGCGGCAAAGCGATACACCGGCCCGCCCGAGTGAAGTTCTTGAACCACTTTCTCGACGCTCCACGTGTCGCACCGCGGTACGTCGCGCAGCGGATGAAACAGGCAATCGTCCTGGCTCCGCAAATGTTTGCGTCCGAGCCGAAACGTCGTAGCGGCGTCGAGACGCAGATGTTTGGCCCAATCAGGATTGACTTCATTTCGCCAAGCGGCAAACAGCGCCAAGGCGTAGCCGAAAGCGCGCGAAGGCAAGTATCCGTAGCGTCCGATCGACCACGACTCCCAATTACCGGTACGCGTCGACTCTGATCGAACCGTACCGTTGGCCGCAAAAACTCCCAAGCCGAAAAAGACCATTGCCAAATCGGTCGTCGGTTCGTGGTCGGCCTCTAAGCCTGACAGGTGCCCGGGCCCCAGCAACATGTCGTGCATGACCTCGTGCACGAGCGTCGAGGTCAGCGGCAGCAAATCGCCGACCAACGAGCGGCGAACGCGAATGATCGGATTCTTCTCCCGATCGTAGTGCCCGGCGGCGCCCGGAAGTCGCTCGTCGGCGATGACTTCGATCGGGATCTTGCCGCGCGGAAGGCCTAAATGCGTTTCGATACGCAGCAAGAGTTGTCGGGCGTCGGACTCGTCGCCCTGCAGCTCAACGCCCTCAAGAAAGGTGCCGGGCGTGGCGACCTTGGCCTCGATCATGCGGCGCGTGCCGAAGACGTCGGCCAGCCACCGCATGCGACGCTCAACCCAATAGCGTTCCGCCGTCACGAGCGGAACGCCGCCGACACCTTGGCCAAACAACAAGGTCGCGAGAAATCGCAGCAATTTCCGTTGCCCCGCGAGAGCGGTCGCTTACTGATCCAGCGACGTCAGTTCTTTCGGTTCGCGTTCCCAGCGGATATTCGCATCCGCCAGCAAGGCCTCGATCGCTTCCCGCGACATCCGCTGGGCATCGGCTTCGCCGAAACGGTAGTACGTTTCGAAGTGGTCGATGGCGTAGTCGCGGAGAAGTTGCTCGCGGGACGGTTCCATCGTCGCCACGTGGACGACGTAGCAGATGTTCTCGGGGTTGTTCATGGCCGTCGACACTTGGCCGACGTCCAGTGAGAACACGGCTTGCATGAACTCAGGGCCCGGATCGACGACGCCGTCGACCTTGCTGAGTTCGCCCGGCTGCTGCCGCACGAAACCGCCGGAAAG
>JAFLCO010000335.1:6221-7053 GCA_017303535.1 Planctomycetota bacterium
GGTTGCGTACCAAGTGAACGAGTTCGTTCGTTCGACGCCCCGATCCGGGAACAATTGCGACAACGGCTTCGGCGTTTCGCGAGCCTTCTTAGCCAAAGCTTCCGCTTCTTCGCGAGCCAGCGGGCGAGCCTTTTCCGTTTGCCATGCGAACTTCACTTGGTCGCGGATTTTCGCCAATTCCGGCAAGTGGGCCTCTTCGTTGACCGTCTTCCAATACAGGTAGTGAACCGTCTTGGCGGTCGATTCGGCGTCGAGCGCCGATTCCCCTACGGCTTCGGGAATCTCGTTGGCATCCTTGGGCGTGAAGGTGGAGTTGTTGGAATACTCGGCTTGCACGAACGGGATGCCGCCGCGCTCGAGCGACGCTCCGCCGACCACGGAATGGAACAGGCCCGGCTCGTCGGCCATGGCGATGGCCTGAATTCGGTCGACAAGTTGCGTCGACTTGGCTTCGATTTCCGGGTAGTCCTTCGCCATGTCCTTAAACTGCTCCTCGGTGAGCAGGGCCGATTTCTGTTCGCCGGTAGGTTGTGAGCCGGTAATCAACGCCAGCGCCTTGTCGTTCATCTTTTCGCGAAGCTTGGCGAAGGCGTCTTCGACCGACTTCCGCGCCGCGGCGCCGGCCAGTTCTTTGCGAATCTTGTCTTCCACGCGCCACAGCGGCTCGAACTGCGGGTTCTTGCCCGTGCGAACGTCGTCCGGCAGCATCACGTCTTCGCTCGGCAACGGCAGCGGCGGCAACACGGGGGCGGTGACCGCGGGCACGGTTGCGGTGGCCGTAGGTGCGGCCGTCGCGCTCGGCGACGGAGTTGCGGCCGGCGCGGGCGTCGTC
>JAFLCO010000336.1 GCA_017303535.1 Planctomycetota bacterium
GCTGTTCGTGACGGTCGACCTCGGCCGGCCGCGCAAGGAAGTGCCGCTTCCCGCCGCGGTCGAGCGGCTCTGCATCGGCGGCGGCGGGCGTTACTTGGTCGGCGTGATCAAATCGCTCCGCCAAGTGGTCGTCATCGACGTTCAAGAGGCCAAGATTCTTAAGCTGCTCCCTGCCGACGACGACAACGTGCTCGTCGCCGCCGGCGCGACGAAGTTCGTCGTCTGGCTCGGCACGAAGTCGATCTTCTCACGGTACGATCTTGCGACCTGCGCCCGCGAACTGACGACCGCCGGTCCCGTCGTGAAGATCCGCGGCATGGCGATGGGCTGCACGTCGGAAGGCCCGCTCTTGCTGGCCGTGACCGGCGATTTTCAACCTCGGCCGCTGATTTACGACCTGAAGACGCTGAAGGCGTCGGGCATCGAGTTCGATAAGAACGCTAGCCATGATTTCGGCGGCGAACTCGCCGTCAGCGGCGACGGCAAGTTTTTCGTGGCGGGCAACGCGCAGTGTCTGATTAACGACAAAAAGGTGCAACTCGTCTCCGGCGACGGCTACCGAAGTTCTTCCGGCTTCGGCTTGCCCAGCGCCGACGGTCGGATCGTCTACGACTCTAATTGCGGCATGTGGACGGTCGGCGGCAGCCGCATCGGCGAGGGCCGGCAGAACGCGTTCGCCGTGCCGGCCGCCGTCGGTTCGCTTTATGCCCGGCTGCCGTACTCGGAATTTGCCAACGACTCCCCGTACGCCACGCTGCACGTGCAGGGAGAAACCGCGCCGATTCTGACGATGGAGGAAATCGAACTGCCGAAACTCAGCGGTGGCGACTCCGGCGGACGAATGCCGCTGAAGATCAACTCCGAACGTTTCTTCCTGCTCCCGACGCTACAAGCCGTGGCCGTGCTGGCCGACGCGGCCGATAGCCTGACGATCTACCGCTTCAATGTCGATGAGGAACTGAAAAAGACCGACGTTGACTATTTGTTCGTGCTCTCGGTTCCGCCGGCGGTCGTACATCCGTCGGCGAGCGTGCAATACCAACTCGACGTCCGCTCGAAACGCGGCTCCGTGAAGTACCGCCTCGAAGCGGGACCGCCCGGTGCCGCCGTTTCGCCGACGGGCCTGGTGTCGTGGTCTCCCAAAGGCCCCGATCCTGAAGAGAAGGTCTTGATCGTGGCCGTCGGCGACGCGTCGGGCCAGGAAATTTTCCACACGTTCAAGCTCAAGGTCGACGCGGCGGCGCCCAATGCGCCGGCCGTCGGCATTTCCGGTCCGAAGCTTCCTCCCGCCGGTGCGGCGCCGCCGGCCGCCGCGCAACCGGTCGCCGCAGCACCCGTCGCGGTTCCGCCGGCGACCATGCCCGTCGCCGAGCCTGAACCGTCGGTCGCGTCGGCCCCCGGCGAGCGCGCGAAGCATGCTCTCAAACTGCCGGCGGCCGTCGACGACGTGGTTGTCGGCGGGGGCGGGCGCTATCTCGTCGCGCAACTGAAAACGTTGCGTCAGGCCGCGATCATCGACGTCCGCGAAAAGAAGGTCGTCAAATACTTGCCGGTCGACGACGACAAGTTCTTCATCGCCGCGGGCAATACGAAACTGATCATCGCCTCGGCCTCGAAGCAGATTCTCTCCCGTTACGACTTGGCGACCGGCAATCGCGAACTCACGACGGTGTTCTCAGGCAAGCCGATTGCCGGCCTTGCGCTCGGTTCGTCGTCGGAGGGGCCGCTGTTCGTCGCGCAGTCGGAATACGTCAACTGGAACGGCGTGTTCCTCGATCTCCAGTCGCTCAAGCCTCTTGCATTGACGAACTCCGGCCGCGGTCCCTTGGAATTCGGCAACAATGTTCGCGTCAGCGCCGACGGCAGCTTATTCGGCAGTTGGCGCAACGGCACTTCGCCGAGCGGACTGTTTCTGACGACCGTCACCGGCAAGTCGACCACGTCGATTTACGAACATGAATCGGTCGGTCGCGTCATGCCCGGCCCCGACGCGCGCATGGTCTATACGGGCGCAGGCATGTTTACGCCGCTGGGCAAGCCGCTGGCGGGCGAAGTCAATCGCGGCTACTCCACGGCCGTTATGCTGCCGGCCGCTTCGGGTCCGTTCTATCTTAGCGTCGCGATTCCCTCGTCGTTCGGCTCGGGCAATCGCAACGAACCGCAGCGACTTACCTTGCACATGCAGGGCGAGACGTCGCCCATTCTCGCGATCGACGACGTCGAAATGCCCAGCGCCCCGGGCGACATGCATCCGGCCCACGTCGCTCATCTCGATTTCGACAAGCGACTGTTCCTGCTGCCGATCGTCGATGCGCTGGTCTGCATCCCGCAAACGTCCGATCAATTGATCATTCAGCGTTTCAACTTGGATGAAGAACTCTCGAAGTCCGACGTCGATTTCCTCTTCGCCGCTTCGGTGCCGCCGGGCGTCGTTAAGGCGGGGGCGTCGTTGGAGTACCAAATTCAAGGCAAGTCGAAACGTGGCGGGCTGAAGTATCGCCTCGAGTCGGGCCCGACCGGCATGGCCGTCTCGCCGACGGGTCTCGTCACATGGAAAGCGGTCCGCGGCGGTGAGAGCGAAGAAGTCGCCATCGTCGCCCTCTCCGACAATTCCGGGCAAGAGATTTTTCACACATTCAAATTGCGCGTCGACGACGGAACGTCCGCGGCGGCGCCCGCGGTCGCGGTCCCGCCGACCACCGGCCCGGCAGCGACCCGCCCGATACCACGCGGCACGGCAGGTCTCTTCCCGCCGCCGATGCCGACCGGCACGGCGACCGTTCCCAAACCGACGCCGACATCAACGGCCGGCGTCGGCGTGCCGGTGCGCACTTGGCATAGCAGCGACGGCATTTTCTCCATTGAAGCACAGTTCGTGAAGGTCGCGGGCAACACCGTCACCCTCCGCCGCACCGACGGCAAGTCGATCGAAGTGCCGCTCGACAAGCTCGACGCCGAAGGCCAACAATTCATCAAGCGACAAACCGCCGCCGGCAAATAGCCGCCGCTTCGCGTTGCCCCGCTCGGCCTGCCCCCTTCACTCGGCGCAGCGGCCTGCCGTCGACTATCTCCGCAGCCGAATTCGAACCAACAAGGTGTTTATCGCCGCCGTAGCGCTTGCCTGCTTGTGCCTCGACCTTTGTTCGCCATGATCGACTCCTTCGTCATCGGTCGGCTAACACACACTGCGGCTTATCGAGCCAAAGCTTAGGTCGATCGAAATAGCACGCATACACTCCTCGTGCTTCGCTTGTTGAAAGTGACCGCAGAATCAAACCTGCGATTCTCTCACCAAGAGTTGCTTCACGGTCGTGCGGCACGGCCGTCGCATCATGAAACGATCAGGCCTTAGGCCAGAATTTCACCCACGACGCGGCCCCCTTCCGGGCCGGTCAGGCGATGATCGCGACCGGCGTAGCGGTAGGTCAGATCGTTGGCCGGCAGCCCGAGCAAGTGCAGGACCGTGGCGTGGAGATCGCGGAAATGGACCTTGCCCTCGACGGATTGAGCGCCGGTTTCGCTGGTCTTGCCGTGGACGAAGCCCCGTTTGACGCCGCCGCCGGCGAGCCAGAACGTGAACCCGCGATGGTTGTGTCCCGTGTCGTCCTTGCCGTCGCCGGGCGTCAGACCGGGCCGACCAAATTCACCGCCCCAGATTACGAGCGTGTCTTCGAGCATCCCGCGGCGTTTGAGGTCGTCGAGCAGGGCCGCGATCGGCCCGTCGGTCGCGTCGCAATTCGCCTTCAAATCGCGGCGATGGTTCTTGTGCTGATCCCAACTGCCGTGGTTGAGTTCGACGAAGCGAACGCCGGCTTCGAGGAACCGCCGAGCCAACAGACACTGCCGACCGAAATCCGACTTTTTGCAAACGCCGATTGATTTCTCATGGCGTCCGACTTGATAGCGATCAAGCGTGGCTTGCGTTTCACGTCCGAGGTCGAGCAGGCCCGGCGCTTCGATTTGCATCTGAAAACCGAGTTCCATCGACTTCATCACGCTCTCGAGCGCTTCGTCGCGGCCGCTCTGCTGCCAATGGCGGCGATTGAGCGACTGCAAGAAATCCAACTGCGTGCGTTTGGCGGAAGCGGAGAGATGCTCGCCGACGACGTCGTTGATCGTCGCTTTCGACATATCCTCGCCGTTGACGCCGATCGGAGTGCCGGTATAGATCGACGGCAGAAAAGCCCCGGAATAGACCGAAGTCTTCGACGTGTTGAGGCTGATGAAGGCCGGCAGATTTTCGTTCTCGGTCCCCAGACCGTAGCTGATCCAAGAGCCGAGACTCGGCCGTTCCCGCAGCCGCTCGCCGGTGTGGAGTTGCAGGAACGATTGGGCATGGATTCCCGTATCGGCGTGCATGCCGTTGAGAACGCAAAGCTCGTCGGCATGCCGCGACAGTTCGGGCAGCAAATCGGAGATCCACAAGCCGCTTTGTCCCCGCCGCTGAAACGGCGTCACCGAGCCTGCGTGCGGCTTCTTACCGGTTTGCGGTTTGTAATCGAACGTGTCGAGCTGAGCGGGCCCGCCGCTCATGCACAGGAAGACGACGCGTTTTGCGCGGGCCGCGAGCGGCGGCTTCCGCGCGGACAGATCGAGCGACGGCGTTTTGCCGCGCGCGGCTTCGCCGCCGAGCAGCGCGCTCAGCGCCACTTGCCCAAGACCGAAGGCCGAGGCCTGGATCATCGCGCGTCGTGTGTAACTCATCCTTCCACTCCCTCGCGTCTTGCACGCTCAATCGACATAACGAAATTCGTTCGAGGCGATCAAAGCCTGGCACAACGCGGCCCAGGCTTGATGCTCATCGTCGCACTCGGCCGCGGCCCGCCGCACGAAGTCCGAGGCGGACCGTAACTCATCGTCGACCGGATCGCGGCCGTAGGCATCGCGCCACGCCGCGCTGATCCGATCGGACGATTCGGCGGCTTGCTCCGCGATGCGCTTCGCGAAGTGCCGCGATTGCTCCACGACGAACGGATTGTTGAACAGATGCAACGCCTGCCCCGGTACCGTGCTGACTTCGCGCCTAGCCGTCACGCTCGTAAACTCCGGGAGATCGAACGCGGCCAGTTCGGGCGGCGGCGAACTCCGCAGATAACACAAGTAAATGCTTCGCTTATCGCTCGGCTGATGTAGGTTGCCCGCGATGTTCACGAGGATGTCGCGATGCGCCACCAGCGACCCCGCGGCCGGCGAGCGATCGAGCCGCCCCGACGCCTGCAAGACCGCATCGCGCAAAGCCTCGGCGGTCAGCCGGCGACGGTTGTGTCGGACGAACAGCAAGTTCCGCGGATCGGCGGTCGTCAGGCGCTCGTCGGCCTCGACGGCCAACTGGTAAGTGCGACTTAAGGCGATGGTCCGAACCATCCGCTTGAGCGACCACCCTTCGGCGACGAAACGGGTCGCCAAGTGGTCGAGCAAAGCGGGGTTCGACGGACGTTCGCCGTAAGTCCCAAAATCGTCGGGCGTGCGCACCAGTCCGTCGCCGAAGAGTTGTTGCCAAAGCCGATTCACCATCACGCGAGCCGTGAGCGGATTCTCGGAGTGAGTCAGCCGGCGAGCCAACTGAAGCCGGCCGCTTTGCTTGGCGTCGACGGCAAACTCCGCGCTGCGCTCGTCGGCCGGTGCGACGGCGGTCAAGAAGCCGCGCGGCACGACTTCGCCGAGGCTCGAGCTTTCGCCTTTGATGTGAATCTTCGCGTCGGCCGGCTTCGCGCGATCACGAACGCCCATGGCCAGCGGAGTGCCGACGGGCCACTTCGACTTCGGCGGCTTTTTCGGCACGCCCGTGTTGGAGTCGAGCACCAACACGGTTTCGACGAATCCCGGCGGCGGCGGACTGGCCGGCGCGGCCTTCAGCACATGCAAATCCGTGGCGGGCGCCGTCAATCCTTCGTTCGCGGCCGTTCCCCAAAGAGTTTCCGTGGCGGCGAAAATTCCGGCCAGCGCGTAGTAGTCGCGCGTCGGGATCGGATCGAACTTGTGATCGTGGCACCGAGCACAAGCCACGCTCAACCCCAGAATGCCCCGGCCGACGACGTCGATCTGGTCGGCGACGATGTCCATATCGAAATTCGTATTCATCGCCTTTGCCGGCTTGGAGCCGAGCGCGAGAAAACCGGTGGCGATCAACAGGCGATCGCGCTCGGCCGGCGACGAACTCGGCAGCAGATCACCGGCGATTTGTTCGGTGATGAACCGATCGTAGGGCACGTCGTCGTTGAGCGCGGCGATCACGTAATCGCGATAGCGCCAGGCGTGCGGAAACGTCGGATTGCGGCTCAGGCCGTCGTTGCCGTTGGATTCGCCGTAGCGGGCCACGTCGAGCCAGTAGCGTCCCCAATGTTCGCCGAACTGCGGAGAGGCCAACAAGCGATCGACGCAGGCGGCGACGGCCTTCGGACCGCGCCGCGCGTAGTCGGCGAGAAACGCTTCCGACTCCGCGAACGTCGGCGGTAGCCCTACCAAATCGAAGTGCAACCGTCGAACTAAGACGTGAGGATCGGCGTCGGCGGTCGGCCGCAAGCCGGCCTCTTCAGCGGCGGCCAGCACAAAACGATCGAGCGGATCACGGACCCAAGCAACGTCGCGAACCGCGGGCGGTTCCGGATTACGCACCGGCGCGAGCGACCACAGCGTCGGCGGCGGCGTCGTGATCGGTTTCGTCGCCGCTGGCTTGGGCTTAGCTTCGACGCGCGGGTCGACCGCGCCGCGCCGCACCCAAGTTATGAAGTCGTTCACGACCGATTCCGGCAGCGGCGCGTCGGGCGGCATTTCTAGGCCGTCGTAACGCAGCGCTTTGATCAGCAAGCTTGCGTCGGGCTTGCCCGCGACGACCGGCGGTCCGCTCTCGCCGCCGTGTTGCATGGCGTCGCGCGTATCGAGCTTCAGTTTTCCGCCCAACTCCTCCGCATCGGCCGAGTGGCATTCGTAACAGTGCTTCACCAGCACCGGGCGGATCTTGTTCTCGAAAAACGCGGCATCGTCGGCCGACGGTGCCGCAGCCGCGAGCGAAGCTCGCGCAGCGACGACCAACAAGACGCCGGTGTAGCGGT
>JAFLCO010000337.1 GCA_017303535.1 Planctomycetota bacterium
TCTCATGGAACTTCGACGAAGATTCGCAGACCACAAGCACCTCCGTGCGGATCGGGAATAAGGCTCCTCAATCCACTCTACGAATGCTTGCATGGACTTGGTTCGGTAATCGGATAGGTTCTAAGTGAAGCGGTGCGTACTTTTTCGACCTCGATGTACGCACCCCCGCCAAAATGTACGCACTTACGGTAGCGCGGTTGTAATTGCAAAACGATTGACGATAAGACGCGCGGCCGAACAGAAATCGCGATTGCGGAATTGGCCCGACACCACCCCCTCTCCCGCCGGGAGTGGGTGCCCAAAGGGCGGGTGAGGGAGACGTCGTCTAAAGGTGGGCTCGGGAGATTCATGGACCTAGACCCTAGCCCCCGATATTTCATACCGGGGGCGTTGCGTGTGGATGTTGTGTGTTCGATGGTGCACGGTGAAACGGCCGTGCCCCCTCGCTTGCGCTTCGTGGCTCGTGCGTGGTGGTCATGCTTTCCGACAATTCCACATCGTTAGCCCGCGACATGAAGTGCCGGGGGCTAAGGTCGACGTGTTTGCGCGCAATCGCGCATTCCGTAGTTTCCCAAACGGGGCCAAGCGATTCCAGGAAGTATTTGGCCGGCCCACATCTTGTGCCCGCCCAACCGCCGACCACAAAATACCGGCCGGCCAAAAACACCCTTGATCCAACCGCCAAAATCGGCGTAGCGGACCCTGCCTCGGCGACGACCGCTGGACGGCACGTACGGCAGCGAAACTCGACTTAGAAACGCCCCTCCGTCCCCGCTGCCACCCCAGAAAAGGTTCCTGCCACCTTTGCTGCCTTCCTTTGCTGCCTTGCCACCTTTGCTGCCTCCTTCTTGGGTGAATCTGCCGATCGTCGGGTCGTACTGACGGCTGCGGTAGTCGTAGAGCCCGGTACGGTTGTCGGAGTGCGCGGCCGGCGTCGGCGGTCGCGCGCAAAGAATTCGTTAGCCACAATGCCAATCTGTCAGAAGCTAATCGTAATACCCCTCACGAAATACGGACACGCTTTCCACATGTCCACGAGGGCAGAAAATGGCGATGCCTTCCGGGCATCGATAGCCGCCTGATTGCTCAACGAGCGTCAAGCCCAACGAAGCAAGGCGTTCTAGCAAATTAGGCAAGCGCTCTTCAAAAAAATTGACGTCGTGGTAGTGGATTCCCGAGGGTGGAAACACTTCGATGAACTCCAGTTTGTCTTCCGCGTCATATCCGAGAATCAAGCCGTCATGTGAGTAGAAGTCATTCTCCGGTTCTTGCGCTTTTGTTGAAAGTGAAAGTTTTCCAAGTCGGCTGCGGACGTCAGCTCGTGCATTGCCAAATGTTAGGTCCCCTGCGCCTTTACCGAGGTTGATCTTAAGATTCATTTTATGTCCTGTACTGTCTAATCACATCTTCTTCTTGAAGGCACTCCAGTCAATTGATCCACTCGGCGTTCTAGGTGCAGAGGCAATGGCATCCGCGATGTGGACCTCATACTGATCTGGAAATCTCTCTCTAATGTCGTCTATGCCCATTTGAAGTGCGCTATCGTAATCGCCCGCTTGAACTAGAGCCTGTTGCTTCTCGCGGAATCTAACAGCGGATCTTCTCGTGCCCCATGAGCCCGTTTCTACATGCTGGGGCTTATCGATTCGAATTGCTAATGCATCGTTGGTTGCAATATCACTTGAGTCATCTGCAATAAGATGATGAGACTCTGTCCCCGCCAGTTTACCTCCCTTTTTCGTCTCTCGATGTCGGCCACCAAAATATGAATTATGTACCCAAACCTCGAAGCCCCAGTGTTGGTCGGCTACGAAGTAGGTGTGGTGATCGGCGACGCGGAAGTTGTAGACGGTTTCTAAGTTGCCGGTCTGGTGGAGTTTTTCGACCGGTAGGTAGCGGCCGTCGGCCGTGGCGAGTAGGTCGCCGACCTTGAGTTCGCCCGCCGGAGTCCAGCCGCGCTGGAAGACGTAAAACGGATGCTCGGCCGTGGTGCCGATCGTTTGGCCGGCGACGGTCACTTCGAGGATCAGGCCGCGGCGCACGAATACTTCTTCGATCGCCTTAAACTCGATCGGCCCGTCCGGGTCGAACTCGTCGCGCGCCGCCAGTCGATCGCCGACCTGCAGGTCTTCCACCTTCTTATGACCGCCTTCGCAAACCAGCGGCGTGCCGGCGCGGAAGCAGGTTTTGTCGAATAGCCCGGCGTAGTTGCCCGCCAAGCCGCCGAGTCCCCCCATGGCCGCGGCGATCTTGAACTGATTCCAGTCCCAACTTTCTTGCACGCCGGAGGCGATGTTGATGCCTTGGGAAATGGCGTTGCCCGCCGCGCCGCTGGCCGCGCTGCCGCCGGCCATAAACAGCGGCCGCAAAGCGCCCTTGGCAAAGGTCGAAGCCGCGAACATCCGTCCGGCGCCGACCGACAACGGACCGAGCAACGCGCCGGTGGCCGTGGCGCCGGCCAGTTGTTGCCAACTGAACGATTTCTGGTCGCCCATGGCGATGCTGAGCCCTTGCGACGCTAAGTCGCCCACGGCCGCGCCCACGGTATTGCCGGCGAAGTACGCCGTTCCGGTCCCCACCACCGCGCTCGATGCGGCCGTTCCGCCGAGGTAGGCGGTGACGGCCGTCGATGCCAAGCCCGCGGTGAGGCCCGCGATGCCGCCGATGAGCGCTCCCTTGCCCGCTCCGACAAGAATGTCTTCGTCGTTGATGTAGGCGTTGATCGCTCCGCCCACCGCGCCGATCCCCGCGCCGATCAGGCCGGTGATCACCGAGAAGTGGCCGCTCGGGTCGGTGGCGTTCGTGGGGCTGTTGCCGACGTATCTGTAGCGGTTGAGGTCGGCGGCGATGCCGATGCCGTCTTCTTGGGTGAAGGTTCCGAGTTGCGGGTCGTAGTGACGGCTGCGGTAGTTGTAGAGTTCGACGGTCGGGTCGTAGTCGCGGCCGGTGTAGGCGGCGGAGACGAAGATCTGCTCGCCGGCGGGCAGCAGGTTCTTATCCGTCAGGTCGCCGAACGGGCCGTACTCGCGATAGACCAACAGGCCCGGCGTCGACGTGTCGGTCTCGCGACCCCAGAGCCCGCGCACCGAGCCTTGGCGATCGGTGAGCGCCCAGAGCATCCGATCGTGCACGGCGTCGTGCACGGCGAGCAGCTGATCGGTGCCGGTGTAGTAGAGACGCTGGGCGAGCGTCGCCGCGCCGCTCGTCGGGTCGACGTCGTACAGCAGAGCCGCGTTGTCGCCGGTCGCCCCCGTCGGCAGGTCGGTGGCTCATGCGATCACATACGCGCTCAAACAATGGGGCGCTTTGAACGTCTACGTACCGAGGGCTTCCTGAACATCGACTACAACGCCGCCGAGCGAGTTCTGGAACAGGTGGCGATCGGTCGCAAGAACTAGCTGTTCGCCGGCAACGACCACCCCGGCGGCACCGCGGCACCGTTATAGTCGCTAATTGCCTCGTCGGAGCACCACCTACTCAATCTGCCATGCTACCTAATGTCTTGCTGGCTCGCCTCCCCGAAGTTCCGTCGAAACTTGATGCCTGAGGACTGGAAACGAGCCATATTGTGACTACTGCTTCGTAGATTTATCGGTCGTGCACCGAAAGGCCGGTTGCCAATCCCAGACGTTGTACGTGATTGTTCGACCCGTTAGCTCCGCCCTTAGCGAACCGTCAGCGGACTTGATTTTGCCGTGCAGCAAGAATCCGGAATAACCGGTATCTTCTGCAAGCCGCTGCAAGATAGCTTGCCCATCGAAACTGATTGAATTCGTACGTTCCTTAAACACCAAACGGATCTCGCCGCTGGCGCGAGCACCCTCTAACGAGGCTTCCGGTATTTTTGCTGTGAAGGCGACATGGCCACCCTCGATCACCAACACAGTGGCAGCAATCGGTTGCCCCGTTTCATTCTCAATTTTCTCAATAATGGGACGGCCGATCGTTTCGACGAACTTGTTCACGGCTTGCGACATAGTTTCATAATTCATGTTTCTACCTAGGGCAGACGAATATCGTAGATTGGAATGTTACCGAAGAAAGGGCGATATTTTGTCGCAGCATCAACTTTCGACGCATTAAGGGTAATGTCAAACCCGGCGACCAAAGGACGCAACCCTTGAGAATTTGCAGGCGAAGTCACCTCAAAAATCCCAGCGTCAAGACGTCCCGAGTCGGGGAATGCGAAGAGCCGCGGATTTCCAAGTCGGTCCGTAATCAGCGAATCGGTGTTGCCACGGTACAAATTAATGAACGCGGGTACGCGTTCGCCTCCGCGCAGCGCGGCCGGTTGCATTTCGATCCCGAATCGGCTATTCGAGCGCCCAAGACGATTTGAAACGCCCTTCAAATAACTTGCAAAGAGTTCCTCGGACGTACGCCAATCTCCACCCGACTCTCGAAGCGCTCGACGTCCCAGACGCTGGATGAAGTCGCTCACCACGTCTAGATCGTTGGCCCAGGTTGCGTGCCTTACCGCCGCGGCCTCCGCGATGTTGTTTGCGGATCGCACACTTGCCTGTTGACCGACCTGTTGTTGAAAACTGTTCCATTGTTGAACGAGCGTTGGACCCCACTTTCTCCCTGCCCAGGTTAAGCCGGCGCTGAACACCGCCCCCGCCGCGGTCACCGCATAAAGGCGTTTGTAGTTTATTCCGGGCTCGTCATCAAAGAATTCGACAATGCCCTGATCGACGTAGGCAACCGTGGCACCGATTATGGCTTGCGTAGCGGGCGATAGATTAGCAGGGCCCGCCAAGTACATCATGCCGCCGCCGACCACGCCGCCGGCTGTCGCTCCAGCCCAACCTTCCAGAGTGCGTGGAATGCCCGCCGCCTCCGTGAATGCATAGTAGCTCACTGCTCCCACCGCCCCGCCCGTCGCCATGGCCGTCAAGCCCAGATAGGCGAAATAGAGCAGCGGAAGCGGCACGTGCCCGCTGGGATCGTTGAAGTTCAGCGGGCTGTTGCCGACGTATCGGTATCTGTTCAGGTCGGCGGCGATGCCGATGCCGTCTTCTTGGGTGAAGCTGCCGATCGTCGGGTCGTATTGGCGGCTGCGGTAGTCGTAGAGCCCGGTCCGGTTGTCGAAATCACGGCCGGTGTAGGCGACCGAGATGAGCGGGACGTTTTCAACCGCGGTGTTGTAGACCGTCGTGAACGCGCCGAACGGCGTGTAGCCGCGATGCGCCAGGCGGTGGTATTCGTGAAACGAGCCGTCGGTATCGAACGTCACCAGATCGACGACGGAGCCTTGTCGATCGTTGAGCGCCCAGACGAACTTCTCGGTGGCCATGTCTTGCACGGCCAAAAGTTGATCGGTGCCGGACCACCAGAGACGCTGTGCCAGTTCCAAGTCGGCGGCGGTGGTGCCCGAGAAGTTTAGGGCGACGTTGTCGCCGTCGTAGACGAAGAACTCCCGCGTTGCCGGGGCCGAGCCAAGCGTTTCATCGCGAACAATCCGACGGTCGAAAACGTCGTACTCATACGCGACCTCCCAAATGACACCGCCTTGCGGGCCGCGCTCGACGACGTCGGTCAGCCGGTTGCGATGGTCGTACTTGTATTCGGTCGTTTGCGCGAGGCGTTCGGTGAGTACCGCGTCGAACACCAACACGCCGGGGCCCGACGGATCGGCGTTGGAGATTTGGAGAACGACGTTGTCGCCCGTCGCCCCCGCCGGCAGGTCGATCACGCCGAGCAGTTGCCAACGTTGGCCTGCGTAGTTGTAGTCGTTTTTCCAGCTGCGCTGATCGACATGCCACACGCCCTGCCCGTTGGGTAGCCGTTGGCCGTCGATGAGTACTTCATAGAGCGCATCGGCCGTCGCCGTCTCTTCGCCCGGCGTGGGTAAGGTGACGAACACGCGATACTTCGAGCCGGGCTGGGCTTGGGCATCACCTTGCAGGAGGTAGACCTCGACGACCTCGTCTTGGTCCTCCGCGTAAGTCAGCGTACCGCCGACGGCAGCTGCCGAGTCGACATCTTCCCAGTTCCAGAAGTTCGCCCCACCGTAGGTGACGCGATCTGCATTTTCATGACCGTCGGTAACCCGCGGCGTGGCGAAGGTCCGCGTCAGCGTCCGATTGCCTTCGTCGTCGTATTCGTACTCGTAGCCCACTTCTCCGACGGAGATGGTACGAATTCGGTTGCCCACCGCCACGGAGGCATCCGACCGATTACCCATAGTGTCGTAATCGTAGGACTTGTTGTCGCCTTGGCCGGTAACCGACGTAAGTTGATGACGATCGTCGTATTTAAAGCTTCTGTAATACCCGTTCTGTTGATAGGACTCGACGCGCCCGTAGCGATCGATTCCGTAGATATGGTGCGTCGCAAAACCTGGTCCGAACGAACAATGCTCCAGCTTGAATTCTCGGCCGTCGTCCGAAATCGTCGTACCTAGCAGGCCCGAGTTTTCAGTTTGTCGGGTAATCGACACGTGACCCGGAGCATAGTTATTGTCGACCTGAAGCTTCGGAGCGGCGAGTGCACCGTTAGACGAGGTGTAAGCGGCGGAATCATCGACGATTGCCGTCACTCGGCCTAAGGCGTCGAACGTATATCGAACCTTCTGATTCGCCAGCGGCTTGCTTCCCGGCGTGATGGTCACCTCATCGCGGCGGCCGTATTGATACGTGTAGCCGAACGTGAAATCGGCGTCGGCCGTGCCTTTCAGATCGGCCAGCGGCGTGTCGAAGGTCATCTGCTCGACTTCGCCGGAAGAATTATAAGAGTACACGTACGTCGAGTTCGCATCCAAAGCTTTCGCCAGGTCGCCGTAGTCGTTGTAGGCGTAGTGGGCGATGTAGCCCGCGGGATCGCCGAGCCAGGTTTCCTTCGTGCGGCGGTCGAGGGCGTCGAAGGCGTAGGAGATGGCGCGGCCTTCGCGGTCGGTCGTGAAGTCGACGTTGCCGTTTTCGTCGTATTGCCACGAGCGAGTGTTACCGCCGCCCAGCGGCGTGAACGTATTGTTCGCGTAGGTGCCGAGTTGCTCGGAGACGACCCGGCC
>JAFLCO010000338.1 GCA_017303535.1 Planctomycetota bacterium
CGTGGCGCGACCCCGATCTCGAACCGATCTATTCGACGATGGTCTGCGACGGTTGGAAGCCGACGATCATCGGCACGGCCGTCGGCGAGATCGCCTCCACCGGCATGTTGCTCGATCTCGAAGGCAAGCTCCTGGCCCGCTTCCAGCAGCGCGTGAGGGTCGTGCAAGGTTCGCCGCTGGTGACGCTCGAAATCGATCTCGACATCACCGAGCAGCCGCGCGCTGAAGCCTGGGGGTCGTACTACGCCGCCCGTTTCGCCTGGGGCGATCCCGAAACGCGGCTCGGTCGCGGCTTCTACAACATGCATGTGCCGACCACGGGGAAACGGCCCGAGTCGCCGTATTTCATAGAGCTGGAAACCGACACCACGAGCACGCTACTCCTGCCCGACGGCCTGCCGCATCACCTGCTGACCGGCGAACGCATGCTCGACACGCTGCTCATCAGCAAAGGCGAGACGCGCCGCAAGTTCCGCTACGGCATCGTCGTCGAAAGTGCGCACCCGGCGGCCGACGCCCAGGCCTTCATAGAGCCGCTGGTGGCCATGCCCGGCGCCGCGCGGCCCGCCGGCGGCACGAGCGGCTGGCTGTTTCACGTCGACGCCAAGAACATGCAGGCCACGCACTGGGAAAGCATCGTCGACGACAACAAAGTTACCGGCTTCCGCGTGCGACTTCTCGAAACCGAAGGCGCGAGCGGCCGCATCCACCTGCGGACGATCCGCCCCGTGAAGGAAGCCAGGGTCGTCAATACTCGCGGCGAAACACTTAGCACCGCCGAAACCACGGACTCCGGCCTCGCCCTAGAAATCGGCGCCTACGAGTGGATCGAAGTCGATGCCTGCTACTAATACAAAGGGTCTTCTATTCAATTTTGGTCTGGCTCACTCGCCCCGTAACGCGGGGAGAGCACGGGGGGGCAGGGGCCTTGTTCGAATGACGATGCGGGCATGATTTGTCATTCGCGCTTTGGAATGCCGGCCGGATCGCGTGCTCAACTTCTTGCGGGTGGCGGATGGCTATTTGACGGAATTCAGCAGCCGCTGCATTCGCTGATTGTATGGGTTACTCATCGCTTCACTCAGCGGGCTCTGTCCTGACTTGCCTTTGGCACGCGGATTGGCGCCCGACTTGAGGAGTTCCTTTGCGATGTCGATATCGCCCGCCATGGAAGCGTAGTACAAGGCCGTTAGCCCCTCGGAGTTGGGCGCGTCCACCGGGAACGTGTTACGGAGCAACAGTTGAACGGCGTCGATCTGACTGTGCCATACGGCAACGTGCAACAAGGTCTGCCCGCGCTCATTAAAGTGCCGAAAGTCGGAATCGCTTTTAATGAACTTCTCTAAAACTGCAAGATCCGAAGCTTCCGCCGCCAAGAACTGCGGGAGTTTCTCAACGGTAATGCTTTCGCTCGGGTCGTACCGAAGGCGAGCTAAGAATTCGGAAAAGCTGTCGGCGATGCGATAGAGATTGGCCCCCAGCGGAGCCAAATGCATCGTGTCGGCGTCGAAGTCCCAGAGAAAGACTTGCCCGAACGAATCGTCACGCAGCGACAGCACAATCAAATTGTTGTACTCCCTGCCGATCGGCAGGTGCCACTCGTGAAAACGATCGTCGTAGTCCTCCCGAACGACCAAAAGATTGTCGTCTTCCGCTTCTTCCGAAATCGGGAAGAACTCCTGTGGAGTACACGCGGAGAGCGGCCCACGGCGATCATCTAGCGGACAACACCAGTCGTCGCGCAACTTGCCGCCGTTCTTCATCAACAGAAACGCAACATAGTCCGCCGGAAGGCGATGCTTTATCGTGCGTTCAATTTCCGAAATGCTCTCGCGCGTTAGAGGTTCATACGCATCTTGGATGCGATCCGCGACCCGTTTTAGAGCGACATGGTCGATGGCAGCCTCCACGGGCGAAGTTGGTTGCTTACCGTCGAAACATCCACAAAAGGCGGCAACCGCGATCAGCAAGCAAAGCCGCAGTTTTCGTTTGGCTGAGGTGTGAAGCTTCATGGCCTGCGCTTTTTATCTCCAGTTCACCCGCGCCGCCAGCACGCGATTGTTCTCGCCATTGCGTTTCCCGTGCACCAGCGATTCCGCGGCCACGATCCACGTTTCCTTTTCGCTCACCGGGATCACGTCGAAGTTGCCGATGTCGGCGTGGTTGTGCGGCAGCGCGATTTGTTCCGTGGCGCGAAGCACGCACAAGCGCGCCGGGTCGACTTCGGCGATAAAGAGCGGAGCCCGATGGCGGAAGATGTGGTCGTTGCCGGCCCCGCGGCGGGTGTAGACCAAGTAGAGCTTCCCGGCGTGCGAGGCCCAGTGTTGTTGCGTGTTGTAGCTTCCTAGCACTTGGCCGTCGTCGTAGGTCCACTCCTTCGGCTCGCTGTAGTTGAGCCCGTCGCTGCTCACCGACACGAAGGCCGTGTCGTCGGCCCGCATCGTCAAATAGAACTTGCCGCCCAGCGCATGGAGCGAAGGCTCGTACAGCCCCCGGTTCTTGTCGCGCGAGAGTTCGCTGCCGTGCTCGACGTACGTGAGAGTCTCGCCGTCGAATTGGCACCGGGCCACGATCGTCGTGTAGCAGCGCTGCTTTGCGTCTTTGCAGTAGCGGATCGGCAGCAGGATGTCGCCGTCGGGTAAGTCAACCCGGTCGTTGCAGCCGGCGTTCGGTTGCAGGATCGGCCGGCCTTCATGGTCGGCTTTGGGCATGGCGACGATCTTGAGCCCGCTCCACGCATCCGACTGCGGGTCATAAACGGCGTACGACACCTCTTCGGCCGAGCGATCTTCCTTGGTGCCGCCGCGAAACGTGAACGTCTTGCCGGTGCCGAGCACCTTGCCGGTTTTCGCGTGATATCGCGGGCACAAATCGCCGACGACTCGCTCGTCTTTCGTGGCCGCGTCGATCACGCCGCGGCGGAGCGGATCGATACGTCGCGGCTTGCTCCACGTCTGGCCGGCGTCACGGCTTTCAAATTGAAACAGGTCGCGGTAGCCGTGAGCCCCTTGGCGTTCGATCTCCTGCGCCGTCAGCAAGATGCGGCCGTCGGGCAAGGCCGTCCCACGACACTGCGAATATTCGTAGTCGCCGGAACTTTCAAACAGCTTGACCTGCTCGATGGTCAACGCCGGCTCGCCAGCCGCTGCGCAAGTCGGCGCGACCATCAAAGCGAAGCTGATCAAGAGAATGCGCATTTTGTTTCACCACGGAGGCACGGAGAACACGGAGCCGGATAAAGGCAAGTCATGTTGAGGTAACGACATCTTACCGTCGCGTCCGAGCGTGAGAAACAATGCGAATTCGCGAGTACCCCGTTTCCGAATTCTCTCCGTGTTCTCCGTGCCTCCGTGGTGAAATCAATCCGCGAACTTTGCACCTTCATCGCGCGGCGAACTTTCGGCATACTTGGCACTTATGATCATCACGATCGACGGACCCGCCGGCGCAGGAAAAAGTACGGTCGCGCGCAGCCTTGCGCGTCGGCTCGGCTTCATGTTTCTCGACACCGGCGCGATGTATCGGGCCGTCACGCTCTCGGCCGTACGGCACGGGCTCGATTGGAACGACGCCGAAGCCCTGGTGCGGCTCGCCGGACAGGTGCGGATTTACCTCGACGACGACAGCGTATGGCTCGACGGCGAAGACGTGACCGACGCTATTCGCACGACGCAGATCACCTCGCAAGTGAAGTACGCCGCGAACAATCCCGGCGTGCGCGAGCAACTCGTCGCACAGCAGCGGGCCACGGTCGAGGGGAAGAGCGTCGTCACCGAAGGGCGTGACCAGGGGACGGTCGTGTTTCCGCAGGCCGAATTGAAGATTTTCCTCACCGCCGGGCCGGAAGAACGGGCACGCCGGCGATTGCTCGACTTGCAGGCCCGCGGCGAGGAGATCACGCTGGAAGAGGTGCTCGCGAAGCAGAATGCCCGCGACGCGAGCGACGCCGGCCGGGACGTGGGCCCGCTGGTCGCGGCGGCCGACGCCGTTCACCTGGTGACCGACGGCCACACGCTCGACCAAGTGATTGCCGAAATCGAAGCGTTGGCCCGCAGCCGGATGACGGCCGCCGACGCAACCGGTTCCTAAACTGCAACTTGATTCGCAACTCGCATTGTCCGCCAACCGATGGCCGAACGCTCATTCCCAATGCGGGCTTGGTACGCCTTCATCCGCGTTATCGTCGGGCTGCTCGCGTTCGGCCTGTTCCGTCTGCGCAGTTTTCATCGCGAGCGGCTCCCGGCGACCGGCGGCTACCTGCTGCTTTCCAATCACCAAAGCCATCTCGATCCGCCGCTGATCGGTTTCGTTGTTCCGCGTCGGGTCAACTATCTCGCACGCGACACGCTCTTCAAGAACCGATTCTTTGCGTGGCTCATCAATTCGCTCGATGCGATCCCCATCGACCGCGAAGGCCTGGGGCTTTCCGGTCTGAAGGAAACGATGCGGCGATTGAAACGCGGCGAGATCGTGCTCTTGTTTCCCGAAGGAACGCGCTCGCCCGACGGCGAGATTCAGCCGCTCAAGCCGGGCTTTAGTGCGCTGGTGCAACGTACCGGAGTGCCGATCGTGCCCGTGGCTCTGGACGGCGCCTATCAAGCCTGGCCGCGCAAGGCGAAGTTTCCGCGACCTGGCAAAGTGTGCGTGGTCGTCGGCGAACCGATCTCGCTCGAAACCGCCAAGTCGCTCGACGATCGGGCCCTGGTCGCCTTAGTCGACGAGCGCATTCGGGCCTGTCACGCGGAAGCGCGAGCCCGTCGAGAGTCGTAGGTCGCCGGCCGTACTAAACCGGCTGCTTCGCTTCGGCCGGCAGGAACACATAGTTCAAGTACCGCGAGGCGATCGACTTCCGCAACTGCGGCAGTTCGGCCAGCGGCGTGAGTTTGCCGCGGAGGAAGAAGTAGCCCCGATATTCCAAGCGCGACAACAGTTCCGCGACCTGCGGCAATTCGTTGTCGAGCGATTCGCAGAGAATCTCGGGTCGATCGATGCGGAGCAAGTGCGAACCGCCGAGGAAGCAATCGAACTCATGCCCTTGAATGTCGGCCTTGAGAAACCGCAGCGGCCGCAGCGGGTTCGACATGAAGTATTCGTCGAGCGTCGTCGTTTGAATCGCCAGCGAATCGGCCCCGTCGTGCGGATCGAGATGCAGGCTCGCGCCGCCCCAATGATGCTTCGGTCGGACTAGTCGACGTTCACCCTTCGCCGACGAAAGGGCCTTCGGCACGATCGTCAGATGATCGAGTTTGAACGTGCGTTTAAGGTCGGCCAGGTATGTTTGCAGTTCCGGCTGCGGTTCGAACGCAACGACATTGCCGGTCGGACCGACGGCCTTGTGCATCCAGTAGGAGTAAATCCCTCGATTCGCGCCGATATCGGCGACCGTGGCCCCCGCCAAATTGCGACTCAGCAGGTAGGCGATTTCTTGGCGTTCCGAGCGAAGTCGATAACGCCAAACACGGTGCAGGGCGTGGGCCCGTTCGAGGAGTTGCATGGTAGACTCGAAGTAGCGGCGGAGGCTGGGCCGTTGGGAAATGGCCCTGAAAACGGCGGCCTATTGATAGCGAAATCCGGTCCGCCGAAGATAGATCAGTTCCCACGCAGCACCTTTGAGAACGCACCATGCTTGCCAAGTTTTCGCGAATGCTGTTAGTGCCGGCGTTTTGTTTGTCGGCGATTTTTGCTGATCGTGCCGAGGCGACGGAGTACTACACCGCGACGCCGCCGGCCGACGCGCTGCTCGGGCCTGTGGCGGCCGACGGGGCGCGGCACTTTCTGATGGTGTTCGGAGCCGAGTCGAGCCCGAAGCGGGCCCGTTACACACATACCTGGGCGACGTGGGTCAAGTCGACGCCGCAGCCCGACGGCACGCGTTTGCTCGAAGTGAACACGATCTCCTGGATGCCTGCGTCGCTCGTCATTCGACCGCTTGCGCTCCGCGGCGAATGCGGCGTGAACCTCACGTTGCAAGCCACGCTCCGCGACTGTTTCGCGAAGGGCGAGTGCGTCGCAATGTGGGGGCCTTATGAATACGACCCGAGCGTGGCGCCGCGGATTCACGAGCAAGTGCATCGCCAGATCGCCAAACTCAATTCCGGCTGCATCCTTTACAAATGCATCGACCCCGACAAAGGCCCGCGCTCGCGCTACCTGAGCGACTGCATTCACGCGGTGACGGACCTCGATCCGTATCAGCCGCGGCCGTTCTATAGCGAGTTGCAAAACTGGGGCATGGACGCGAGCCGGCGCTTGGTGCAAGTGCTCGCGAGTCGGCACCGTTTCAATCCCAAGGTGACGCAAGAATGGATCGCGGCGGCGATCGGCGTCGGCGAATGCGTCCAGCGGCGGACGATTCCGGTTTGCAAATAGGCACCCGGCGTTATGCCCCAGGCACCCAGTGTCTCACACGAACCAGTGCGTTTGTGAACGCACGAGCACGTCGGCAAAGTGCATGGCTTCGCCTTGTGTGAGGCCGTCGATCGTGCACGCGTCTTGTTGTCGTGAATCGACGACGGCCAGCGTGTAGGTCGGGCAGCCGTGCGGCGTCCAGATCGTGCCGAGCGGCAAGCGGTGAAACTTTTTCACCTCCTGATACGGCACAAAACGCACTTCCAGGCGATCGACCGATTCCAGCGGCGAGCGCCACTTCTTCCCGAGGCCGAACCAGGAAAGTTTGCAAGTCGCCTCGGTGCGCGTGAACCGCCACCGATAGCGCCGCACCGGTTCCAGCATGATGAGCAATAACCCAAGGAACATGGCCAGCCCGACGAGGGTGAACGGCAGCAGGAAGATGAAGTGTTCGACGAACGCGAGTCCTTCGTACTTCTGCTTCGGGTCGCCGCCGAAGAGTTGATACCAGAAAAACCCGGTGATGACCGACCAGAACAGGTTGACCATCAGCACGCCGATGACGCCGCCGGTGGTCC
>JAFLCO010000339.1 GCA_017303535.1 Planctomycetota bacterium
ATCCAAACGCTGACGTATCGTATTTCCGCCGGGCCGCAAAACGGCGTCATCACGAGCTTCAATCCGCTCACCGGCCAATTCACCTATCGCCCCAACGCCAACTACAGCGGTCAGGACACCTTCCAGTTCATCGTGACCGACGACGGCTTGGCCGGACCTCCCGCCGGGCTCGACAGCGTCACCGCGGGCACCGTCACGATCACGGTCACGCCGGTCGCCGACGATCCGTCGATCACCGTCAGCTCCCCCTCGGCAACGGTCGTCGGCAACGAAAACACTCGGATCACGTCGACGATTCTCGTGCAACTGGCCGACAGCGACGGTTCGGAGCAACTCGGCGACATCATCCTCACCGGCGTCCACCCCGGCGTCCGTATCTTCGCGCCCGACGGCACGGAGTTTATGCGGACCGCCCCCGATTCGTACACGTTCACTCCGACGCAGTTCGCGACGATCCGCTTCTACGCCCCCGACGATCTCGACACGACGTTCACCGTGCGCACGTCGTCGAAAGAAATTCTGCGACCGGCGTCGACGGCGTCCGCCGATCGACTCGTGCGTCTCCAAGTGCTCAATACGCCGCCGGTCATCACCGGGTTCACCGGCACCGACGTCGACTCGAATTCCCTGTCCACGGTCAACGGCGCCGTCTCCGACGCGCCGCTCGACCGCTTCTTCGTCACCATCCGCTGGGGCGTCTCCACGATCGGCTTCAGCCAGTTGACCTCGCTGAACAATCTCGGCCCCGGTTTGGCGACCTTCATCGCTTCGAATCAATTCCTCATCGCTCCCGACCCGGCAAATCCCGCGGCCCCGATCTCCATCATCCTCGACGTGGCCGACGACGACGGCGGCCGGGCGACGCAGACCATCATCGTGCGCGTTCCCGGCACCGGAATTCCGACGGTGAATGTCCGCGAGTCAGGTATTCAGGTTTCCCAGATTCCGATCGCCGTCTACATCGCGCCGCAAAACACCGATGCTCGGCCGTACACCGTCGCCGTGCAACCGAGCGGCGACACGGGCCGCGTGATCGTCGACCGCGTCGCCGTGACGACGCGCTCCGTTTTGCTTCGCGTCGTCTCCGCGCGCGGCGTCGAATCCGCGGATACGTTCCGGCTCGGCGCAAACGTGCTCGGCGATATCCCGTCGTTCTTGCGCAAGCTCCCCGACGGTCACTATCGGCTGTATCTCTCGGAAAACGAGTTCACGCCCGACCGCCTCTTGATCGACGTCGTCGTGTTCCGCGGTCGAGCCGTGTCGCTGGGCGACATGCAAGCCGATCGTCCGCCGCTGCAAGAAGTCGCCGCCGTGCCGCAGCGTTCGGCCCCCGTGAATGCTCCGCCGAAGAATACGTCCGCCGAAGTTCGCGGCAGCAACGTCGGCGATGTTCCGGCGGCGCTCGGCACCGTCCCCGTCGTCGATGCGCCCACGGTCGTAGGGCCCGGCTTGAGCGGGCCCGGTTTAAACGTACCGGGCTTCGACACCGGCTCCGGCGTTTCGGGAGAACCGTCGCGGTAGCATGATGCGAACTTGTGTTCATTGCCGTCGCGAGTTAGGGCAGGCCTTTGCGCAGTCGCCGTTCTGCCCCTGTTGCCACGGACGCATCGACGGCGGAGGTCCGACGACGCCCGCCGGCGCGAACCCTTACGACGAGGAACGCCCGCCGCTTTCCGAAGTGCTCGCGCTGATCGCGGCTCGCGCGGAAGTCGAAGCACCGGCCGCATCGACGTCGTCGTCCGCCGTCGCCGCAGGCCCTACGCAAGCCGCCTTCGTTAAGGAATCGAAAACTCCGTCCGCCGAGATGACCGCCGAAGATCGGCGTCGCAACGACGCCACGGCCATCTTCGACCCCGCCACGCTCGAAGCCCTCCGCAACAGCGGCTCGAAAGACAATCTCGATCCGGTTCCCGCCTCGCGCGTCGCCCGTTCGACGCCGACGCCGCCCGATTCGCTCGCCGTACTACCGCCGTCGTACGCGCCGCCGGCGACTCCCGTGCCGTCGCAAGACCCCGTGCCGTCGCGATCACCCGACGTGCCGCCGGCCGATTCCTATCTCGCGACGCAACAATTTTCTTCGCCCGATCATACTCGCGACGATTCTCGCAAGACGGTCGATCGCGCCCCCGTCGACGGCGGCACGCGCAACGGCGTCGAACCGGCCATAACGCCGCATCCGTCGTTGCAACGTAAGTCCGGCACCGTCACCGGCTCGGCCGACGAACGCTCCACGCTGCAATCGGGGCAGTCGCTCGAAGAAGCTCCGGAGTTGGTCGTCAATCGCCGGCTCGTTGAGTTTTCCGGTTCCTCAACCCTGGCCGAGGCCGACTATCAGCTTATCGACACGATCGGGGAAGGGGGGATCGGCGTCGTGTATGCGGCCCGCCAAGCCGCGATCGACCGCACCGTCGCGGTGAAGATGCTCCGCTCGCAGGACGCCGACACGCAACAGCGCGGCAAGTTCCTGGCGGAAGCCGTCATCACCGGCGAACTCGATCACCCGAACATCGTGCCGATCTACGATCTCGGCGCGAACCAGAAGGGTGCGCTCTTCTATTCGATGAAGCGCGTCCGCGGTACGCCGTGGAACAAGGTGATTCGCGAGAAGTCGCTCCCGGAGAATCTCGAAATTCTAATGAAGGTCGCCGACGCCGTGGCCTTCGCGCATTCTCGGCATGTCGTTCACCGCGACCTGAAGCCCGAAAACGTGATGCTCGGCGACTTCGGCGAAGTCCTCCTCATGGACTGGGGGCTCGCCGTGGCGGGCGTCGGCGGCAAGGGACGCAAGGCCCCCACGCACGACCCCGGCATGGGCGGAACTCCGGCCTACATGTCGCCGGAGATGGCCGTCGGCCCGCTGGAGCGCATCGACGCCCGCAGCGACGTCTACCTGCTCGGCGCGATTCTGTTCGAAATCGTCACCGGCAAGCCGCCGCACACCGGGCCCAACGTCATGGGCTGCCTCTTCGCGGCGGCCCGCAACGAGATCGTGCCGACCGATCACGACGGTGAATTGATCGCAATCGCGCGCGTCGCGATGTCGACCGAGCGCAACGACCGGCATCAATCCGTCAAAGATTTCCAAGCCGCGGTGCGCGACTACCAATCGCACGCCGAAAGCGTGCTCTTGGCTTCGCGCGCAAGCGAGTTGCTCGCCGAAGCGCGCCGCACCAACGCCTACGACCATTTCGCGCAGGCCGTGTTCGGCTATCAACAGGCCATCGACCTGTGGCCCGGCAACCACGCGGCGCAGGCCGGTGCCGTCGTGGCGCGCATGGAGTATGCCGCCGCGGCCATCGACAAGACCGACGTCGATCTCGCTCTCTCGCTCATCGACGGCGGTGATCCGCGACAGCAGCCGATCTATCAACGGGCCGTCGCCGCACAAAAGGAACGCAACCAACGTCAGCAACGCCTCGCGGCCGCCAAGCGCATGGCCGTCGCGCTAGCCGCGCTCGTCGTCGCCGTCGGCGTGTTCGCCTACGTGCAGATCAGCCGCGATCGCGATCGCGCCCGCGACGCGGAGACCGCGGCCCTTGATCAACAAAAAGTCGCCGACGCGGCTCGCGCCGAAGCGCAAGCCGCCGCGGAACGAGCCGAAGCGAACGCGAAAGCCGCCAGCTTGGCGAAACTCGAGGCCGACGCGGCGGCCGAACGCGAGAAAGCCAAAGCCGAAGAAGCCCGCTTGGCCCGTATCGCCGCCGATCAAGATCGCATCGCCGCCGATAACGCCCGTAAGGTCGCCAGTTACGAAGCCTACGTCGCCCGCATCGGCTTGGCCGCCGCGAAGATCGAAGAAAACTCTTTCGGCTCCGCGCTGCAGCTTTTGGAAGCATGCGAACCCGAGCGCCGCCGTTGGGAGTGGGGCCGGCTCGCGTATCTCTGCGGTCGCCAACTCCGCGACTTCGACGCCGCCGCGCCGGTCGACGGCATCGCCCTCTCGCCCGACGGCAAGCGCGTGGCCGCCGCGGCGTGGGGTCGTGAGGCGCTCATTTGGCATCTCGCCGGCGATCAACCGGTCGTGCGGCTCTCCTACGGCTCGTCGTTCGTGCACGGCGTCGCCTTCTCGCCCGACGGTCGACAGCTCGCCGTCTGCGGCGGCGATCCGCAGGGTTACGTGCAACTGTTCGACGTCACCACCGGCGCGATTACGCGCACGCTCGTCGGCCACGAAGACGGGGCCCTCGGCGCCGTCTACTCGCGCGACGGCTCAAAGTTGCTGACCTGTTCTTACGATCGCACGGCCCGCTTGTGGGACGTGCACACCGGCGCGGAACTTAAACGCTTCGAAGGACACAACTGGTGGGTCTGGTCGGCGCAGTTCGCTCCGGCCGCGGCGGGCGAAGCCGAAACGCGCATCGTTACCGCGAGCCAAGACGGCACGGCGCTGGTTTGGGACATCGCCACGGGCGAGGCGAGCCCGCCGTTCCGCGGCCACGACGGTCCGATCTTCGCCGCGGCGTTCTCTCCCGACGGCCGCCGCGTCGCCACGGCCGGCGCCGACAAACGCATTTTGCTCTGGGATCCGGCCAAGCTCGAACCGTTCGATTTCGAAGCCTTGGCCAACGACCGCGAACCGAAGAAGCCGGTGTTCGAGGCCCTGAGCGGCCATACCTCAAGCGTGCGCAGCATCGCCTTCTCGGCCGACGGCGCCCGGCTCGTCAGCGGCGCTCACGACAACACCGTCCGCCTCTGGGACGTAGCTTCGCGGCAATCCGTCAAGACGCTGCGCGGCCATGCCGGTTGGGTGCGGGCCGCGCTCTTCACCGCCGGCGATAAGCAGGTCGTTTCCGCCAGCCACGACCGGCGCGTGATGCTTTGGGATCTCGACAAATACGAAGAACAACGCGTCATCGGTCGTCGCGTTCTACAGGGCCATTCCGACGCCATTCTCGCCGCCGCCTTTTCGCCCGACGACGGAAGCCTGGTCACGGCAGGCCGCGACCACACGGCCCAGCTTTGGGACGTCGCCGCCGGAAAGAACGTCGGCCAGTTCTCCGAAGGCCATTCCTTCCTCGCCTCGCAGGCCCTCTTCTTCCCGCCGACCGTCGCGGCTGACGGAACCTCGTTGCCCGCGCGCGTCGCCACGGCAGGCGTCGACGACACCGTTCGCATTTGGGACGCGGCCCGCGGCGTCGAAATGGCCCGCTTCGAACCCGCCGGACGTGCCGCGGCCGTCGCCGTTTCGCATGACGGACGCCGCATCCTATCGGGCGCTGAAAACGACGGCGCTACGCTCTGGGACGTCGCCTCCGGCAAGCCCCTGCATCGCCTTCCACCTCAGGGCGACGAAGTCGTCTGGACCGCCTTCTCGGCCGACGACACGTTGCTCTTCACCGGCGAGGCCGGCGGCGCTTGCCGACTTTGGAACGCCGCCGACGGCAAGCTCGTCCGCACGCTCAACTCCCATCGCGACCGCATCACCGGCGCGGTCTTCCTCGCCGACCGCGCGACGCTCCTGACCGCGTCCGGCGACAACACCGTCGTGCAATGGAATATCGCAACCGGCGAAGAACTCACGGGCCGCGGGCTCGTGCATCCCGCCGCCGTGACGTCGCTGGCCGTCGACGCCGTGGGCCGCATCGCGCTTACTGGCTCGAGCGACGGTAAGATTCGTCTTTGGGAACTCGCCACGGGCCGCGAGTTGACCGTCGTTCATTCGGCCGCCGAACCGGTCCGCGTCGATCTTTCGCGCGACGGCCGTTGGGCCATCGGCGTTGAGTCGGTTCGCGGCGTCGTTCGCGTGTGGGACCTTCGCAACGGCACGGAGCGTCGCCCCTTACCGCGCGACGGCCGCGAACCGGCCGAAGGCGAACCGCTGCTGGATCTCGCGGGCCGCGGCGATCAGGTCTGGTCCGCGAAGTTCTCGACCGACGCCGAGCGCATCCTCACCGTCGGCGGCGACGGCGCGAAACTCTGGGACGTCGCCACCGGCGAGGAACTGCAAGACTATCACCCGCACGGCGCGATCGCGGCCGTCGCGTATTCGCCCGACGGCACGCGGCTGGCCACCGGCAGCTGGGACCACTCCATCAAAATCTGGGACGCCGCATCGCGCCGGGCCGTCATCAAGATTTCAGGCGTGCATACCGGCAACGTCAACTCAGTCGATTTCTCCTCCGACGGCCGGCTCATCCTCTCGGCCTCCGACGACAAGACCTGTCGAGTTTGCAGCGTCGCCGACGGCCGCCCGACTCGCGTCGTGCTTAAGCACGAGGCCGCAGTCATCACGGCCCGCTTCAACGCCGACGCGTCGAAAATCATCACCGGCGCCGCCGACGGCCGCGTCCGGCTTTGGAACGCCGCCGACGGCCGGCCGCTGTTGGAAGTCGCCGCTCACGGTTGGGCCGTCAGTTCGGCCGTCGTCTCTCCTGACGGCAAGTTGCTGGCCTCGGGCAGCGGCGACAACACCGCGGCGATTTTCAATGCGGAAACGGGCGCTCTTATCCATCGCCTCGAGGGTCACACGGCCGGCGTTTCGTCCGTGGCTTTCACGCACGACGGCGCCCGTCTCCTCACCGGCGCCCGCGACAACTTGGCGAAGGTGTGGGACGTCGCCGGCGGCAAAGAACTGCTTACTCTTAAGGGGCACACCGAGGAAATCACCTGCGTGGCGTTTTCGCACGACGACGGTTGGGCGGTCACCGCCGGCCGCGACGGCACCGCCGTTCTCTGGCCCGCTCTCGATTGGACCGGTTCCGCCGGCGCGGAACGACTGGCACCCGACGCGAAGACATCCGATAATTCGGCCTCGTCGCCGCAGGCCAAGTAACGGTCGTTCGGCGGTTCACACGCTGTTCGATTTCTTCGTCGGGACGCCATGTTCGATACCGGAACTCCGCTGGCCGATCGCTATCGTATTGACGCTGAAGTCGGCCGCGGCGCGTTCGGCGTCGTCTATCGCGCGTTCGATTTCGCCGAA
>JAFLCO010000034.1 GCA_017303535.1 Planctomycetota bacterium
CACTTGAGCCAGGCGATCGCGGCCGGCCCGCCGGCATTGAAAAATCGCGTTGCCGGCGGCGTCAAAACCACGGATATTCGCGTGTTCCCGCAGGTTTTCAAAGTCAGCCCCGTCCGCCCGCCTCCTCAACGAATCGCTCTCCCTCCGCTAGGAATCCCGCCGATGCCCGCCAGCACTTTCCTGCTTAGCCTTGTGCTTTCGACCGCCGCCGTTTTGCCCGACGCCCCGACCTTGCCGGCACACTCCTGGCCCCGTTGGCGGGGGCCTGCGGAAAACGGCCACTCGGCGGAAACCGGTCTGCCGACCAAATGGACCGACGCCGACGTAGCCTGGAAAACCGCATTGCCCGGCACCGGCCAATCGTCGCCGATCGTCTGGGGCGACCGCATCTTTCTGACTGCGGCGCTGGAACAAGGACGCGAGCGGGTCGTTCTTTGCGTCGATCGCAAGACCGGCAAGTTGCTCTGGCAGCAGAGCGCCTGGAAGGGTGAACCGGAAAAGGTTCACATCATGAACGGCTGGGCTTCCGCCACCTGCGCGACCGATGGCCAGATCGTCGTCGCCTTCTTCGGCATCGGCGGCATTCATGCCTACTCGGTCGACGGCGCAAAGCTTTGGTCGCGCGATCTCGGGAAGTTCGTCAGCCCTTGGGGCGTGTCGGCCTGCCCGATCATCGTCGACGACAAGGTCATTCAGAACTGCGATGCCGATGAGGACGGCTACATCGCGGCGCTCGATAAACGGACCGGCGACGTCGTGTGGCGCACCGAGCGGCGATTGAAAGCCGACGACGAGCAATCGATGCGCGGCTGGAGCACGCCGATCGTCGTCAGCGCCGCCGGCCGACGCGAAATCGTCGTCAACGGTCACGATGGCGTCCGCGCCTACGATCCGAACTCCGGCAAGGAGCTTTGGTACTGCAAGAGCTTCAACGGCCGGGGCGAGCCGACCGTCACGCCGGCCGGCGACGTGCTGACTGTCGTCAACGGGCTCTCCGGCGATTTCTACGCGGTGAAGCCGGGGGGCGATGGTGACGTTACGAAAACTCACATGGCTTGGCATGTGCCGCGCAAAGACGGCCGCGACTGTCCGTCGCCGATCGTCGTCGGCAAGTATGTCATCGTCGTAAGCATGAGCGGCATCGCCACCTGCTACGATGCGACCGACGGTAAGACGTATTGGAAAGAGCGTCTCGTCGGTAAGTTCAGCGCGTCGCCGATCGCCGCCGACGGGCTGGTGTACCTTCTCAACGAAGACGGCGCCACGTACGTCGTCCGGCCCGGTGAATCGCTTGATGTCGTCGCCGAGAATCCGCTGACGGCCGGCGAGGAAGAAATCTTCCGCGCTTCGATCACGCCGTGCGACGGCCAATTGCTGATTCGCTCGACAAACGTGCTGTATTGCGTGAGTAAGAAGTAGCGGGAATTCGGTGTGCGGCCGGTTTCACGAAACCTTCGGCGGCCGGCGGGGTAGCATGGTTGGCGGCTGTAAGACGCCGCGGCTAGTTCGATCGGAGGGGGCGACGTAGACTGAGTCCGTCGGACCGTTTTTTTGTCGAGGTCCGCGGCGGATGCCATGCTCTCCTAACACCATGTTCCTACTACGGGTAGCTGTTTGACCGTCGGCGAATCGTCGGCCCAAAGTTATGAGCTGCGCGACCCGGACGTGCGGTTGATGCTCGAGGTGCGCGACGACAACGCCGCGGCCTTCGAGAAGCTCATGCTGCGCTACCAAAGTCGGCTCGTGACGGTGCTCGAACATCTGACCGGCCGTCGCGACGCCGCCGAGGATTTGGCGCAGGAAGTCTTCTTGCGGATCTATCGTTCGCGCAAGCGGTATGTGCCCGGCTCGAAGTTTTCGACGTGGCTCTTCACCATCGCCAATAACGTCGCCTCCAACGCCCGCCGCAGTCGGGCTCGCCGCAAAGAGCGCAACATCACCCCTACGGCCGGCGATGACACCGGCGCATGGAGCCAGGCTCCGCTCGAGCAAATGGCCCAGGCCAAGAGCGCCTTTTTGCCGACACGACAACTTGATAAAGCCGAGATGCGCGAAGTGGTGCAGCGGGCCTTAGAAACGCTCAACGAGCGGCAACGAATGGCCGTACTACTCTGCAAGTTCGAAGGCATGAGCTACCTCGAAATCGCCGAGACGATGGACATGTCGCCGCAAGCCGTGAAGTCGCTCCTGTCGCGCGCTCGCGATAATTTGCGCGATGTGCTGGAAGCGTACTTGGAGCGGGGCGTGATGCCGGCCGGCAGCGAAGCCGCCGATGATGAAACGGAGGAGGCGACGTCATGAACGACGACCGACGCAACTCCGATTTATCGACGGACTCGTCCGATCAACAGGCCGAACTCCACGCCTATCTCGACGGCGAACTGGCGCCCGACGAGCGCAGCCGATTTGAGCAACGGTTGGCGGCCGATTCGCAATTGCAGGCCGAATTGCATCGACAGCAGCGTGCGTGGGATTTGCTCGACGCGCTGCCGCGCAGCGACGTGAGCGCGAAGTTCACGCAGACCACGGTGGAGATGATCGCACTTGATGCCGAGAAAGAACTGGCCACCGCCGAAGCCAAGCCCGACCATCGTTGGTTCGACTTGGGTCTGCTGACCGGCGGCGTGCTGGCGGCGGCGCTCGGCGGGTTCCTTCTGACCGACGCCGTGCGGCCGCGGCCCGACGACGAGTTGCTCCGCAATCTGCCGGCGGTGCGCGACCTCGACGACCTCGGCCGAACCGAACCGGGCGAAACCGCCGAATTCTTCCGTAGTTTGCAGGCCGCCAACATTTCGTTCCCCGCGCCGGAGAAGTTTGCGCCACAACCGGCGCCGCCGCAGCGCGGCACTCCGGGAGGTCCGCCATGACCACGCCCGACAAAACTTCCGCCGAACGGCTCGGCCTGACGGCGCTGAATACGACCGTCGCCGACGACATGCCGCCGCGCCTGATCGCCGGTGATGCCGATGCGGCCGATCCGATCACGGTCGAGCGCCGTTCGCGCGGGACCAAACGGCGCGTGGCCGCGGCGCTGGTGATCTCGCTGATTCTTGTCGGCGAGATCGCGTGGGCTTACCGGCGACATGATCCGTTGGCCGATCGTAGAGCCGCGGTCGCCGTGCTTCCGGCGGACGAGAAGGCAGCCTTGGCGGCAAAGTACGAGCGATTTCAGAAATTGCCGGCAGCCGAACAAAAACGTCTGAACGAGTTGGCCGAAGGTCTGACGACCGGCGGCGAAGCGCCGGCCGTGCTGCGGACGATGCACGACTATCTGCAATGGAAAGCGAAGCTCGCACCGCAGCAGAGCGCGCTCTTCGTCGGGCTGGAAGCCGACGATCGCCTGAAGAAGGTCGAGCAGTTCGTCGGCGAGCAGCGCGTATTCGCGGCACAGGACCTAAGCGACGCCGATGCGAAAGTGATCATGGCCTGGCTCGAACAACAAGTGAAAACGCACCAGGAGAAGTTACTGGAGAATCTGCCCGGCACGGTCCGCGAGCGGTTCGAGCTAATGGGGGCCCGCGAGCGATCCTGGGCTCTGATGTATTACGTTTTGTCGCAGCAGCGCGGGCCGGGGCCTTCGCGATTTGATCTCGTGACACAGACTGCGCTGGCGGATCTCCGCGGCAAGCTTTCGCCGCAAGCCCAGGCACGCTGGGCGGCCGCCGAACGAGAACGCGACGGCGACGATCCCAAGACGCTCTTGGCCGAATGGATCCGCACGGCGATCGAACGCACGGTGGGGTATCGAGGCGTCGGCGCGACGGCGTCGGCGCGGATCGACGAACAGGAGCTACGTAACTTTTTCGAGAGCGAACTTTCGGAAGACCAGCGCCAACGACTCATGGCCTTGCGGCCCGAGGAGATGCAAAGCGAATTGCGGCGAGAATTCTTGCGGAAGCGAGGGCTCTGGAAGGAGCCGGCCGCGGGGAAATTCGGGCCGTTCCCGCGAACTTTCGGCTCGGGTGACAATCGTCGACCGCCGGGAATGCGCAAGCCGGGCGAAGACGACGGCCGCGGACCGCCCGTATTCCGCCGACCCGGCGAAGGTCCCGACGACGGTCGCGGTCCGCCGCAACCGCCGCCGTCGCAGCGTCCGCCGACTGACGGATTTGATCCGACGCGGCTTTAGTGCTCTTGTGCGTTAGACGTATGCGTCGCCGGCGCGTATCTTCTAGGCCATGCAATCGGAAGAAATCACCCAAGAGCCGGCCGTGCTGCCGCGCGTGCTCGGTTCGTTCGACGCGGCGATGATCGTCGTCGGCAGCGTCATCGGCAGCGGCATCTTCTTGAAGCCCCATACGCTGGCCGAGGCGTTACCAAACTTCGGGCCGATCGTGGCCGTGTGGATCGGCGTCGGGTTGATTACGCTCTGCGGGTGTTTGTCGCTGGCCGAACTCGCCGCGATGTTGCCGCAAGCCGGCGGGCCGTATGTCTATCTGCGCGAGGCCTACGGCAAGTTGCCTGCCTTCCTTTGGGCGTGGACCGAATTCTGGGTCGTACGCACCGGATCGATCGGAGCGCTGGCCGTGGCGACGGCGATCTATCTGGCCGAGGTCACGCCGCTGGGGCGCCTCGGGCAAGAAGTCGTCGCCGTCGTGCTGGTCGTCGGACTGTCGGCGATCAACTACGTGAGCACGCGCTGGACGGCCCATGTGCAGAACGTAACGACCGTGCTGAAGGTCGCCTTTCTGGGAATGATCATCGTGCTGCCGTTTCTGCTCGGGAGATCAGATGCGGAGTTGTTGCAGCCCCTGTTTCCGTCGAAGATCGAACCTTCGCTCTGGACCGGCTTAGCCGCGGCGGTCGTCGCGATACTCTGGGCGTACGACGGTTGGATCAACATCGGCCCTGTCGTCGAAGAGATTCGCGACCCGCAGCGCAACGTGCCGCGAGCGTTGGCCTGGGGAATCACTCTCATCATGGCGATCTATATCGCCGCGACGTTCGCTTACCACTTGGTTCTGCCGCACGCCGAAATTGCCGCGAGCGAAGCTCCTACGGCCACGCTTTTCGCCAAACTTTTTAGCCCCGAGGCGGCGCGCTGGGTTTCGCTAGGCGTCATGTTGTCGGCGTTCGGCGCGGTAAACTCGAATATGCTCACGGGTCCGCGGATTTACTTCGCCGTGGCCCGCGACGGATTGCTGCCGCACTTCATGCAGAAGATCCACCACCGTTACGAGACGCCGCACAACGCGGTGCTCGTGCAAGCCGTGTGGACGATCCTGTTGATCGTCGCCGTGTTTCATCACAACGAACAGAAATCGCCGCTCGACGCTTTTGACGCGTTGACCAATTACGTAATCTTCGGCGGTTACACGTTTTATGCGCTCGCCGTTTCGGCCGTGTTTACGCTCCGCGTGAAACGGCCCGATCTGCCTCGCCCTTACAAGACTTGGGGTTATCCCGTCGTGCCTGCCATTTTTTTGCTGGCGTTCGGGGCGTTCGTCGTGAGTATGGGCGTGACTTCGCCGGAGGAATCGCGCGCGGGCCTCGCCCTGATCGCGGCGGGGGTGCCGTTCTTTTTCTGGATGCGCTCGCGGCGGCCGAGCGTTGCGACATCCGCATAAGGGCCTTCGCGCCCACCGGCACACTGAGTATGCCGGCTACATGGCCCCGGCAATCGGCACGACCGGTACCACCGGCAACGCTTTGTTTTTCGGCGTCATTCGACCCGTCTGCGACCTAGCCTTCACTTACGGCGCGGTGCGTTCGCCGCTGCGCCGTCGGGGAAGTTCGGCCTTCTTCAACGCGGGTTGCCGTACGCATGCTTTCGACTTCGACGATGCTGTTGCTGTTGGCTATTTCGGCCTTTCAAGTGGCGGGCGGCTGCGCGATCGGCTATTGGCTGCGCTCGCGCAAGCGCAGCATGTCGAAAACTTCCGACGCGCTCACGGCGACGCTCGGCGACGCATTGCGGCAGCTGCAATCCTTGGCCGACCACATCGGCACGGAAGCGGTCGGCCATGCCGATCAGGTAAAGGCCGTCGCGGCGTCGCTCGAAGGAGCGGTCGCGGCCGACGTCGATCAGTTGCACCAAGTCTTGCTCGAAGGAATGACTCAAATCGCCGGTGCGAACAGCCGGTTGCAATCGCAACTCGCCGATGTGGAAACCAAGCTCGAAGTTCAATCGCAGCAGCTCGAAACGCAGCTCGCCGAATCCCGGCTCGATACGCTCACGGCGCTGCCGAATCGTCGCGGCTTCGAAGAAGAACTGACGCGACGACTCGCCGAATGGCGCCGCCGGCCGGTGCCGGTGTCGATCTTGCTGATCGATATCGACCACTTTAAGAAGATCAACGCCAGGCGCGGCGATGCCGTCGGTGACGCGGTACTGCGCGACGTGGCCCGCGTGCTTGAGGCCGTTCTTCGCGAGATGGACTATCTGGCCCGTTGGGGCGGCGAAGAGTTCGCCGTGATTCTGCCGGCGACGACCTTGCGCGATGCCCGGCGTGCGGCTCAGCGCTGCCTGGAAGCGGTCGCCAATCACAACTTCGAATACGACCACGAACCGGTCACGGTTACGGTGAGCCTCGGCCTGTCTGAAGTCGTGCCGGGGGACGAATTCGACGTCGTCATTCGTCGGGCCGATGAAGCCCTGTACTTGTCGAAGGCCGCCGGTCGCAATTGCGGCCACTTCCACAGCGGCGACGACTTTCTCGCGCTCGATTCGCCGCGGCTCATCGAACACGTTAGCGAAGCGTCGGCCAGTGCGGCCGTTTCGACCGCCGCCGGGGCGAGCCTGCACGAACAGGATGAAGAAGACTCATTGACCGCCCTGCCGCAGGCCGCCGCCTTCGCGCATGAGCTGCGTCGTCGCGTGCAACGCTGCCGGACGGATGGTTCGGCTTTGGCGATGGTGCTCGTTGATGTTGACCGGCTGACGCAAATCAACGGCGCCGAAGGACGCTCGGGGGGCGACATGGTCCTTTGCCGAACGGCAGACGTCTTGCGCTCGCTCTGCCGCGACGGCGATTACGTGGCCCGCTATCACCAAGGGCAATTTGCGCTCTTGCTCGAAGGGGCGACCTCTGAAGAAGCGGTCGGCGTGGCGGAGCAGATTCGCCACGGCCTGCGAAATCTGACCCGCGAGGGTTCGCAGCGGCCGATCGAGGCGACCGTCAGTTGCGGCGTGGCCGTGGTGCAGGCCAACGATCGGAGCGTTTCGGTGGTGATGAGGGCCGGCATCGCACTGGCCGCGGCGAAATCGTCGGGCCGCGATTGCACGTTTGTCCACGACGGCCAAGCCGCCGAACCGGCCGACGGGACGTATTCGCAGTAACTGGGGCAACGCTGCGCTATGCCCCAGCCACCCCGACCGAGTTCGGCAGAATCTTAGTAACCGTGTTTCGATTTCGGCATCGAACGGATCAGGGGACGCGAGGGTCTCTCCTGACCGGCGCTTGGATGCGGAGCCCGTCGTCGGTATGCTGACCCCATGATCGACGATGGATCGCTTACCGAACGGAAACCGGCCGCAGACCTGAGCGAAGCGGACTTGCTGGCCCTGTTGCGCGCCGGCGACGACGAAGCTTTTGAAGAGTTGATTCGCCGGCACGGTCCGCAAATGCTGGCCGTGATTCGGCGGTACTTGCCGGAAGAAAGCGACGCGCAAGACGCGTTGCAAGAGGCGCTGTTGAGCGTGTTCAAAGCGATCGAGCGATTTCAGGGAGATTCGAGTTTGGCGACGTGGCTGCATCGCATTGCCGTGAATGCCGCGCTGATGCGGCTACGCACGCGGCGTCGCCGGCCGGAGAAGCCGATCGAAGATCTGTTGCCGCACTTCTCCGACGACGGCCATCGCACCGAGCCGCGGGCCGACTGGAGCGTGCGGCCCGACGACGCCGCGCAGAATGCCGAACTGCGCGGAATCGTCCGCACGGCGATCGACGAATTGCCGGAAAGCTACCGGACGATCTTGCTATTGCGCGATATCGAAGAGCGATCGACCGAGGAGGTGGCCGACCTGCTGGAGTTGTCGTTGGCCAACGTCAAAACCCGGCTGCATCGAGCACGCCAAGCCTTACGTGAGTTGCTCGATCGCCGGCTCGGCGAGTCGGGTCGGCCGGGGGAGATGATGCGATGAGCGACGAACATTTGAGCTGCGGCGAACATCGCCATGACCTGAGTTGTCGCGAGATCTGCGACTTCATGATGGCGTATCTCGACGGCGAATTACCGGCCGGAGAGTTGGCCGTATTTCAAGAGCACATGTCGCTTTGTCCGCCGTGCGTGCAGTACCTCGACACCTACAAAAAGACGATCGCCCTCAGCAAGCAGTGCCTCGACAAAGAAGCCGCCGCCGACCCCTGCAGCAACGCCCCAAAGCCGCCGCCGGTGCCCGACGCTTTGGTCAAGGCGATTCTCGCCGCACGGAAGAAGTCGCCGTAGCATCGCGCCTTGATCGACGTCGGGAGAACCGCCATATGCCGCTAGTGAACGAGTTTGCGGATGAAGTGTGGTTCACTTGCACGGGCTGCAAGTCGAAGCACAGTCTCAGGCAAATGCGTAAATCCCGCGGGCTTTGCCGCAAGTGCGGAGGGCGGGTGTTCGATATGCGTACCGAGTACTGGGGCGGCGACGCGCGCGACGGCATGAGTCGAAACATCATCGACCGGCTCGTCGGTGAGTTTATGTTCTATAAGCTTGGCATTGCTCCTATTCCAAAACGAAAAACGACTCAGGAATACACGCCCAACGTCACTGCGGAGGAGGCGCTGCATGTTGCGGATATGCGGACGTACGACGCAAAACTTGCGGCGTTTCGACTGATGAATGCCCGCAAGCAAGAGCAAGTTGAGCTGCATCGGCAGAAACTTCTCGCTCAAGGCGCCGGCGAGTGCGTGATCTGCGGGACGTTCGTCGTACCGGCGGCCGAAAAGCCGTGGACCAAAGAGAAGTGCTGTAGCAAATCGTGCTTCGCCAAGTTCAAGGCGGAAGTATCGGCAGGGATGCCTGCGGCGGCGCAGGTTCCTCACGATGTGGCTGCCGCCGGTCCCAAGGCGGCCCGCGTCGTCGCCGTGGCATGTGGTTGCGGCAATAGCTTCGTCGTCCCGGCGCTTTTTCTGGGAGCGCAACGAGCCTGTCCGAGATGCGGGCAGAAAGTGCTCGTTGCCGAATAACGCAAACTCAGAACTGCGCGCAAAACAAAGGCACGAAGCCGATCGGCCGGACCTGCGTCCGACCATGATCAACTCCGTGCCTTCTCTTATCTCAAACTCGTCTAGTATCGACGAGGTTAATCCCCGTTAGGTAACCGGGGCATCGCTTACGCTTCGCCCCGGCCACCCATGATTTGAGCCGCTCGTGCTGAGCGATCTAAAGTTTAATGGCCCGAGATGTGGCGGCGTTTGTACGAGATGTAGCCGGCGAGCAGCACGATGGCACCAATCGTCGACATCAACAGGCCGGCGGGATGGAAGCCCGGATCAGCCGGATCGGTACCGAAGAGCATCATCGAAACCAAACCGCCGAGTACGGAGCCGGCGAGGCCCAGCCCCATCGTTTTCAAAATGCCCATCGGCTGGCGACCAGGCACCAGCAATCGACCCAACAAACCGGCGAACAAACCGACGAATAGCCAACCGATCATGACCAAGCCCTCCACGAATTGTTAAAGCCGCCGAACAGCAGGCGGCGAATGTTGCGTGGAAGACGGCAATTGCAACGTGCGTGCCAAAGCAGCCGGTTCGGCGGATTCGCAGAACGAAACGGCGCTGAACTCCGTAGAATACAGTGGTTTCGGTCTTGAGCCCGCTCCGGCGAAGGGAGATCCGCACGCATGTCCGCCCAGCGCCCGGCCGGCGAGTTTTCGACCGTCGAACGAAAACTACTGCAAGAAGCGGCCGACTATCTTGAGAACCCGTCGCTCTTGATGCAGTTGGCCAACGCGGTCGGCAAGCCCTTGGAGTTTGTCGTCCGCGCGGTCGACAAGGTGGCGCCGGGCCGAGTGGACGACGCCGTCGGTGCGGCCTTGCGAACCGCGCTCAACGTCGCCGTGCGGACCATTCCGACCGATGCCGCGGCTCCGAAACCGGCCGACGTGCCGGAAGACCTGCGGAAGGTCGGCGCGCTGCCCGGCTTCTTGCACAAGCTCTCCGTTGCGGTGACCGGCACGGCCGGCGGACTCTTCGGCGTGGCCGGCTTGGCGGTCGAGCTTCCCGTGACGACCACGCTCATGTTTCGCTCGATCGCTTCGATCGCCCGCGAATTCGGCGAAGACATCGACGACGCGGAAGTGCGCTTGCAATGTCTGACGGTGTTCAGCCTGGGCGGCGCCGGGGAAGCCGGCGAAGCGATGGACAGCGCGTACCTTTCGGCACGCTGGGGCGTGCAAGAGATGGTGACGCACGCGGCCCGCACGGTGGCCGGAATGTCCGCCGAGCAGTTGGCCTCGGCCATGCAGAAGGGGACGGCTCCCGCGCTGGCGGCCCTCTTGAGCCGGATCGCAGCTCGCTTCAACCTGACGGTTTCCCAAAAGGCCCTGGTGCAAGCGGTGCCGGTCGTCGGCGCGGCGACGGGCGCGGCGATCAACGTGGCCTTCATGGACCACTTCAATCGCGTCGCCCGCTTTCATTTTGCGATTCGCAGCTTGGAACGGAAGTACGGCCGCGACACGGTGCAGGACGCTTATCAAGCGGCGGCCAGGCGATTGCGCGACGATCGCCGTGGTTAACGGCTTCGGCAAACGTCTGCCGGCGCAGGCTCAGCTTCCAGCCGGCTAGAGCACTGCTTCTAGCCGGCGAGCCTCGCGCCGGCTGCAGTCTTCGCGACGCCGGCGTCGTTAAGGTTTCGGCAAATTCTCCAAGCCGCCGTAAACTTGCCGCGACGACCTGCCGATGAATGCAGCGGTCAACTATGCCGGTCTTGCCGAACGTGCTGCGCATCGACGATGCCCGGCCGCGGGAGCCGCCGGCACACCGCAAGCGAGAGGTGCTCGGATGGCGTCGTACAAACGGATTCTCGGCGGCTGGGCGCGGACCGACGCTGCCGGCGCCGGCCCCAAGTCGGACGAGCAGCTTCCGGTCGTAGGTCGACGGATCGATATCGCGCACGCAGCGCCGTCGGAGCCAAACTTCGAGGAGTCGTCGCAAGCCGCGGACGAAGCGAATAATCCGCAACCGGCCGAAGAGGCCAACGTTCATGAAGAGCCTCGATATCGCGAGGACTCTACGCGCGGCAAGGTCGTGGAAGTCGACGTTGAGGCCGTCGAACAACTGCGGCACCAGGCGCGGCAACTGGCCGTGCACCTGCGTGAGAAACAAGACGAACTCGACCGTCGTGAAGCGGAATGGCAGTCGCAGTTGGCGACGTTCGACAACGACCGCCGCGCCGCCCAGGTCTGGTACGTACAACGTTGCCGGGAGTTGGAAGATCGCGAGGCGGCGATTCCAATCCGGGAACACGAGCTTGCCAACCAACGCGAGCTGCTAATCGCGGCCGAAGCGGCTTCGGTGCAAGTGCGGCAAAACGACGAAGCGGCCCTGGTGCGTAAGGCCGAGGCCTTGGAAGCTCAAGCCGCCGATCTCCTGCGGCGCGAAGCGGAACTCGAACAACATCAGCTCGATGCGGCCTTGGAAACGGCGGCCCGTCGACACGCCGCGGCGGAAGTGGAAGCCCGTCGTGCGGAGCTACAGGCCGAAATGGAGCGGCTGCGCGATCAGTATGCCGAACTGGATGTGCGCCGCGAAGCGATCGAACGCTTGGCCAGCCAGCCGAGCAAGTATCAAGTCGAACTGCAACAAGAACTCAACGCGCGTGAAACCGCGCTCGACGGCCGAGAGCAGGCCGTCGTGGACCAAGAGGAGAATCTGAAACAAGCGACGCTCGAGTGGCAACGTCTGCGCGCGGAGTTGAATGAGGAACGGGAGCGATTGGCCGCGCAACAACGACACGACCGACTCGAGCTAGCCGAATTGCGACGCCGCGCGGAAGCGGAAGCCAGCGAGCGCCAGACGGCGCTCGAGCGCCGGAGTGAAGAACTCGACTTCCGCCGCGCCGCAATTCGCCGCGAACAAGAGGATCTGGCCGCCGCCCAGCACGAAACGCTGGAAATGCGGCTGGCGGCCGAAGAACTCTGGACCCGCCTCTCGGGCACTCTGCCGACCGCGGCGCTGACCGAGCATATGGCCCGGATCCGTTCGCGCTTGAGCGAACAGTATCGCATCGTGCAAACCGACATGGCCGCCCAGAAAGCGGAGCTCGAAGCCTTGCGAACGGATCTGGCCGCCGAAGGAGAACGCCTTCGCTTTCAAACCGAAGAACTGCATCGCTGGGCCGAGGCGCGGCACGAAGAGATCGAACGCCAAGCGGCCTTCCTCACCGGCCGCGAAGCCGAACTCGAACGCCAAGACGGGGCCCTCTACCAACGCTCGCAAGCCTGGCGGCAAGAGCGGTTTCAACTCGAGCAAGAAATTCGCCGCTTGCAGGGCGAACTGCGCCGCAGCGGCGCGGCCGCTTAGCACCGCATAAACGTCGATCAATGTTCGGAAGGATTTTTTGACGGAGCGTCGTCTCGTCCTCTCGGTGCATGGAATATACTAAGGGCCGCCTCCCTGCCCTCACGTACATTCCTCCCGAGATACCGCAGATGTCGCCTCGTCGATTCCGGCAGAATTGTTTGATCGCCGTCGCCGTTTTGCAAGCGATGGCCGCCGCCACGTCGCAACTTCACGCCGCCGACGGACCGCCGAAAGGCCCTCCCGTCGCGGCGGCCGCCGGGCCTTCCGAGCTGGAAAGCACGTTCCTCTCGAACATGCGGCAGGTCACCACCGGCATGATCAAGGCCGGCGAGGGGTACTTTTCCCCCGACCAGAAATCGATCGTCTATCAGGCCGTGTCGAAGGATTATCCCTTCTACCAGATTTATACGCAGCCGTTGCAAGCCGCCGGCGAGCCGTATCCGCCGACGAAGCTCATCAGCACCGGTCGCGGTCGGACGACGTGCGCTTACTTTTCGCCGGACAATAAGAAGATTCTTTTCGCGTCGAGCCATCTCGACCCCAACATGAGCGCCGTCGAAGACGCCGAGCGTAAGCAACAAGCCGAGGATGCCGCGGCCGGACGACGCCGACGCTACGAATGGCCGTTTGATCCGGCCACTGATATTTTTGAGGTGTCCATCGACGGCGGACCGTTGCGTCGCCTCACCGACGCGCCAGGCTACGATGCCGAAGGGGCTTACTCGAGAGACGGCTCAACCATCGTCTTCTGCAGTACGCGCGACGGCGACCCGGATCTCTACGTGATGGATTCCAACGGCCAGAACGTGCGGCAACTTACCAACGCCGACGGTTACGACGGCGGTCCGTTTCAATCGCCCGACGGCCGCTGGGTTTGCTACCGCACCGATCGCAAGAAGAAGGAGCACCTACAAATTCACGTGATCGGCATCGACGGCACGCACGACACGCCGGTGACCGACGACGAGAACTCGGTATTCTGGGCGCCGTACTGGCATCCCACGGAGCCGTACCTGATTTGGACCGGCGCCGATCACAGCGACCCCAACGCCCGGCCGAACTACGACCTGTGGCTGATGAAGTACGAAGTGAAAGACGGCGAGTTCAAGCCGGGCAAACGTTGGCGCGTCACCGATCATCCGACGGGGGACGTCCTCCCGGTGTTTTCCCCCGACGGCAAGCAACTCATGTGGACGAGCAACCGGACGCCCGAACATCAGAGCCAGCTTTTCATCGCCGATTTCAAGTTGCCTGAATAGTCACGCGGGTCGGCGCGTCATGTTCGGCGCGTAACGGTCTATTTGAACACTCATTTAGCCGCGGAGCTTGTCTCCGCGTTCAAACAATGTCGAAGTTATCATCAATCGTGTTTGGGTCGTTCGTGTTATTTGCCGGCTTCGCAAGCGGAGCGGAAGAGGCGAAGCGTCCGAACATCGTGTGGATCATCGTCGACGACATGTCGGCGAATCTCTCTTGCTACGGCGAGAAGCTGATCGAGACGCCGCACGTCGACCGGATGGCGGGCGAAGGGACGCGGTTCACGCAAGCCTTCGTGACGGCGCCGGTCTGCTCGCCGTCGCGCTCGGCCCTGATCACCGGCATGTACCAAACGACGATCGGCGCTCAGAACCATCGCAGCGGTCGCGGCACGGAGAAAATTTACCTTCCCGACGGCGTCGTGCCGATTCCCAAGCTCTTCCAACAGGCCGGTTACTACACCTGCATCGGCGGCGGCGTGCCGGGGCCGAATGCGAAGCCGGCCGGCGCCAAAGCCGCAAAGAAGGCCAAGGCCGGCCGCGACGCCGACGGCGGTGGCCGAGGCAAGACCGACTACAACTTCGAATACGACTCCGCCATGTACGACGGCGCCGATTGGGCAGGCCGCAAAGCAGGTCAGCCGTTCTTCATGCAGGTGCAACTCTCCGGCGGCAAGCAGCGCGGCGGGACCGATCAATCGGCCGTCGCCCTTTCGAAACGGGCCGAGCAACGCTTCGGCGCGGCCGTAAAGCCGGAAGACGTCGTGCTGCCGGCTTACTACCCGCGCGATCCGGTGCTGCTCCGCGATTGGGCCGCTTATCTCGATTCGTGCCGCTTCACCGACGAGCAAGTCGGCAATGTGCTGGCCCGCCTCGAAAAAGAAGGACTGCTGGCGAACACTATCGTGGCCTTCATGACCGATCACGGCATCAGCCATGCCCGCGGCAAGCAATTTCTCTACGACGAAGGCATCCACGTGCCGCTGGTGATTCGCGGGCCCGGCGTTCCACAAGGCGCGGTGCGTGACGAATTAATTCAACACATCGATCTGGCCGCCACGTCGTTGGCCTGGGCCGGCATTCCGCTGCCGGCCGCGATGGAAGCCAAAGATCTCTTTGCCGACGATTACAGCCCGCGTACGGAGATCTTTGCGGCCCGCGATCGCTGCGACGAAACGGTCGAGCACATTCGGGCCGTGCGCACGGCCCGCTATAAGTACGTGCGCAACTTATTGCCGGAACGTCCGCACCTGCAGCCGAACAACTACAAAGACGGCAAGTCGATCGTGCAGACGCTACGTTCGCTCCACGCGGCCGGCAAGCTCGACGCGTTGCAGGAGAAGCTGCTCTTCTCCCCGACGCGCCCGAAAGAAGAACTTTACGACCTGCAGGCCGATCCCCAAGAGACGAAGAACCTGGCCGACGATCCGGCCCACGCCGATGCCCTGGCGCATCTTCGTGCGAAGCTCGACAACTGGATCAAGTACACCGGTGACAAGGGGAACGTTCCGGAACCAGTGGCGATGTACGATAGCGACATGAAGGTGTACGTCGGCGAAAAGAAAGCCGGCGATCCGAAGCGGACCGAGACCGAACGCAACATCGCCCAGATGAAAGCCTGGGCGGCCGAGGGGAAGTAGCTACTTCACCCACTTGCGCAGGTAGGCGTGCCATCCGGCTTCGACGGCGGCCGTATCGCGACCGGCGAAGCGCTCGAAGCGGGCCGTCGAGTCCGCGCGATCGTCGAGCGCGTAGTCGTCCAGGCGTTCGCGACGCTCCAGCGCGCCGATGCTCGCCAAGTATTGCGTCAAGCTCCAGGCCGTGAGGTACCGAAGTCGAACGTCGTCCGTCACGCGTTTGTCGTGCGCGAGAAAGCCGACGTCCGCCGAAGACACCAGTTCTCGCACGCTCGGCAGTTCGAGCGTTTGCCCGGCGGCCGGCTTGAGGCGTTGCAACAAGGCCGGCGGCGGCGGATCGATCAGCAGTCGCTCGTCGCGCCACCGACCGTGCTCGACGAGTTGCGCCAGCCCTTCGTGGAGCCAGGCGGGCAGCCGATCGACGGCCGGCGGATAGAGCCGCGTCGCGACGTACGCATGGAAAAGCTCGTGCGACGCTCCGGCCAGCAATCGGTCGGCGGCTTCGGCGAAGAGCTTTTTGTTGGCGGCGTCCGCTTCGCGTCGGGCCGCGGCCGCCACCGCTTGCGCTTTGCGAAAGTCGCTCGCCTGCCGACGCACGATTTCGTTGCGGACGTTCTGCGGCGTCTTCTCGCGGCGGAAGCGTTCGTCGTCGGCCTTCTGCTGCGCGGCGAACGCACGGCCGAGCGCCTCCGTCTCTTCGTCGTACTTCTTCACTCGCTCGCGCGCCGCTTTCAAGGCCGCGCCGTAGCGATCGCCGTCGAAGCCGAGCAAAATCAGATTGGCGTCGCGCAAGTAGACGGCCGGATTCTCCAGCGCCGCTCCCCGTTCGGCCAAAGCCTGCCGATACTCCGCGAGCGTTTGGTAAAGCCGTACCTCGGGCAGCGGCCCGGCATGCTCGCCGGTGAGCCGCGGCGGAAGCCATTTCTCGTACCGCTTCCATTGCTCGGCGAGCCGGCTGCCGACGTCGGCGGCGATCTCTTTCGTCGCGGTGCCGTCGATCTCAAACTCCGCGGCGCCGCAAAAATGCGGAAGCCCGACCGGCGACGCGATCGCCGCATAGCGGCAAACCGCGGCCGTGACGGCGGTGAGGCGAAGAAAAACTGAAACCACGACGCGACCGCGCGGGGATGCGAAGGCGGGGAGCAAGAGCGATGCCCCAACTTCGCGCACCGCGCGGCGCTTGTCAAGCGCGCCGCCGCGGCGTTAAGACCGTTAACCCGCCCCGGCCGGTTCAGTTGCGGCCGAGAAACTTGCAGCCGACGAGAAATGCCGGCCCCTCGTCCGTTTCGATCGGTCGGCAATGCACCACGCCGGCCGTGAGGAACATCCATCCTTCGCCACGGCCGAGTCGCACGGAGAGCTTCTCGGCCTGGGGAATGCTTTCGCTGAGGTAAGAGAACCCGCCGGTCGAAATGTCGCGGCAGCGCACTTCTTGAAATGCGCTCGCAGGCGGGGCCGCTCCTTCCACGAGCGGTGCAATCCATTGCCGGCAATCGAACGACCGTCGATCCGTTTCGCGGCGCGTCGAATCGCTCACTTGGTCGCGCGCAGTGCGCAAGACTTCATGGACCATGCTGTAGAAATCGACGTCGCTCTGCAATGTGGCGACCATGGGGCAACTCCCGGCAAGGCGAAGGCGTGGCGAGATGAGGCGTGGCGTGAGCAACCGGCGGGCACACTCACGAAGTGCGAAATCGCGAGTGCTCAATCGCAACCGTAGGTCGAAAACCTCCGGCGGGCAAATCTTCGCCGACAATCGACGAAATGCCGTACGCCGCGCGATTTTCGCGGCGGATGATCGTAGCGGTTGTAACGACTAAAGCTCCCGCGCGACGGTTTCGATCAGCTCCCGGCCCACGGCCTCGGTGACTTCGTCCGTCTCGCCGAAGAAGCGGAAATCCTGAGCCCGCCCTTTAATGGCGTCCCCCGGTTCGAGCGAGCGAAGGTGCTTATCGATCTCGGTCTGTCGCTCCGGAGCAAGCGAGCGATAAAGCTGGGCCACGGAGGCAAGTTGTTCACCGACGACCGCCGTCCGTCCGAAGTGCGCGTGCTGAAACGCTTCGTCCGGCACGGTCCATTGGGCGTAACAGTAGACGGCCGACGGGCCCGCGTCGGACAAATATCGTCGCCAGCGCAGGGTCTTCGTTTCGGCGTCCCACGTTCCGTTGGTGTCGTGGGGAGGGCCCGGAAGTTCCAGCGAGACGCGCACCTCGTCGCGCGATCGTTGCCACAACGCGATCGCGTCGCCCAGCAAACACGCCGTCAAAAGGTCCTCCACCACCTTCTCCGGCGTGGGCTCGCCGGCTTCCGGATTGCGGCGCCGCTCGGCTTCGTGGAGCTTGCGGAGCTGAGCAAACTCGGGCGTGCCGCGCAGGAGCTTCCTCCACGACTCTTGAAACTCGGGCGAAGGGCGCAAGAATGCCAGCGCTGAATCCGCCGCGGCCGGCGGCAACTTCGCCTTGCGGGCCAGCATCTTGCGAACTTGTGCAAACGCCGCTTCACGGTCGTCGGGCTGCAAGCACGCTTCGATGACCGGGAATTCGACCTGTTGCAAGTAGTCGTGTTCGGCCAAGTAGTCGACCAACGACACTACGGCGGCTCGCTGTCCGACGGGGCTCGGTGCGACTTCGTCGGCCTTCTCGTCGGGAAAGTGGTCGCTGCCCTGCGCGAGGTACAGCATCGCCGAAATGTTGCGTACGTCTTGGCGAAACTCCTGGTGCAAAAATCGCTTCACGGCCGCCTGCTCAGGCTTGCCGGCAAGTTGCTCGTCGAACCAAGCGACGACCAAATCGCAGAGCCGATCGACGGCCGCACGGCGATCGTAAAGTTGGGCGTCGATATCCGTGTCGCCCCGGAAACGCTCGAGATACGTGTAGCACGTTCCGAGCGGCGAGCGGGAAATTTCAAACGTGCCGCGACCCCCGATATCCGCCGGAAGCTGACCGAGAAACGTGCCGTGGAAGGTTTGGCGAATGTCGGAGTCGCCCGTCGTGCGCTCGGCGTACAGCTTCGCGAGGCGAGCCACTTCCGCATCCACCAGCGGTTTGTTCGGGGCGTCGGAATTGCGACTTCGCTCGCGCCACGCGGTGAGCGACCGCTCGACGCCGTCGGCCTTTGGGCGCAAACGGATTTCGAAGACGGCGTGCTCGTTCTCGCAGCCGGCGAGCAATACAAGGGCGGCGGCGATGAGTATGGTGCAATTGCGCATTGTCAGCGCTTTCCGCGCGCCGCGCGAGCGCGGCGGCTAAACCGCTTGGCGTTATGCTTTGCCTAGAGCTTTCGCCATGCGTTGATAAATGTCGGTCAGTTCCTTCTCGCCGCCGCCGGCCACTTCGCTGGTCGCCCAACCGTCGTAGCCGATCTCGCCCAGGGCCTTCAGCACCTCGGGCCAGTTCTCGTCCCCCTCGCCGATTGGCGTCTTGAAGCCGGTCGCGTGGCTGTAGCCTTTGAAGTCGAACTTCACGAGCCGTTTGCCGAGTTGGCGAATCCAGTCGGCGCTGGAAACGCCGTACTTCAGCATGTTGCTGCAATCGAAGTACGCCCCGCACCAAGGGCTGGCGATTTCATCAACGTAGCGAATCATGTGCTCGGGCTTCGTGATGAAGTCGTTCCACACGGTTTCGATCGCGATCACGACCTTGCATTCTTCGGCCAGCTTCAAGCATTCGCGAACGCCGGCCTGCGAGCGCTCCCAGCATTGTTCGAAGTTTTCATTCTTTGGATCTGCGACTTTGCCGGGGACCAGCAGGCACGTATCGGCGCCGACCTTCTGTGCGGCGCGAATCGCTTCTTGCAAAGCCGCGACGGCACGCTTGCGAACGTCTTCGCTCGGATCGCTCAAACGTTCTTTCCAGTGAACGCCGTCGATCACGCCGTGGATTTTGATTCCGGTTGATTTCGAAGCGGCGACGAGCGCATCGAGGTCGACTTCGCCGGGCGCTTGAATCTCCACTCCTTCGAAGCCGATTTTCTTGACCAGTTCGAGCTTCTCCCGCGGCGAGGCTTCGGGAAGCCGAATCATGCCGTACTTTACGGCCAGTCGGAGCTTGGGCTGTTTGGCATCGGCGGCGGCCAGGGCAAATTGCGGCGAGGTCAGCGCTGCGGCTCCGGCGGCGGCCGACGAGTGAAGAAAGCGGCGGCGCGACATATGTGTGTGCATGTGCATGATTGTTCCCGACAGGTGCGACGATTATGGTAGGCGTGCGCTCTGATGATAAATCCCCACCGCGCACGGAGCAAACTTCCATGCTCGCCCGCCTGTCGCTGGTTGCGATCCTGTTTTGTTTGGCGAATTCCGCCGAAGCTCTTGCACAAGAAACGGCCGGCTTACGCCGGCCGCTCGCCGGCACAAAGGAATTAAGTTGGGAGGGGGACCTCGCCGCGCGCATGGTCGACGATCTGCACGCCTTCGCCGATCGCGAAACGGCGGCGAGCGTCGCGCGGCGTGCCCGGCACTTTAAGCCGAACTTCGCCAATGCGAAAGCGTATCAAGAAGGCCTGGAACCGAACCGAGCGCGCCTCCGCAAATATCTCGGAGTGAGCGCGCCGGGCTCGATCGACGTCAACGCGCCGGGCGTCGGCTTTCTCGGAGAACTGCGCGACGACCGAGGTGACGGCGCCGGCAACGGCTACACGACGAGCCATTACGTCCTCACGGCGCTACCCGGCTTTCAAACCGACGTCTATATCGTGCGGCCTGAAGTTCCCCACGACGTTCTCCCGCCGACGATCATTCTCCTGCCCGACGCCGACGAATCGCCGGAAGCGTACCTCGGCGTCGATGAATCGCAGCCTGATGCCGCGGCCGTGGCGGTGAAGTTGGCGCAACGCGGCTTTTGTGTCGCCGTGCCGCGATTGGTGAATCGCGACCATACGCAGTCGACGGTCGCGAAGGGATTGAAGAAGACGATGCAGCCGCATCGCGAGTTCGTCTATCGCCAAGCCTTCGAGATGGGGCGGCACGTCATCGGGTACGAACTAGAAACCATTCAGACGCTGACCGATTATCTGACGGCTTTTACTCCCGCGGAACTGCAACGTATCGCGGTCGCGGGCTACGGCGAAGGGGGCTTGTTGGCACTCTACGCGGCGGCTCTGGACCCGCGAATCGAGGTCGTCGGCGTCAGCGGCTATTTCGGCCCGCGCGAGGCGGTGTGGGACGAACCGATCTACCGCGACGTCTGGGGGCAGCTCGATGAATTCGGCGACGCCGAACTGGCGATGATGATCGCGCCGAATCGGCTGATCGTGGAAACTTCAGCCGGTCCGCAAACGCCGGAGCCCCCCAAAAATCCCGACGGTCCGCTGCGGGTGACGCCGGGCACGCTGAAAACTCCGTCGCTCGCGGCGGTGCGGTCGGAGATCGATCGCGCACGCCGGCTGCTTCCGAAGAAGAAGCCATGGTCGGAAGCTTTCGAAGTCGTCGAACCGGGCCAGTCGGGCAAGCCGTGGAGCGACGCATTCGTCGACGCCTTTTGCAAGGCTTACGCGCCGAAAGTCGTCGCCCCGAGGTTGCCGGAGCAGCAGGAAGAAAGCCACGGCAGCCAATATCCGTCGGCGAAATGGCAGGAGTTTTTGGTCGGCGAGCATGTGGCACACACGCAGGCCTTGCTCGACGAAAGCGAGTACGTTCGCAAAGACTATTGGAAGGATGCCGACCGCAAATCGCGGGATCCGCAAAAGTGGGAAGCGACGCTCGGCAAGTATCGACAAGCGCTGTACGACGATGTCCTCGGCCGTTTCGAACATTCGATCCTGCCGCACAACGCCCGCTCGCGGCAGATTTACGACACGCCGAAGTACCGCGGCTATGAAGTGGTGCTCGACGTGCTCGGTCTGGAAGAAGGGAAGTCCGGCGGCGTGTGGGCTTATGGCATTCTGCTCGTACCGAAAGATATCAAGGAGGGGGAACGACGGCCCGTCGTCGTTTGCCAGCACGGCCTAGAAGGACGACCTGAGGATACGATCCTCCCGAACCTCCCCGGCTCAAACTATTACCACAGCTTCGCCGCTCGTTTGGCCGAGCAAGGATTCGTGACGTTCTCGCCGCAAAATCCGTACATCGGCAAAGACCGGTTTCGCACGCTCGTGCGCAAGCTGCATCCGCTGAAGAAGACGCTGTGGTCAGTCATTGTTCCGCAGCATGAGCAGATCACCGCGTGGCTCGCCGAGCAGAAGTTCGTCGACCCGGAGCGGATTGCCTTTTACGGTCTTTCGTACGGCGGCAAGACGGCGATGCGCGTGCCTGCTTTGGTCGACCGTTATTGCTTATCGATCTGTTCCGGTGACTTCAACGAATGGGTCCGCAAGTGCACGACGGTCCGCGATGCGTTCAGCTACATGGGTACGCACGAGTACGAAATGTTCGAGTTTGATCTCGGACACACGTTCAACTACGCGGAGATGGCGTACTTGATCGCGCCGCGGCCGTTCATGGTCGAGCGCGGGCACCGCGACGGCGTCGGCGTCGACGAATGGGTGTCGTACGAATTCGCGAAAGTCCGGATGCTCTACGCCGATCTCAAGATTCCCGAGCGGACGGAAATCGAGTATTTCGACGGCCCGCACGAAATCCACGCGGTGGGGACGTTCGACTTTTTACACCGGCATCTGAAGTGGCCGGCACCGAAAGACTAACTGCGCAGCGCTCGCTCGAAATCTTCGGGGCTGAGTTGGATATCGCGAAGGATACTTCGCAACGTTCCAATCTTGAGAACTTGCGAACCATGCACAGGCACGGTGGTACGAAGATCGTGGCGTTCGAGGAAATGGTGGCTTCCCCGCACTCGCAGCAATTGAAAGCCGCTCCGCTGGAGAAAGCGAACCATTTCCGAGCCGGTGATGCGAGGCAATCGCACCATGCGCTAGCTTCCGCTCAGCTGCGCGAGGTCCCAGTCAAGTTGGCGCAAGGCGGGGCGCGTCACGCGGGCGAGCGCGTCGTCGAGGCCGAACGTTTCGATATAACCACGAAGGGCTTCGCGTAGATCCGCGATGGCCGCCTCTTCCGTCTCTCCCTCGCCATAAGCCGGAATATCAGGAAGGCGAGCGGTGAAGCCTCCTACCTCAAGATCGGGAATTATTTCTACGACTAGCGACATAGATCACCGCATAAGAGAATCGAGAGCGCCGCTGAAATTATATCATAGCGGCGTCTCGACTCTTCCGTTGCGTTACGGATTTACTTCTTGGCCTTCTTCTTCGCGGCCTTCTTGGCCGGTTTGGTGGCGGCGGTCTTTTTCGTCGGCTTAGCGGCGGGAGCGGGAGCCGCGGCGGCCTTCTTCTTCGCCGGCTTGACGGCGGCCTTGACTTTCGTCATCGCCGTCTTGGCTGCCTTCTTCACGGCCGGCATTTTCTTCTCGACTGCCGCGGCCGCTTTCTTCATTGGTTTCTTACCTTCGGCCGAGGCCTTGCCGACCATCGCGCCGACCACGCCGCCCACCAGGGCGCCGACCGGTCCGGCGATCATGCCGCCGGCCACCGCGCCGCCGATGCCGCCCGCCGTTTGTTTCGAGACTTCGGGAAGATTAACGTTCGGGTTCTTCTTAGCGCTTGCCTTGGGAGCCGACTTCTTCTTAGCCATGTTTGCCTTGCGAGTATGAGAGGTGATTTCGCGGCGACGGGCCGTACTTCATGGACGACGCCTCGCCGCGCCACGGCAGTCTATCAGCCGCCGGCGCGCTGTCGATAGGAAGGCGAGCTTAGTTGGTGGCAATCGTCTTCGTGGGGCGACTATAATCGACGGCTCGTTTGCCGATGTCTTGCCGCATGCCTCCTGAGGAGCTTCGCCATGTCCGCCGCCGATCGCACTTCGCCCGCCGCCGACGGTTCCAGCCGCCGCGATTTCCTGGTTCGCAGCGCCACGGCGACCGCCGCAGCCGCCGCGGCGACCATCGTGCCGGCCCATGTGCTGGGGCTGCAAGGTGCGACGGCCCCCAGCGAGAAGATTACGCTCGGCGTCATCGGCATCGGCCCGCGCTGCACGTACGATCTGACGTCGATGCTGCAACTGCCCGATGTGCAGTGCGTGGCGATCGCCGACGTGCAAGCGACCCGCCGCGACGCGGGAAAGAAGCTCGTCGATACGCACTATGGCAACAGCGATTGCAAACTCTACCGCGACTTCCGCGAGCTGCTCGACCGCAAAGATATCGACGCCGTGCTGATCGCGACCGGCGACCGTTGGCATTCGGCCGCTTCGATCTTGGCGGCGCAGGCCGGCAAAGACGTGTATAGCGAAAAGCCGTGCGGCATCACGATCGCCGATTGCCAAAAGCTTGCTGATACGATCACCGCCGAGAAGCGCGTCTTTCAGGCCGGTACGCAACGCCGCAGCGTGCCGAACTTTCAGAAAGCCGTGGAACTGGCTCACAGCGGCAAGCTCGGCAAGCTCCACACGATGCACGCCTCGGTCTACATGCCGGTGCTCGACAACGCTTGGCTGCCCGCCGAACCGACGCCGCCGCGCGACGAAGTCGATTGGAACCTTTGGCTCGGCCCGGCCGCGTGGCGTCCGTACAACAAGCGATACGTCGGTCGTGAATGGCGCGGCGTCTGGGATTTCGACTCCGGGGCCCGCATCTTGGATTGGGGCGCGCATACGGTCGACTTGTGCCAATGGGCGAACAAGGCCGACGACACGCTGCCGGTTGAATACGACCCGACCGACAAGAACATCACCTGCACGTACGCCAACGGCGTGAAGCTCGTGATCGATTTCTTGAGCGACCCGTTCAAGAACCGCGACCCACACTACATCACGCGGCTCGGCACTTGCCCGGTGCGATTCATCGGCGATGAAGGCTCCGTGGAAACCGGCGACGAAGGGGAAATCGTGGCGTCGTCCGCGGCCCTGCAAACCGAACTCGGCGATACCTACAAACGGGTTCGCGGTCTCGACGTCGGCGCGCATGCCCGCGACTTCTTCGATTGCATCAAGTCGCGCGGCCGAACGGCGGCCAATCAAGACGTGATGCGGCGTTCGCACTTGGCTTCGCACGCCGCGGCGATCGCTTGGATTCTCGGCCGCAAGGTGAAGTTCGACCCGGTGAAGGAAGAGTTCATCGACGACCCGGATGCGAACCGCCTACGGAGCCGCGCGGCCCGCGACTGGACGGCGTAACGCGACGATCATCAGCACCGCAACGACTCAACGCCGCCTTCGATCCGTAAGCTTCCGGCTCGCGCAACCTTCGCGCTTTGCTGCCGCCGGAACCTAACGTTGCACCGGCTGTTGCGGTTGCTGGGCCGTCGGCGGCGGGTCGACGCCCGTCGGCGCTTCGACAACCTGATGCTGCCAGCCGAACGGCGTGCCCGGCCGAACAAAAACGTCGAGCACGTTCTTAAAGCCGTTGAAGATCGTGTTCGTCTGCATATTGCTGAACTGGTAAACCGTCCGATCCTTGCCGTTCGGCAGATGCATGTTCAAGGCAAACGGCTCGAGCTTCGTCACTTGTCCGTTGTTGTGCTCAAATTTCAGCACGACGTCGATCTTCAAGAAGTTTGCCGCGTCTTGGCCGTACTTCGGGTAAACCTCGAGCCAGACCTGGTCGCCTTGCTTTTCCGGCGGCGTGATGATCCGCATCCAATAGCGGGCCTTCGTCTTGCCGGCTTCAATGCCGAACACAAACGGCATCGGGCCGTCGGCGATCGCCTTGCCTCGCAAATCCGGCGGCAGCGGATGCTCGCGAACCTGCTTCAAGTCGGCACGGAATTCAAAGACCGCGTCGCCGGTGCAAATCCACTTCTCCGATTGATCCGAGAGATCGTAGTAGCCTTTATCGGGCGCGGCATATCGCAAGGTGCCGTTCACGACGCGCTTGGGAGCTTGAGAACCGTCAGCGCCAGGGGCGCCGAACACGCCGTCGTAATCCCAGCGAGTAAACGCGGCCTCGAACGTCTTCACGCCCGCGCTCATGTTCTGCCAGTCGACGAGCACCCGATCGAGCACCGCCTCTTCTTGCGGCGTCAGCGTAAACGGTGCGTTGGGAATTTGCGGCGAGCCCGGCTGTGGCGGGTTGGCCGGCGCGATCGGTAAGCTCGTCGTAGGCGACGGAAGTTGCGCCGAAGCGGTTGACGCGCAAAACGCAACGACAAGCAATAGCGAGGAAGACGAAAGGCGAACGGTGCGCGACGACATGCAAGCGCCTCGACGTGCGGGATGCGCGAACGGATGCGAGAAAAGCGGGCGGGATTCTAGCAACGTCGCGCCGGCGGCCCTAGATCGATTCGTCGCGGGAATGGCCGTGCGTTTTCTTGATTCTGACCCCTCACCCCCGACCCCTCTGCCGCAAGGGGAGAGGGGCAGTAAACACAGTCTCTCCCCGTAGGGGCGAGTGGAGCCAAACTCCTCGATACTGCTACTGCCGGCACTCTCCATATCCCATGCGATTCAACAATGCCTCAACGTCGTGAAACGACGCAAAGTGCCAGTCGGCCAGTTCGTGCCCTTCGCAATCGTGGACTGCCGCGCCGGCCGTGTAGAGCGCCGTGCGCGCGCCGGCGTTTCGTCCCGCTTCGATGTCGAACACCCAATCGCCGACCATTAGCAACTCCGCCGGTTTCAGATCCCAACGTCCCGCAAGGTCGACCAGCGCCGTCGGGTCGGGCTTCGCCGGAGCGTCGTCGCGAGCCACGACCACTTCAAACTCCAGCCCGGTGCGGGCCAGCGTCGCCAGCGCCACGGCCCGACTATTGCGCGTCCACACGGCCGTGTGCAACCCGAGTCGGCGCACGACGGCAAGAAACTCGGGCACGCCCGGCATCAGCACGGCCCGTTGGCCCCCTTCGAATTCGTGCCGATGCAAAATCTCGCGGCACCGCGCGGCGTCGTGGTCGGCCAAAGCCTCGATCGCCTCCAAGATCGGCTGATTGTGCGACAGGCCCATCTCCAACCGCATGGCGTCGAAATCCAGCGCCGAATCGACGAGCGTGCCGTCGAGGTCGAAAACGATCGCGCGGATCGGAGAACTAAACGGCATTCGACCTCCTTGAGGGATAGTGACCAATGACCAAGCTCCAAATTCCAAACAATGACCGAAGATCCAATGACCGAACGCCTTTGATCATTGGAGCATTTGTTATTGGGATTTGTTTGGAATTTGATGCTTGGTACTTGGAGCTTACGGCTCAAGCGTTACCGCACTATAACGGCGTAAAACGCTTCGACCGTTACCACCACGTGCAAGAGCCGTTCCATGCGTTGCGCCGTCTTCAACACCAAGCCGTACGATCGCAAGTTTCTCGCCGCGGAGGCGGAGCGTGTCGGCGGCGAGTGGCAACTTGTGTTTCTCGAACCGCTGCTGACGGCCGAGACGGCCCGCTTGGCCGACGGCTTTCCGGCCGTGTGCGCGTTCGTCAACGATCAGCTCGACGCACCCGTTCTGGAAGCGCTCGCCGCCGGCGGCACGAAGTTCGTCGCCTTGCGCTGCGCAGGCTTCAACAACGTCGATCTCGCCGCCGCGGCCCGCTTGGGTATCCGCGTGGCTCGGGTGCCGGCCTATTCGCCGTACGCCGTGGCCGAGCATGCCGTCGGCATGATGCTCACGCTCAACCGCAAGTTTCACAAGGCCTACAACCGGGTGCGCGAGGGGAACTTCGCGCTCGACGGACTCCTCGGGTTCGACATGCACGGCCGCACGGCGGGCGTCGTCGGCACCGGAAAGATCGGCGAATGTACGGCTCGCATTTTGGCCGGCTTCGGTTGCAAGTTGCTCGCGTACGATCCGTACGAAAACCCGGCGATGAGCAAACTCGGGGCAAGCTACGTCTCGCTCGAAGAGCTGCTGGCCGCGTCCGACGTCGTTACTTTACATTGCCCGCTGACTCCCGCGACGCACCACCTCATCAACGGCGAACGCCTCAAGCTGATGAAGCGCGGGGCGATGCTCATCAACACCGGCCGCGGCGCATTGCTCGACACCCGGGCCGTCGTCGCGGCGCTGAAGAGCGAACGGCTCGGCTCGCTCGGCATCGACGTCTATGAGGAAGAAGGGGACCTGTTCTTCGTCGACCACTCGGACCACGCGATCTTAGACGACGTCTTCTCGCGCCTGCTCACGTTCCCCAATGTGCTCGCGACGGGCCACCAAGCGTTCTTCACGCAAGAAGCCCTCGAAGCCATCGCCCGGCAGACGGTCGCGAACCTCCAAGAATTCGCGGCCGGCACGAAGCTGACGAACGAAGTGAAGGCGTGAGCGTGTAACGGGACCTTTCGGCCGCGGACTGGCGCGCGTGCAGACACCAAATTGACCGGCAGAACATGGCACGTGCAAGAATCGAACTCACCGCTGCGATGAACGACCGTCGATTAGTACGGTTTTCACGGAGATTCGAGGAATCGGCGATTCGAGGTTACGTGCTCGATGTCGGCCCCAAGTTCTTCCTATTGGCGTTGGTTAACGATCGAATTTGGCTCGACGGTTATGAGTGCTTCCGCGTCGCGGACGTAACCAACGTAGTGGCGGATCCGTATGCCGCGTTTGCGGAGGCGGCATTGCGGAAGCGCGGCGAGATTGTGCCTCGAAAATCGCGAGTGAGCGTCCGACGAGTTGACGAACTGCTTTTGACTGCAGGCCGTGAATTTCCGCTAGTCACTATTCACCGTGATGAGGTTGACCCGCACGTTTGTTGGATTGGTCGCGTGCTGGGGGTAAACCGCGGGCGGGTTTCATTGCTGCAAATCGACCCGGCCGCGAAGTGGGACCGCGCTCCGGAAGAGTACCGACTGAGCGAGATTACGCGCGTCACGTTCGGCGGAGACTATGAAGGTGCCCTACACCTCGTCGGCGGTGATCCCCACGAGGACTAGCATTTTGCAGAAGCACCTAACTCAGCGTACGACACTAGACGATCTGGCCAAATCATGGAATGTTGCGTCGTTTCGCGGCGAGGCGGCCAACGCGTGGCGAAAGTTGCGATCTGAGGTTCAGCAGGCACTTCTTGACGGCGGCGAGCTGTGGGAATGGGAGACGGAAGGCTTGCGATCGTTCGCCGGCGTTTACGGAATCGCCGTCGTTCGTGATGGTGTTTGGGTCTGGTAACGCCAAATTGGTAGGTCGTAACTACCAAGCCATCTGCTCCTGTTAGCCCTCATCGCCCTAGTTACGCGGCCTGCGGGCTTTCGAATATCGAACTAGGACATGCCGCTTCGTTCGGGCAGGCAACTGAGAATTCGGCCTGTGACAAAATTGCCGCCGGCCAAAAACGTCCTGGAATCGACCTCGTAGAAGTGGATAATGCGGGGTTGGTTCTTTGGCAATTTGGTGTGATTTGTCTTAGCCCCGGGCGAGTCGCCCGGGGCAGCGTCGATCAACTATCGACGTCACCATGAGGGACCGCCGCCCCCGGCGACTCGCCGAGGGCTAAGACGGTCTTCTTAAGAATCGACGCAAGTCGCGCAAGCGAATTGGTACTTACGTCGACGCGCGCTGCGTGCATTTTGGACGAGGTGCGTACTTCGCGCGCGAAAAAGTACGCACCGCATACTTGGGAATTAAGGGTGCGCACTACTTTGAAATATAGTACGCACTCGTAGTTGCAACTGAATTGCGCTTTCGTCGTAAGTCGCGCAAGCGAATCGGGACTTACGTCGATTTTGGCGACTCGTACCGAAGCGCAAGCGAGGGGGCGCGGCGATCGAAAGTTGCGAGAATGCCCCCTCGCTTACGCTTAGGGGCAAGTGTGATGTGGCCGACTTTTTCATGATGCGGCGCTGCCCCCGGCGTACGCGGCTGTCGCCGCTATCGACGGGGGCTAAGACTTGCTTGCCAGGTTCGGCAACATTTCGGCCGGAAACACCGCGGCCGGCGACACGCCGGCGCATGAAAAAACCTCGGTAAGCCCGGGACTTAGCGTCCGTGAGTTTACCGAGGTTTCAGCGGAGAGGATGGGATTATTAAAGAGGCGTTTTTTGCAAGTCTATAGCCCTCCTCAATTTATGCCGTAAGCCATTCGTTTGTAACCATTTGCGTAAGTCCGGTGGAAACCGGTCCTTCCCGGTTAATTCCGGTCATGGAAGTTGGCTACCGGGACAAATCCTGGACAACATGGCGGAGAAGGTGCGCATTGCACCCCCGTTCGAACCGAGTTGAGTCGGCACCAAAACGGGACAAATCCTGGACAAAATAAGTCCGCGAGCCCCGGCCTCGCACCACTCGTTTGAACTCGCCCGCCCGGCATCGAAACCGGGACAAATTCTGGACAACCAAAGCGGAATACCGTGGCTCGCACCACCCGCTCGAAACCGCCCATCCGGCGGCCAAACCGGGACAAATTCGGGTCAGATTCTGGACAAACTCGACGCAGTTCGTCACGCCCCCGGACATGGTTCAGGTGAGTCGCTCAGGGCAATGCATCGTCATGGTTCACTGAACCAACCAATGAATATTTTTCTCGAGCAAAGCCTTTTCAGATTCGGCTGATCTAAAAACCAGGTCGATAGACACCGCGGACGAGGAGAATTGGGCTATATGAGGCAGACCCGTGTAGAAGTGATCGTCGTCCTGCACCGGAAACGATTTAGAGTGGCCCTGGTAGATATGGCCGCAACCGGTCGTGCCGCGAAAGGCGTGTAGGCGTTGAGTGTGCGTCAGCGTCAACCAGCCTACGAATTGAGAAAGCGCGTCGTCTTCGCGGGGATTGACGAGCAGAGCCCATCAATCGTTTGAGCTTGCTGTTGACGGTATCGACTTGCCAATGTTGGCCGTAGCGCGAGCGCGTGAGATAGTTCGCCATGCATCGCCGCCTGTTGCCGCTCGCCTTCTTTTGCGTCGGCCTGCCGATCTTGGCCGCGACGAACGTGTTGACGCTACATTCTTCGCGGGCGTACTCGTGAACGTGTTCGCCGTCGTACCCGGCGTCCGCCAAAAGCGTCGTGATCGATTTACGCGAGAGCGCGTCGTTCAGCGCGCGGTGAAAGTGCGGTACGTCGGGTGACGGCCCGCGGCCCGCATATCTTGCCGCGTTTTCAAGCCTTTCGCGCGACAACTGACGAAGTACTGACTGGCGTGCCGCGACTCCCAACCGGTGCCGTCGAGCGCGGCCAGTTCGCTCCGCGCGCCGAGTCGACCTTGAAGGCTGGCCAGTTCCAACGTGCCGGTCAGCAACTTCGCAACGGCCGCGCTGCCGAGCAGACGTTTCGCCGCTTTCTGAACCGATGAATGGTCCGGCACCGCCTTTAATTCAATCGCCGCCGCTAGCTCCGGCGCGTCGCGAAACAACGCCTCCAGCTTGCGATAGTCGAGCCGCGGGACCTCCGTAAGCACCAAGCAGGCGAACAACTGTGGTTGGGTGAACTTTTTCGGGCTGCGCTTGTGCGCGTAGCCGGCAACACCGCCTCGTCGACCGCCCACGCGAACTTCAAGCCCCGCCGCGGACTCTTCGTCGTACCGCTCATATCCGTGCTACGCACACCAATCTAAGTCGCGGTACACTGAACCGAGAGGTGTTCGACGGAGCATTCCTGGTACCTTCTCTCGCACGCGTGGGACAAACCGGCCTGAGACTTATGTTTCGCCGCTTGGTC
>JAFLCO010000340.1:0-4095 GCA_017303535.1 Planctomycetota bacterium
TGGTCGAGCACGGCGTCAACGGTTTCCTGGCGCGAACGCCGGAAGAGTGGGCCGAAGCCGTCCAGCGCTTAGCGGGCGATCCGCAGTTGCGGCAGCGCATGGGAACGGCGGGACGAAAAGCCGTTGAGGCGCGCTTCAGCGTCGATGGCTGGGCGCCGCGGTTGGCGGAACTGATTGAGCGCGTGTATTGGTCGACCGTCGGCATGGCGCCGGTTGCCCATCGTCGCTTCGATCCGCCGCATGCGCGGCCTGCCGCAAGCGTGCTCCATCAAGAGTTCGTCGGCTTTCCGGAGTCGCGACGTTGAACGCGGGGCGTCGCGAGTACATCTTGGCGACGATCGATCGGCGCCGGCTGACGCGGCGCGGATTGCTCGCATTTCTCGCCGCCGCTTGCGGTTGCCGAGCCATCAACGAGCATCGACGCCCCGAACCCGTGCCCGATGCGGTCCGCTCGGAGTTCGACCAATTGGTCATTCACAGTTCGCTCGAACTGCCGGCCGACCATCGGCTGTTGCAGGAACTGCGCCTTCTGCGAACCGACATTCTGCAGACGTTGGCGCTGCCTGCTTCGAACGAGCCGATTCATATTTATCTCTTTGAGACGGAGCAGAAGTTCGCGGAGTTTATGGGACGCAGCTATCCCAACTTTCCGCAACGCCGCGCATTTTTCGTTGAGAGCGACACGAAGTTGTCCGTGTTCGCGTTCTGGGGCGACCGTGTGGCCGAAGATTTGCGACATGAAACGTCGCACGGCTATTTGCATTCCGTGATGCGCAACATTCCGCTGTGGCTCGACGAAGGAATCGCCGAGTATTTTGAAGTGCCGCGCGGTGCCGCCGGACTCAATTTGCCGCATGCCCAGCAGTTGCTCACGATGCTCATGACGCAAGGTTGGCGGCCCAATATGGCCCGGCTGGAGTCGCTCAAGCTAGTCGGCGAAATGCGGCAAGAAGACTACGCGGAAAGTTGGGCCTGGGTGCATTGGCTGCTGCATACCGAACCACAACGAAGGGTTCTTTTGCAGCAATTCTTGCAGTCGCTCCGATCGCAGGCCGTTTATGTGCCGCTGTCGGCGGCGGTGAAATCGGGTACGCCCGAGGCCGAGCATCAACTCTGCGACTATCTCTTCGCCCTTTGCAACGGTCGGCCGGCGTAGCTGATTCGCCGGACACTTGCGGAAATGGATCGCGGTTTGCTCAGTGAGATGGGCAGACGTTTCATTGCTCGCGGAGTTGCAGCATGTCGCGAGCGCCAACCACCTTCGCCGAGTTTTATCGGAGTTATCTCGCGCATCACGACCATCCGATCAATCGTGGATTGCACGTGCTCGGGTTGTTGTCTGCAATCTGTCTTTTGGCGGCGGCCGTCGCCCTGCGGCAATGGTGGCTGCTGCTGCTGCTGCTGCCGGTCGTCGGTTACGGCTGCGCGTGGATTGGTCACTTTGCCTTTGAGCGGAACAAGCCGACGGCCTTTCGCAGCCCGTGGTGGAGCTTTCTGGCCGACTGGCGAATGTGTGCCGACGTAATCCGCGGCAGGCTTCCGCTTGTCGAACGTCACTCGGAGCAGGCGCCCGATTAGTTCGACCGCAAGTCCTTCGGCATGCCGCGAATTCCGAGCGTTCCGAGGATCTCGCGCCCTTTCACCTCGCGAAACGTTTTGTCCCAAAGGTCGGGAAACACGTCGAAGACGTGTGCGGGCGTGGCCGGCGTCGTGAGCCAGGAATCTTCGGCGAGTTCGCTTTCCAACTGCCCCGCGCCCCAGCCGGCGAAACCGGCGAAGAAACGAACTTGGCTTTTCGTATCGTCGGCAAGTTGGGAGAGTGCCGCGCGGTCGGTGGAAAAACAAAGTCCCGCCGGAACGTCCGCTTCGCTCAATTCGACCCGGTCGTGCAGCGCCATGAGCGGGCCTTCGCAGGGTCCGCCGAGGTAGATGACGTCGTCGCGCGCACAAACCGCTTCACCGACCTGTTTCCAAACTTCCTGCAGACGCACTTTCAGCGGACGGTTGAGCACGAGCCCGAGCGCGCCTTCGTCATTATGCCGCACGAGCAGCACGACCGTTTGCGAAAAGTTCGGGTCGCGAAGCTCAGGTGCGGCGATCAGCAGTTGTCCCTGCAAAGATTCCATGAGCGGCGTCTCGAAACGTCGAAGCGTTGCGGCTATTCCAAACCTTCGGGCGGTACCGGCTGGGCACGCGCCGCACGGGAAACTTCGCCGCGCAGCAGCATCCAAGCCGTGGGAACGACAATCAACATCATGCCGGCAAGCGATTGCCATTGGAAGCGCCGCCCGAGTAGCCCGAGCTCGAACACATAACAAAACACGACTTGGCTCAACGCCACGACCGCCACTTTCGACGCCGGACCGATCGCGAACGACTTGGTGAGCAGGATCTGGCCGATCGAGGCGAAGAAGCCGAGGCCGATCAGCTTGATCCAGATCCACGGCGACAACGTCGTAAAGTGGCTGGCCTCGACGCCGGTCCAGGGCATGAGCGCGAGGCAGAATGCGGTGGCTACGCCGGAGAAATGCACAACCACGGCTTGCGACGGCACGTTTTGCAACAAGTTGAGCCCGATGACGACCACGGCGCTGAGCAGCGAACTGATGCAAGCCGCAACGGCGCCGCCGATGCGATCTTGTCCGACGACTTCCGACGCCGTCGTCGTTGTCGCGGCGGCATCGATCGGGAAGTTCACGAGCGCCGCACCGGCCACGCTGCAAAACACCGCGGGCCAAACGCCGGGGCTCGGGCGTTCGCCGAGCATGGGCCACGAGAGAATGGCCACCCAGATCGGAAACATGTTCGTGATGACGACGACGTCGGACGCCGGCAAGTTTTTGAACGCGTAGAACGCGCACATCAAGCTGACGCTCCCTGCGATGCTTCGTAGCCACAGAGTGCGCGGCCGCCAAAACACCAGCGGGATGCGGCGGACTTTGGCCAAGGAAAACGTGAACGCCAAGGCAAACGCCGTGCGTGCCAAGGCCACGACCGTCCAATGACAATCTTGGTTGACGACGGTCGCCAATTCCGACATGACCGCGAACGCCGCGGCGCCCGCCAACATCAAGACGTACGGACTCACCGCGGCGGGCCGCTTTCGAAAGGGGTGTGCGGGCCACGAACCTGGGCCGCGGAGGGAGCGTCAATTATGGAAACCGACCCAGCGAGCGACAACCGGCGGCGGGCAAAGGTTCGGTCGGCGAGATTGGCGGATCGATCTCGATGGACGATTCTCGGCAAATATCGCGATTTGTTGGGGCAAACCCGGGTTGCCGCGCCCCGAAAGTTTGGTAATTTATTGGTTTCCCGTTCGGTAAAAGACGACGAACAGGTGTCGTGCCCCGCATGCCGCACTGGCAGTGGAGAGCCGCACCAAGTTTGCGCCCGCTACCGCCACGGGATTCGACGAAGCTTGTCGTTCGTCACGCACCCTTAGCTCAATTGGATAGAGCATCGGTCTACGGAACCGAAGGTTAGTGGTTCGAGCCCACTAGGGTGTACTTGCTTCAGCGACGCGTCCCTTGGACGCTACCCCAGAATCGGGGTTCTTTTCTTCCGTTGTCCGTTGTTGCGGAATTGACGGCGAAATTTTCGGAACCGCCTTCCGTTTCGGGTTTCTCGCAATTTCTCGGGGTTTCCACTCTGAAACCCTCTCGCCCGTCTGGCCGGCGACGGCATCTTCGATGCGTGGCAGACATTTTTCATAGATAATTGGAAAATGCCTGTCAGAAACCTTGGCCGCCGGACCTTCAGCTATTGAGCATGGAAAACTCCTCGGAACAACCGGATGCGGCCGAAGCGTTTGTTCGGCTCGTCAGTCGGCATGACCGACAGTTGGCGACGTATGTCTTCGCCCTCGTCGGCAATTCGGCCGATGCCGACGACGTCTTGCAAGAGGCCAAAGTTACGCTTTGGAAGCAGTTCGAAAAATTTGAGCCCGGCACGAATTTTCTCGCCTGGGCTCGCAAGGTCGTGATGAACCAAGTGTTGAACTACCGTCGCGGCGAGAAGCGGCGGCCGACGACGCCGGCGGACCGGGAGTTCATAGAAGCCGTTGCGGAGGAAATCGATCGCCGTGCGGAAGAACTC
>JAFLCO010000340.1:4105-6916 GCA_017303535.1 Planctomycetota bacterium
GGCCTTGAAGAATTGCCTTGCCAAGCTGCCGGAGATCGACCGCGACATCATCGTGTGGCGTTATCAGGATGAATGCGGCATCGCGGAGATCGCGGCCAAAACTCGCCGTTCGACCGAGGCCGTGTATCAGGTGTTGAGTCGGATTCGCCAGAAACTCGGCGAATGCGTCGAGCGGCAGATTTCTCAATTTCCTTCAACATGAACAACTCGCGACCAGACGACGATCGCATCCAACGCGCGCTTGAGGGTTTGCTCTCGAGCGAGGAAGAGGCCACGCTGCAGGCCGACGTCGTTCGCGATCCGAAGCTGCGAGCCGCGTACGTCGAGCAGGCCTGGCTCCACGCCTCGCTCCGTTCCGAGCGCGACTGGACGGCGACAGTCACAGAACAAACTCCGTCGGCTGCGGCAGTTGTTGAGCCTTCGAGGAAGTCTCCGGCACTGCCTTGGATGACCGCGGCTTTTGCCGTCGCGGCATGTGTAGCTTTATTGTTGGGAGCGTGGACGTTGGTCGGTCGATCCTCGGCCGATCCGGCGATTGCGACGCTCGTGCAAGCCGACGGCTGCAAGTGGGCCGGCTCCGACTTGCCGACGATGACGAATTCCGAACTCGGCGCAGGCAAGCTCGCGCTCGTCGAAGGCATCGCCGTTTTGAAGTTCAACAGTGGCGCCGTCGTGACGCTCGAAGCTCCTTCGACTCTGGAAATGCTCAGTGCGATGCACTGTCGCTTGATCGAAGGGACGCTCACGGCCGAAGTGCCGGAGTCGGCTCACGGGTTCACGATCGATACCGCGGACATGAAGGTCGTCGACCTCGGCACGCGGTTCGGGCTTACGTCCGGGGCAGCAGGCAATTCGCAAGTGCGCGTCTTTGAAGGAGAAGTCGAAGTCGATGGCCTCGCCGACGGCGTCGCGAAGGGGCATGTCAAACGCATCACCGAAGGCCAGGGGCTGAACGTCAGTTCCGGCGCGACTCCGCAAGGCCAAGAACCGACGCACGGTCGGCAGATTCACGAAGACGGCGGGTGGACGGCCATTCCCACGTCGTTTGGTCGCGGCAAAGACGCTTACGTGCGTCGCGGCGATGTCGGCGCTCCGCACGGCCTGCAACCGCTCATCATCGTCAAGCACACCGATCTGCCGCCCGGCCGCAACAACGAGCGACGCGGAATTCTGACCTTCGATCTTGAACAAGTGGATGTCCGCTCCATCAGCGAAGCCCAACTCATTCTCGATCCTGAGCCCAGCGGCTTCGGATTCGCAGCGCTGGTGCCCGACTCGCGGTTTGCGGTGTACGGCCTCGTCGAGGAAACGGCCGACGCTTGGGATGAAAAGACGTTGCGCTGGAGCGACATGCCCGGCTGCGACGACGATGGCCCAAGCCCCAAGTCGCTCAAGCTGGCCGAGTTTTGGATGGCCCGCGGCGGCTCCGGCAGCCCTCTGACGATTCGTTCCGAGGCTTTGGCCGACTTCATTCGCACGCGACCGCACGGACTTGTTACGCTGCTAATCGTTCGCGAAACCGGTGAGACTGATTCCTCTGGCTTGGCCCACGCGTTTGCCTCGAAAGAGCATCCCACCTCACGCCCTCCCACCTTGCGTCTGAAGTAGACTTCGCATGAAGCTCCATTACGCTCTCCTCGGCTTTTCGTGCCTGCTTGCGACCGGCGTCGCTCAAGCGGCCGATGATGCCTCGCGCGCCTCCACAAAGTTCTTTGAAACCGAAGTCCGCCCGATCTTGGCGAACCGATGTTTCAAGTGCCACGGCGAAGCCAAGCAAAGCGGCGGTTTGCGCCTCGACAATATCGGCTACATCAAAACCGGCGGCGATTCCGGGCCTGCGATCGAGTCGAAGGATCTGGATAGCTCGCTGCTCATCATGGCCATCCGTTACGACGGCCTCGAAATGCCGCCGGACGGAAAGTTGCCGGCGAAGGAAATTGCCGTTCTCGAACGCTGGGTGAAAGAAGGCGCCTATTGGCCGGCCGACGAAGCGGTACGGGTAGAGGTCGATGAGTTCGGCTTTACTGCGGACGATCGTAAGTTTTGGTCGTTTCAGCCGCTGACGAAGCCGACGCCGCCGCAGGTGCAAAGCTCCTGGGCCCGCACCGACATCGATCGGTTCGTCGCCGCCAAACACGCGGAACTTGGGCTGACGCCGGCCGCAGAGGCCGATCGCTACGAGTTGGTGCGCCGGCTCTACTTCACGCTCCACGGCCTGCCGCCGACGCAGGAACAAATCGACGCCTTCATCAAAGACAAATCGCCCGCAGCCTATGAGCGTTTGGTCGACGAACTCTTGGCGAGCCCTCGCTACGGCGAACGCTGGGCCCAGCACTGGCTCGACCTGACTCGCTACGCCGAGAGCGACGGCTACAACCAAGACGCCACGCGGCCGGCGGCCTGGGCCTATCGCGACTATGTGATCAAGAGCCTCAACGCCGACAAGCCGTACGATCAGTTCGTCCGCGAGCAGTTGGCGGGGGACGAAATCGATCGGGACAACCCCGAAGTGCTCGTTGCCACATCGTATCTCCGTAACCCGATCTACGAATACAACCAGCGCGATGCCCGCGGCCAATACGAAGTTGTGCTCACGGACACCACCGATAACGCCGGAGAGTTGTTTCTCGGGCTCAGCATGGGCTGCGCAAAGTGCCACGACCATAAGTTCGACCCGATTCTGCAGAAGGACTACTACCGGCTGCGAGCCTTCTTCACGCCGCTCCGCTGGCGCGACGACCTCAAACTGGCGACGTCCGCTGAGCGTGCGGAATACGATGCAAAGCAAGCGAAGTGGGAAGCCGCGACCGC
>JAFLCO010000341.1 GCA_017303535.1 Planctomycetota bacterium
AAAGAAACCGGAAGGTAAGCCCACTGCCGGTAAACCCGGAGCCGGCGGACCGGGCCGTGAAGCGATGATCAAGAAGTTTGATAAGAACGGCGACGGTAAGCTCGACAAGGATGAACTCTCGGCGGCTCGCGCGGCGATGGGCGATCGCAAGCCCGCCCCGGGCGGCGACGGCAAAGGCCCCGGCGGTCCCGGCGGCCGTCCGAACCCTGAGCAGATGCAAGCGCTCATGAAGAAGTTCGACAAAAACGGCGACGGCAAGCTCGATGACGCCGAAAAGGGCGCGGCCCGTGAAGAGTTTATGAAAATGCGCGGCGGTAAACCCGGTGAAGGTAAGCCCGGCGCGGGCAAGCCGGGCGAAGGCGGACCCGGCCGCGAAGCGATGCTGAAGAAGTTCGACAAGAACGGCGACGGCAAGCTGGACGACGGCGAAAGGGCCGCCGCCAAGGAAGCGTTTGAAAAGATGCGCGCCGCCGGCGGCAAGCGCCCGGGCGGCAAACCGGGCGAAGGCAAGAAACCTGAATAGCTCAGGCACCCATTGTTTTAAGACGAATTCGCGAAGCCGGCGGCGTGAGCTTGCCGGCTTCGCTTTTTTTTGACGTTCACACGGCATTCCACGACGCGCCGCCGCTAAGCTGAAGCTTCATTTACTTCAGCACTTCCATTCGCGCCTCGACCGTTGCACCGCTCGGGGCTTCCACGCCGATAAGCTTCGCCATCGTCGGGCCCAAATGAGCGGGCGAGACGTTCGAGTCGTAGAAGCCCGGCCGGATGCCGGCGCCCAGCCAGAGCAGCGGCACGTGCGTATCGTACGTCCACGGGCTGCCGTGCGTCGCCGTCGTCTTGCCGGCGATGTAATACGGCTTCATGCAGAAGAGCACGTCGCCGCTGCGGCGCTGGTTAAATGAGAGGCGGGAACGAATGAAGAGTTCGGTCTCGTTGCCTCCGGCCGTTAGTTCGTCGCGCGTGTAGGCGGAGAAGATGGCGTCGTCCTTGAGCAGCGCGTCGCGTACGTGCCGCTGAGCTTCTGAAAATCGCGGGCCCTGCAACTCCGGCAGGTCGGCGTCGAGGTACGCCATATTGCTGTCGAGATGCCGAATGTACTTCTTGCCGTCGGCGGGGGTTCCGAGTTGCTTGACAAGCGAGTCTTCCAGGTTCTTACGCAGCGTCTCGAAGTGCTCGCTCGGCACCCGTCGGCCCGGCAAATGCATCTGCACGGCATGTTCCGGCACAGGGGCCACGCCGTGGTCCGACGACAACGCGAGCGTCCAATTGTCTTTACCGACCGCCTCGTCGAGGAACCGCACGAAATCGCCGAGCATGCGATCCGTCCGGTAAGTCATGTCCTGCACTTCCAAGCTGTACGGCCCGAAGGCATGGCCGATGTAATCGTTGCTCGAAAGATTGATGCAGAGCATGTCGACGTCGTCGTCCTGACCGAGCTTTTCCTCCGTCAGAACGAGGCGAGCCACGGCCAGCGTCATCGCGCTGCCGTAGGGCGAGGTCGTCATCGCCTTCCAATAGTCCTTCTTGTCGCCCGCAGGCAGCGTCCGCGGAAACGAGCGGCCGATCCCCGCGACGTTCGTCTCAAACGGCGCATTGTCCGGGTAGTACAAGTCGTAGAGCTTTTCTTCGAGCAATAGGTTCCAATCCTGGCCGCCGTAGGCTGCGCCGAGGTTGTTGTCGTTGTAAGCCCGCAGATAGTCGGGCAGGGCGGGGCGGTAGTAGGTGCTGGTGACCCAGGCATGCGCGTCGGCGTCGTGCCAGTAGGCGGCGTCGGCCATGTGGCCGGTCATGAGAATCGAAGCGCGGTCTTTCAGCGCCACGCCGAGCACCTTACCGCGGCCGTTAGTCGCCAGCTTGATCTGGTCGCCGACGGTGCCGATCTCCAAATTCTTGGGCGACATCGCTTTGTCCCCCGCCGCACCGACCATTCGCACCGACGGGTCGCTCACGCAATACATCGTCTTACCGGTCGTCCGATCGAACCAGTCGTTGTCGATGATCCCCGTCGTGCTGGGAAACGCCCCGCTGCAAAGCACGCTATGACCGGGCCCGGTGATGGTGAAAGCATGGGCGTGATGACACTCGGTGAACGTCGCCCCTGCGCGGCTCACGGAGTTGAAGAATCCGTCCTCCGCGAAGCCTTTTCGCATTCGCGACAGATACTCATACGGAAACTGATCAATGCTTACGACGACAACGAGCCGCGGCCTCGCCGGTTCGGCCGATGCGTTGGAACTCGAAAGACAAATCGACGCGAACACAAATGAAACGGCGGCAAACAGCCGCAGCGGGATCGAAAGCGACATGAGGCGTGTGCTCCAGGCGGGAAGGATCGCTCTACTTTAGGCACCCGCTTGCGACGCCGCAACCAACGCTCGCGTGTCATCATCGTCACATAGTTTGGCACAGGCCGGCCGCTCGGGTATGCTCCGAGCTTCGCATTCCCGCCCCTTCGAGAAACTCGCGCCGCTTCGACTCCGGTTGCTCACCCTACCGGCTCGCTGTTCGCGCTCGCCGCTATGGCCGCATCGACTTCATCGCAAACGCCGCTCCGCTGGTATCACGGCGTCACGCGCTACCAATGGCTCGTGCTGGTTATCGCTTCAGCGGGCTGGATCTTCGACGTCTACGAGGGGCAAGTTTACAACACCACGCGCGAAGACATGCTCAACGAGCTTGTCGTTGCCGAGTCGCCCGCAGCGAAAGAGCAGCTTAAGAAGCAATTGGGCGACGTCTTCCTAGGCATATTTTTGGCCGGCGGAATGACGGGCGGTTTGCTTTTCGGCATGTTGGGCGATCGTTGGGGGCGCAAGCCGACGATGATCGTCACCATTCTGATGTACTCGATCTTTTCAGGACTGACGTACTTTGCTCAGGACCTTTGGCAAGTCGGCATCCTGCGGTTCCTCGTGTCGATGGGAATCGGGGGCGAATGGGCCGTGGCGGCGGCGATGGTTTCCGAAGTGTTCCCGGTGCATGCTCGAGCGCAGGCCTCGAGTATTTTCCACGGCAGCAGCACTTTGGGAACTTGGCTGGCCGGGATCGTGGCACTGATCGTCGGTGCGGAGTGGCGTTACGCTTATCTAGTCGGCGTATTGCCGGCGCTACTAATTCTCTGGGTACGCGCGAGCATCAAAGAGCCTGAGGCGGTCGTGCAAGCCGAAGCCTCGACGTCGGCCGGCGCCGTTCGCAGGGGGAGCCTTGTCGATTTGTTCGGCGACGTCCGTTGGCGCGGCCGCGCGATTGCCGGCGTCCTGCTGGCGGCCGTCGGCTTGGCGACGTTCTGGGCCGTCACGGTCGCCGGCCAAGACCTGGCCCGAGAGTTCGCGATGCGCGACGGCTACTCCAAGCCCGACGCCGCGGCCAAGGCCAAGTTCGCTTACAGCATCGTGCAGGCCACGGGCGGCGGCATCGGACTCATTCTCTTCGGCCCGCTTTGCCAGTGGCTCGGTCGGCGGCGCGCCTTTGTCTTTGCTCACCTTGCGGGCTTGGCCATCGTGCCGTTGGCTTGCTTCCTGCCGCAGACCTACAACCAACTGCTTTGGATCCTGCCGTTTTACGGCGCTTTCACCTTCGGCATGCATGCGGGCTATGCCGTGTACTTTCCCGAGTTGTTCCCGGCACAATTGCGAGCGCTTGGCGCGAGCGTTTGCTTCAACGGCGGACGAATCATTTCGGCCGTCATGGTGCCGCTGGCCGGTTACGTCAAAGGGTTGCCCGGATTGTCGCTACCGACGGCGCTCACGCTGTTGAGCAGTTCTTATCTGCTTGGATTGATCGTTATCGTCTTCCTGCCTGAAACTAAGAATCAGCCGCTCCCGGAAGCCTAAGGCGGCGTCGAATTATGCATCATCTCGAAAATCTGACGACCGATCGTCCGACGTTTGTCACGCATCTTGAGTGCGGCCTGAAAGGTGATCGGTACGAAGCCGACAAACTGCACGGACTCTCGCAAGTCGGGCGGCCGCTCTTGGTGCGGTACGATCTCGCGGCTGCAGCTCGCGCCGTTTCGAAGGACGATCTCAAACAGCGTCCCGCCGACTTTTGGCGCTATCGCGAGTTTCTTCCGGTGCGCAAGACGGAGAACATCGTCAGCCTCGGCGAAGTTCTCACGCCGCTCATCCCCTGTGACGCACTCAAGACCGGCGACGGCGAAATGTTCATCAAGGACGAAGGCCGTCTGCCGACCGGGTCGTTCAAAGCGCGCGGGCTGTGCGTGGCCGTGAGTATGGCGAAGGAACTCGGCGTCAAGCGGGTCGCCATTCCGACCAACGGCAACGCGGGTGCGGCGCTGGCGGCGTACGGTAAGCGAGCCGGCATGGAAGTGTTCGTCTTCTGCCCGGCCGACACGCCCGAGGTGAACGTTCGCGAGATCGCCGCCCAAGGCGCGAAAGTCTACCGCGTCAACGGGCTGATCAACGACTGCGGCCGCATCGTCGGGCAGGGAAAGGAACCGATGCAATGGTTTGACTTCTCCACGCTGAAGGAGCCGTATCGGATCGAAGGCAAAAAGACGATGGGCCTGGAGCTGGCCGAGCAGTTCGATTGGCAACTTCCCGACGTCATTCTCTACCCGACCGGCGGTGGAACCGGCCTGATCGGCATGTGGAAAGCTTTCCAAGAACTGCAATCGATCGGTTGGATCACCGGCAAACTTCCGCGAATGGTCGCCGTGCAAGCGACGGGCTGTGCGCCGATCGTGCGTGCCTATGAGCAGGGAGCCGAGTTCGCCGAATTGTTCCCGAACGCCCACACGGTCGCCTCAGGCATTCGCGTGCCGGTGGCAGTCGGCGACTTCTTGATGCTTCGCGCCGTGCGCGAGTCGGGCGGTTTCGCCGTGGCCGTGGATGACGATGCCATCCTTACTGCACGGGCCGAAGTCGCCCAGCGCGAAGGTTTCTTGATGTGCCCGGAAGGAGCCGCGACGTATGCGGCTTACAAGCAAGAGGTCCAATCAGGGCGCATCAGCAAGAGCGAATCATGTGTGCTTTTCAATTGCGCGAGCGGCCTGAAATACGAACTCCCGCCCGCCGACGCAACGCTCGACTGCACGCAGCCGATTGATTACGCGGGATTGTAATGCACTGCGATTCCCTTCTCCCCTCGCGGGAGAAGGTGGCCCGCAGGGCCGGATGAGGGGGAACCAGAACCATGCCCGAAATCATCGTCAGCGAGAACATCATCGGCGCGGCGATGGATCGGCTGCGGCATGAGCATGACGTGCTTTATAGTCCGCACCTTTGGCAATCGCCGGACGAACTCCAAGCGGCGCTCGTCGAAGCCCGCGCGCTCATTGTGCGCAATCAGACCAAGGTAACGGCCGAACTTTTCGCGGCCGCACCGCATCTGAAGATCGTGGCCCGTGCAGGAGTCGGCGTCGACAATATCGACGTCGCCGCGGCCACATCGGCCGGCGTCGTTGTTTCCTACACGCCGGCGGCCAATGCCGTGAGCGTCGCGGAACTGGCCGTCGGCCTCATGCTCGCGCTAGCGCGGCATATTCCGCAGGCGCATGCCCATGCGATCGCCGGCGGCTGGAATCGGCAGCGGTATATGGGGACGGAACTCGCCGGCCGCACGCTTGGCATTGTCGGTTTCGGCCGCATTGGGCAACTGACGGCCGAGCGCGCTCAAGCGTTCGGCATGAAGATCGTCGCCGCTGATGCCCTGCTTGCGTCGGATGCTCCGGCTCTCGCCAAGTTCGACGCGCGATTGTTGCCGCTGGAAGAATTGCTGGCGGCAGCCGACGTCGTCACCTTGCACGTGCCGCTCACACCCGACACGAACAACCTGATCAATACCGACCGACTTGCCCGCATGAAGCACTCGGCGCTTCTGATCAACACCTCGCGCGGCGAAGTCGTCGACGAAGCCTCGCTGTTGTCGGGTTTGAAAGATCATAAGATCGCCGGGGCAGCGCTCGACGTACGCCGCACCGAACCCCCGGCACCGTCGGAGTTCGACGCGCTCCAGAACGTGATCCTGCTACCGCACCTGGGCGCGTTCACGTTCGAAGCTCAAGAACGAGTGATCGACGCCGTTTGTCGCGACGTAACTCTCGTATTGGCCGGTCAGCCGGCGTTAGAATACTTCAACATTCCGGAACCGCGACGTTAACCACCAACACTCCCTAAAAACGCCATGTCCATCGAAGCCCGCCTCGCCAATCTCGGTCTCACGCTGCCTGCCGCTCCCAAACCGGTTGCGGCTTATATTCCCTGCGTTCGCACGGGCAACCTCGTCGTCGTCAGCGGTCAGTTGCCGATGGCGGCCGGCAAATTGCTATCGACCGGTAAAGTACCGTCGGTCGTCGATTTGGAACAAGCTCAAGAGTGTGCGCGGCAGTGCGTGCTCAATGGTCTGGCGATTCTCAAAGAGGAGTTGCAAGGCGATTGGGGTCGGCTGGTGAAGGTTGTCCGCGTCGGCGTGTTCGTGCAAAGCGACGACACGTTCTACGAACAACCGCAAGTCGCCAACGGCGCCAGCCAACTCTTGGTCGACCTCATCGGTGAAGCCGGCAAACACGCACGGGCCGCGGTCGGCGTGAATGCCCTCCCACTCAATGCTCCGGTGGAAGTCGAATTCACGTTCGAAGTTACGGACCTCACCTAGCGCGACGTCGCACGACTCCGGCCGCTCACGCTCACGCTCCCGGCTCGCTGTCCGCGTTCTTTCTGCCTCCTACCCCCTGCCTCCTGCCCACTATCTCCCATGACCGACGTTCATACTTTCGGCGCCGCCGGCGACGGCAAAACGGATGACACGGCCGCAATCGAGCACGCCCTTAACGACGGCGAAGGGACGCTCGACTTCGCCCGCGGCGACTATCTCGTGACGCGAACCATCGTCATCGATCTCGACAAGGTCGGCTTCACAAGCTTCGAAGGTCACGGTACGGCCC
>JAFLCO010000342.1 GCA_017303535.1 Planctomycetota bacterium
GGCCGCCAGCAGCGGCTGCGGCAGTCCGTAGGCTCCGAACTCCCAGCGCGTGCCGTGATGAATCGCGAGCGTGTAAGCCACATAGCCGACGAACGCGCAGGTCACGAGCGAGTAGACGCGATTCATGCGGGACACCTTGCCGGGCAACGAAGAACCAACGGGGAACTGCGACGCCCGCGGAGGGCGGGCCGCGTCATCACCAGGAATACGCCCGGACTCGCCCCGCGTTGCGACAAAATTCCTCCGCCTTCGGTCGGCTTGTGCGCTGCGCGAAATGGCCCTTGAGCACCGGCTGGTCAGCGACGCGTCGACCGCCGTTTCCGCCGACTCGACGACTTGCTAAGCTGAGGAAAGGAAGCCGCACACCCAGCGCCGGAGACGGTCGATGAAAAAACTTACCGGGTCATGTTCGGAAATCGCTTTGACCGGAAATCTCGGCGCAGGCGCGGCCCTGCAGGTCGAGCTGGAGTCGGCCGGGGACGAACCCGTCCCAATCGCCGGCTGCGCCCTCAGTCGCCAAGGCATCAATCTGTTTCCCGAATTCGCCGCCGGCTTCGACTTCGATACGTCCAAGATGATCGCCGGCCTGCCGCCCGACCGTTATCAGTTTCGCGTGACGATGCTGCTGCTGCACGAGGGCCGGTTGATCTACGGCGACGGAAAAAGCGAATTCCTGTTGCGCCCCGGGCGGAAAGCTCCGTTCGTGATTCCCGTCCCGTTCAAGGCGATCCAATACTTTCTGTCGTCGCCGCCCGAGGACTTGTTTTTCACGGTGTCCAGTCTGTCCGGCGAACCGACGGCCGTGACCGTCGTCGGAATTCACGAGCTCTTGCTCGGCATCGTCGAGCGAGGTCCGCAACTCCTGACAAAATTTAATACGCAGTACGAATTGCTCGTGCCGCTGAGCGCGCCGCCCCCCGACGCCGACTTGAGCAAAGCGGGTACGTTTAATCCCAACCCGATCCGGCCGCTGCCGAACAACTGACCGGGGGCGGCGGCCGCGCGAGTCACTTTTTGCCGACGGGGACCAGCGCCACGCGGGAGAGTTCGATCGTCGCCGCATCGCTGCCGAGGATGCTCAGGTACTCCGGAAAGCCGCTGTCGGCGATCGGAAACAATTGCCGGCCGGATCGCTTGAGCACGACCGACGCGAGTTCCCGATCTTCACTCCACAGCGTGAGCGTGACTTCGGCGTTGTTCGCGGCGTCGGCCCGCGGCCGAATGTCGCCGACGACGACCTCCAGCTGCTGGCGCGTCTTATCCACAAACGGCGCGGCGTAGAGCATCCCGCCGATTCCGGCCAGCGGAGCATCTGTGATCGAAAGTACCGTCTTGCGTTGCAAGCCGGCCTTTTCGCGGCGGCACGTTACGACCGCTCCGTCGTGCTTCGCGAGCACGTCCTTGTCCCACCACCGCGACAATAATTCCACTTCGCCCACGGCCACGGGGCGTTGCACGACCTGTCCGGTCTGATTGTTGACCAAGAGAATCTGCGACACGTTCACCGCCGCGTCGCGCGGCCAGCCCGCCGGGTTGCTCGGGTCCGTGGAAAGCGCCAAGGACTTGAACGCCTGCCCGACGGCCCCTTCGAGCGGTATGAGAATTCGCGTCGTTTGGTTGTAAGGCAACGCGCGAGCGACGTTCCACTCGGGGGACAAGAACGTGCCGCCGAGGTTGTCGCCGGGCTGAATCAGGAGGTCGAACAGTTCGCCCGGCTGCGCGCCCGCGCGCGTCGGCGTCAGTTCCAGCCCCAAACTCATGCCCGTCCATTCGATCGGTTCGGCGAAGAAGGCGGCGCCATAGCCGCGCTGCGCGGGTGCGGAATACGACAGCCCGTGAACGTTGCGCTGGACGGCCAATCCGCCGACGAAGGGGAACCGCAGATGATAGGTCAGGTTAAAGTCCGGCGGGCCCAACGCCTTCTTCTTGTTGAGCGAAGCGCATAACATCGTCACGGCCACGTACCCTTCATCGATCGTGCAATTGTATTTGAACTCATGAGCCAGTTGCGAGAGCGAGGCCGCATAGACGAACCAGGTGTACAGCGACAGGTCGGCTTCGCTCTCCAGCAGTGAAGCGTCCCGATTGGCGATCTGCTTCCCCGCTCCCCGATACTCGCGCGCCCGGAACATCATCCGATCCGACGTGCCTGGTTCCAGACCTTCGGCCAACAGCGAAAAGAAATCGACGTCGTCGTCCGCCTCCTCTCCTTCCGTCGTGGCCCACAGCGTCGTGACCGGGGTAACGGCATCCGCATCGATCGGCGTGAGCGGCGACGTGCGGAGGGCGGTGACCAATTCGCTCTGCGACAGTCCGGCCGCCTCCTTCGTGCTCAGCGTTTTTCTCTTGACCGCGGCCGGTTCCGCCGCAGCGTCACCGCCGGCAACGGCTTCCGTCCGGCAGGTGTCGACGAGCAGGACCACGGGGAGCCAGGACTCGCCGATCCGGGCTTTCAAACGATTGAGATTCACGCCGCCGGTGCCGGACTCGTCGTCGCGCGCCAAAAAGTACGGAATTTTCCTTGTCCCTTCGGGACGCGTTTCGCCGTGCCCGGAGAAACAGCACAGTCCGAAGCAAGCCCGCTTCCGCTTGTCGCCGAAGTGTCGCGTCAACCAGTCGTCGAGCAGACCGTCGACCTCCGCGGCGGTCACCGCGACGCGACGATCTTCCGGCGGCACCAGCGCTAAACTCGCCTTGGCTTCTTCGTCGAGCGGCCCGTCGGTGACGAGCGTCACGCCGTAACCGTTGCGGGCAAGCGCCGCCGCCAGCCGGATCGTCGAGTCGACCGAGTTCTTGAGGGGTTCCCGAGGATAGTTCTTGGCCGCGACCAAAATCGCCACCGGCGCGTCGGGGCGCGCGGCCGCCGGCGGCGCGGCGAGAGCGGCGGAGTGCCTGACGCAGATCAACGTCAGGGCGACGGCGACGACACGGCGGATAAAACCCGCCGGGCACGCGCCGACTCCGAACTCGCCGACAGAAACTTTTGGAAGGAACAAAACGCAGGTTTTCATGGACTTGTTATGAGCAGTTGGGAGTGATGAGGAAGAGGAAGTCTTACCGTATGCGGCGCGGTCAGCGAACCGTCGACTCGCGGCGGACGCTGCTGACGAAGACTTCGACGCGTTGACGATATTCGGCTTCCAGCCTCGTCGCGACAAGCTTCGCGGCGGCCGCCTCGTCCGCTCCGCACGCCTGCAGTTGCTGACGCTCTTCGTCGGTCCACGCCAGTTTCACCGCGCCTCGATCCGGCTCGACCGGACGCGGCAAAATCGGCTCGTCGGCGACGACGATGATAAAGAATTCCCAACAGTCCCGCGCGTCGAATTTTCGTTTGGTTTCGAGTTGCACCGTTTGCGGAGTTTGGTCGGGACGTTCGACATAATCTCGGATGGACGCTTGCGCCTCATCGACCGTGACTAGCCACAGGAAGCGTCGCCTCGTGGTGACCGAGCGCCGGTAGTGAAGTACGTCGTCGGCATAGTAGGTTTTACCTACGCCCTTAGGCGTATTTGTGGGGAAGAGCAGCACCAACAGCGGCGGCGCGGCGGCGGAGGTCTGCGGAGCGTTTTGTCGGAAATAGCTCAACCACACGACTAAGCCGGACGCTGCCGCCGCCGTGGCGCAGCCGGCCGTGAGAAACGTTCGCCGTCGCGTCGCGGCCCGATCCGCCTGCGACAACTGGTCGAAACGCGGCTGCAGGTCGACGGACAAAAAAGTCCGCAAGTAGCGACAGGCGGCCTCTCTCATCCGTCGATTCGGCATGCGCCGCACACATTCCAACGCCTCCTTGAGCCGCGTCGTCGCCGCCGTCGGCGAATCAACGAGCATCGCCAGCGCCAAATGGCCTTGCGCCTCGCGGACGTGCCAGGCGGGCTTGCGCGCACGGATCTCCAGTTCCGTCGCCGACCACGCCTCGCGCCCGGCGGCGACCTTCAGCACTCGTGCCAAGGACGGCAGTTCGTCGTCGCACCAAACCGCCTCGTCCGGAATCGTCGTCATCTGTTTACTTCCGTAGTGCGAGCTTGTCGTGGGGAGAATTATCCAAAACGCAGTTACTTGTCGTAGTCGCAGATCAATCGCTGCAAGTCCGCCTCCGCCTGACGACGTTGCTCGCGAACTTGCTCGTGACTCAAGGCCGGGCCGCCCAACCGCAGGTACACTTTCAACGAGTAGTAGATCTGGCCGATCCCATCCACGATGCGGGCGATCATGATCTCACGACGTACCGGCTCAAGCGTCCGGATGGATTTCTTCAGCCATTGCCATTGTTCGCTTCGCTCCGCGACATCTTCGTCGGGAATTTGACGGTCGTGAACGGCGGGATTATAAGGTACGAACTGCGGCGCATTTTTACGCGGACGCTGCCAGATCATCAGCTCGGGCAGTTGATGCCGGATGATTTCGTGCGACAAGATCGCATAGATGTTTTCAATGCCAATCCGGTCCTTACTCCGAGCGATTTTGATCGCCGCCGCAGTCAGCAATGCCGTCTCCGTTTGCCGATAACCGACTTCATTCCGCCGCGGTAAATCCGTAAGTCGTTTTTCGATCGCTGCAAACAGCGTGCTCCTCAGTATCTCGACGCGCTGGTCGAAGGGCGCTTCCGGCGGAACCGTCTCCTCAGGCGGACCCGGCCAGCGCATGATCGGGTCGCGAAGCACTTGGAGCGCGGCTTCCAACGTGCGAATGGGCGAGGCCGCCGCTTCATCTACCGCGCCGCACGCCCCCTTCGCCGAAGTGTTCGTCGCCCCTTTCACGCGCGGCGCGGGGCCGTTGCCGTCCTTCGGCGACTCTACGCTCCCCAGCTGTCTAAGTTCCGTGAAGGCCGAGTCATCGATTGTCAGGCCCGTCGCCGCCGTCGCGGCGGAGTAGCCCCGCGTCGACTGCTGACGCCCGCCGATGTGCTCGGCAAGGGATTGTGACACCGCCGCGAGCAGGACGAGCGGTTGACGTGATCGCCCGGCATCCGCCGGCTGTTGACGGACCCAGGCGTCCATCTCGGGCGAGCGGGCCAGGTAACTTAGCAGTTGTTCGTATTGAAGATGCTTTAGGCGGGCGTCCGAGACGTCGGGAACGTCGGCGAACTCCAGATGCGTGTTCAGAATCCGCCGATACGGGCCGGAGTCGTGATCAAGCGATTCGAGGAATAAATCGACGCGCCGGTCGTCGGGGAACACCTCGCGCCAATCGGGCAGCGGCTCATTCATTTTCGCGCTCCTCGCTCCTGTCATTCGCCGAGCTTCAAGAGTAAGACCGACTCGAAAGGCTCGTTGTGGGAAGAATTCGCTCGATTTTTTGAGAAATTTCAACCAGCGTAAGACTCAGGGGCAAGTTATTTCCGGGAAACGACTTGCGAAACGTCACCGGCGCGGCGCGTTTCTTCCCGGCGGCGACGGGATTAACTCGGCGTCCTGTCTCAATTCTTGGAGAGAGCGGAGCGCGGCCTCGCGCCGCCCTTCCGTTTGGACGGCGTCGCTCAGTTCTTGCAGCAGTCCGGCGAGTTCATCGGCCGAGATCGCGATGACGTCGTCAGCGGGAAACGTATCGCGCAGCTCACATAAGGTTTTGCGCATCTCGAGCAATTCCCGAGCGGCTTCTCCGCCCGTGAGGCGGTCGGAGAGCCAGTCGATGAGCACGCCGTCGATTTCCCGGGCGGCGCGCTCGGGAACGCCTTCGTACTCTTCCACGAACGCCGGGCCCGGCGGCTTCTGTTCATACGCGGGCAGAGCGAACCGCCAGAAATCGCTTCCCGGACAGTATCCTCGCAACGATTGCAGCCGAAAGAGGAGCGCGGCTCCGTTCAGGCGATTCGCGCGGTCGGCGCGTTCTGATCCCTCGCTGCTCGGTTTCTCTCCATCCATTCCGTTCACGTCCCTTCAGCGGGACGTTGCCACTCCCTGCCGGAAAAGTCAAGCACCGAGTCCCGCCGGCTTCCGCCCGTAATCCCCAAAAAACATGGAGAGAAAGACCAAAACGACGTGGAACATCCGGTCTCTCTTTCGGTAACGGACGAATTTCCCCTTTTTCCAACCCGAGGAATGCCGATGCCGCCCCGATCAAGAAGCGAAGACGCCTGTTCGGATCGCAACAAGCCGTTTCCTACCGAGACGGCGATCGGTCCGCGACGACCGGGAGAAACGACTTCCGTTTCTCGCCGCGCGAACCCGTTCGCGGAACTGCCGGACGAAGCCATTCACAACTACTGCCGCCGCGTACTGCTGGGGCGCGGTCACCGCAATGCGGAACACGATGCGCTCGACGCGCGCCAAGATTTTTACGTCAAACTGCTCGCCGGCGACTTCGCCGGCATCGATCCGAACCGAAATCCCGCCGCGTTCGCTCGCACCTCGCTCCGCAATCTGTGCATCGATCAGCTGCGAAAGCGGCGGCGGCGTCCGGTTGAACCATTGGAGAGCGACGTTGCCGAGCGACCCGCGAACTGCCAGGCGGCGGCAGCGGACCGACGTGCCAAGCTCCGGCGGGCGCTGCGAAAACTGGCGGCTCGCGAGCGGCGGCTCATGCTGGCCCTCTACTGGTTGGATTGGCCGCGCGAGCGCGTCGCCGCCCGCTTCGGGTTGGCGCCGACGACGATTCCCGCGCTGGCCTCGCGGATTCGCGGCAAGTTGCGCCGGCTGCTCGGCGGCGACTTTATGAGCGACTCGGCGTAAGCGCCCAGCGATCGCGGCGGACAGGATCACATTGCGCTGGGCAGATACTAGTCGACGCAAAAATCTTTACAAGGAAACGGCGGCGGGAGCGTAATTCTCGGGGAGCGAAACCGCCGTCAAACAGGAGACACTTGTCATGCCCCGTTGGCTCATCATCGTCTTGTCGGTGCTCTACATCTTGAGTCC
>JAFLCO010000343.1 GCA_017303535.1 Planctomycetota bacterium
GCTGGGAAGCCGTGCCGCCGATCCCGCTAAAGAGGAAGCGCGTGATGCGATTCTCATGCGCGCGAAACTGGCCGCCGCACAACAAACCCTCGAGGGGATCATGTACGGCGATTTTGAGTTGATCGAACGCGGCGCTCGACAACTGCACGACATCGACGAATGGCGTTCCGCCAAGCAGGACGCCGTTTACGATCATTACAGCGCGGAATTTCGCCGGCTGTCCGAGAAATTGATGCGACTGGCGAACGACAAGAATGCGGAAGGGGCGTTCTATACGTATCAGCACTTAACCTCGACGTGCGTCACGTGCCACGAGTACGTCCGCGATGTTACGCCGACGACGAAAAGAGCCGAGCTGAATCGCATTCCGCTTGGCGGCGGCGACGGGCTCATTCTGCCTTTAAGCGCAGGGCGCTAAACCGCGCGGGCCCGGCAGCTTGTCTTGGTGAACGAGTCCGCCGCAAGCAAGACTTTATTCGGAATTGCGCGTCGTCGTCTTTGCGGTGACATGGCCGTCGCGTTGGAAAGCTTGCCAGTCGGCGGCGTAGGCGGCGTTGATGAGCCAGGAGGCCGTTGATTTGTCGCCCTCGAACTCGGCGTACGGGGCGGTCGGTAGAGTTTGGTAGCCGCCTCGCGTCGAGTCCCAATTGCCGCCGAGATAGCCTTGTTCGACGGAAAGCATCTTTAGCTTGACGGCCCCTCGCCGAGCGTCGGCCTCCGCGGGAACGCGGGCCGCCAGCGTGTGCCGCAAAAACGAAAACACCAGCGGCCACGTCTTTTCTCCCGGGCCGTGGCCCGTCTTCGGTTCGACGGCGAAATTCCAAACCGCGCCGTGATTCTTTCGCATGGCCGGCACGACGGCGAGGTTTTCTTCTCGCGACGGTCGCGCCAGAAAGTGATCGTCCTCGCCGAAGATGACGAGCCCCGGCACCTGCGCCGCCGCGGGCTGGTACGCCTGAAACGTCGTCCCCGGCCGCATCGAAACCCAACCCCAAACTCGCTGCGGCAAGTACGACGGAAACACGGCCGAGAAGCCGGTGCCGTTGGAATGGCCGTAGAGGAAGAGCGGGGCGTACGCTAGTTCAGAATGGCCGCACTTCTCGCCGAACGCAGCGAGCCGATCCAGCAGTAGAGTTTGCGGCCAGAAGCCTCGCTGCATCGGGTTGCCGACGAACTTGAACAGCGCCAGCCGATGCTCGGCGGCCAGCGCTCGCAGGTCTTGTCGCTTAAATAAATGCTCGCCGCTGCCGTGCCCTGAAATGACGACGACGCCGCGAACGACGGCGACATCGTCGGGCAACCAAAAATCGAACCGTACTTCCTCGCGCGGGCCTTCGCTCTTCTGCGCGACGGCCTCGCGCCACTGCTCGTCGCTCACATTCCAATCCCAATTGCGAGCCACGGCCTGTTCGGGCGACGGCGTCCCCCACTTCGCTTCGTCAAGCACGCCGTTCCAACTCGCCGTGTCTTTCGTTTGCACGTTCGCGCGCACCCAGCCGAGGCTATGACACTCGGGCAGTTGCAGGTATTCGCTCCACTGCGTACCGGAGTCGATTTTGCGAGGCGACGTCCATTGATCGTCGAGCCAAGGCAGAACCTTCGCGGCCCATTGCGCGCCGTGTTCGCGAAGCCCCGGCCCGCTGAAATGCCCCCCGGCGCCGCCCCGTTCTCGCAGTGCGCCTTTTAGGGCATCGGAGTCCGGGCCCGGAAGTGCGAGCCCGTCATTCCAAAGCGCCGCCTGTGCGGCGCGAATATCGTCGCTTCCTTCATCCCCGGGTACATGATAGCTCGCCTGCGCCACGAACCACGGCGCATCCCAGCCGAGATCTCTCCTCGAGTCGCGAATGATCTTCGCCAAATAGTCGCGATACTGTTCTCCGGGGAGCGTACGCGTCGAATCCTTCTGATTCGCATCGCTTTCGCCTTGGTGCCAAAGCACGGCGCGAAAACCGCCGACGCCGAGCGACTTCATCCGTGCGACGAGCATCGCATAGGCCTCGCCGCGGCTCATCCAGCGACCATCGGGAAGTTGCTGCACGCGGCTTTCGATCGTCGGCGGATTTGGAAAGCTCGCACCTTTCGGCAGCCACTCGCGCACGCTCGTCGCGCCGATTCCGCAAGCGACGATTCCCACCGGGACGTTTTCTTTTGCGACGATCGCATCGGCGAATGGAGGGAGAAAACTTCCTCCCTTTCCGCCGGCGCCGGGTTGAGGGTCTTCGGCGATTTGCCACTTGGCGCCGTCGAACGCCGCCGCACGGCCCGACGTCGGCGACTGTTTTTCCTCCCCGTAGTTCGCCGAGTTGGATTGACCGGCAACCACGAAAACTTCGCCGATGCCGACATGAGGCACTTCTCCGACGGCGACTTCTTGACCGACCCGCACGACGCGCACAGTGAGCTTCCACCAACCACCCGCCGGCGCTTCCACCGTGCCCGCCAGCTTCTTGCCTGAAACCGAACCGCCGACGCGGAGCCAAGGCGTTTGTTGCTTGTCCGCAGTCAGTCGCGCTTCGATCGAGAAGTCGGTCGCCGCAACATCCTCGGAGAGTTCGCCGACAATCCGCAACAGTCCCTTACCGGGGCTCGACCGCTGCACGACCTGGAAGTCGGAGGGCGAGGTTAACGTGAGCTGCGCGGCATGCGACGTCGTGCTTAGCCCGATTAAGATCAGCGTAAGACGGCAGAGCGTTTGAATCATGGGCTTGGCAACGACCGTTACGAACTAAGCGAGAATGTCGTTCACCACATGACCGTGAACGTCGGTGAGCCGGTAGTCGCGGCCTTGGAAACGATAGGTGAGCCGCTCGTGATCGAAGCCAAGCAAGTGCAAGATCGTGGCCTGTAAATCATGCACGTGCACCTTGTTTTCGACGACGGCGAAGCCCAGTTCGTCGGTACGGCCGTAATCGAAGCCGGCCTTCACGCCGCCGCCGGTCAGAAACATCGAATAGCAATCGGGGTAGTGATCGCGGCCCAGCACCGCGCCGCCGGCCGTTCGCCCCTCGCGAAACGGCGTCCGCCCGAACTCGCCGCCCCAGACGATCAGCGTATCTTCCAGCAGTCCCCGTTGCTTCAAATCGTTGACGAGCGCGGCGACGGGCTTGTCGGTCACCGCCATCTTCTGCGTGAGCCCGTCGCGAATGTCTTCGCGGGGGCCGGTGCCGTGAAAATCCCAGCCCCAGTCGAAAAGCTGAACGAAGCGAACGCCTTGTTCCACGAGTCGCCGCGCGAGCAGACAGTTGTTGGCAAAGCTCGCTTCACCCGGCTTGGCGCCGTAGGCGTCGAGCGTCTTTTGCGACTCCCGCTTGATGTCCATCACCTCGGGCACGCTGGTCTGCATCCGAAACGCGAGTTCGTATTGAGCGATCCGCGTCGCCGTCTCCGGATGGCCGAGTTCGGAATGCTGAAGCTCATTGAGCGTGCGCAGGGCGTCGAGCGTCGTACGGCGCAAGTCGCGCGACATCCCGGGCGGGTCGGAAGCGAAGAGTACCGGATCCCCCTGACTGCGGCACTGCACGCCTTGAAATACCGAGGGAATGAAGCCGGAGCCCCAGCAACCTTGACCGCCGCTCGGTTGCACGCCGCTGGAAATGAGGACGACGTAGCCAGGCAAGTTCTGGTTCTCGGACCCGAGGCCATAGGTGACCCAAGACCCCAACGACGGACGCCCTTGCCGCGGATGGCCCGTGAACAGCAGCAGTTCGGCCGGCGCGTGGTTGAACTGGTCCGTATGCATCGAGCGGATGAGCGTGATGTCGTCCGCCAGGCCGTGAAAGTTGGGCACGGCGTCACTCATCAAAATTCCGGCCCGGCCGTATTTCTTGAACGTCCGCGGCGAGCCCATGAGCTTCGGCACGCCGGTGGTAAAGGCGAACGTGCGACCCTTGAGAAAGGAATCAGGGCAGGGCTCGCCGTTGCGTTTCACAAGCTCCGGCTTGCCGTCGAAGATATCGAGATTCGGCGGGCCGCCCGACATGTGCAGGTAGATAACCCGCTTAGCCTTCGCGGCTTGCGGCGGCAGACGAGGCGCGAGGGGTTCGCCGACGCCTAAAGCGGAAGCCTGCGCACGGCGCGGCATCTCGGCCTGGGCCAACGCCTCGAGCGCGATCGCACCGAGGCTAAATTGCCCGGCCCCGGCCAGAAACTGCCGGCGCGTTCGCTCTTGAAGCTGCGCTTCGCGCAGAGGATGCATGGAGTCGTGCTTCATGGTGGTAACGCGGCCGCGTCATTAGCGGCGCATGAGAAATTCGTCGAGATTGAGTAGGACGTTCGCGACCGTGGTCCACGCCGCCGCGACCGCGATATCTTGATCCGCTGCAGCGGAATCGTTCGCCTCAGGCTTCGGCTGTGTCGTGCCACTCAACTGCGCGGCAGAATTCTTATCGTCGCGATAGAGCTTAATCGCTGCGTCGTAAACGCCGCCGAGCACCGCGAGTTCCTTCTCACTGGGCTCCCGGGCCAAGCACAAGCGAAACGCGTAAGACAGCCCGACCTCCGGCGCGGGCCCCGCCTCCTTCACGATTCGCCGAGCCAAAGCCTGCGCCGCTTCCACAAACACCGGGTCGTTCAACGTGACGAAAGCCTGCAGCGGCGTGTTCGACCGGCCGCGACGGATCGTACACACCTCGCGATTCGGAGCGTCGAAGGTACTAAAACTCGGGTACGGACTGTTGCGCCGCACCTCGGTGTAAATGCTGCGGCGATGGCGATCTTCGCCGGGGCTGGTTTGCCAGTCGTTGGCGCCGCCGAAGGCCGTGTTGAGCCCGAGGCTCGGCCGTTGCGGACGGACCGGAGCGCCGTACATCTTCGGGCTCAACAGCCCCGCCACCGCCAAAGCCTGATCCCGCAGTAGTTCGCCCGCCGGCCGAAACCGCGGCCCGCGCGCCAGCAAGCGATTATCGGGATCGCGTTCGACGAGTTCCGGCGAAGCGGCCGACGTCTGACGATAGGCGCGGCTGTTCAACATCAGCGCGAGCATGTGCTTCACGTCCCAACCGCTCTCCATAAACTCGGCGGCGAGCCAATCGAGCAACTCCGGATGCGTCGGCATGTCGCCTTGGCTGCCGAATTCCTCGCTGCTCCGCACGATGCCGACGCCGAACACGGCCTCCCACATGCGATTCACGGCGACGCGAGCCGTGAGCGGGTTGTCGCGACTCACCAGCCAGCGCGCGAGCGTGAGCCGATTGCGGGGCGCATCTTTCGCGAGCGGCGGGAAAGCCGCAGGGACGCCCGCCGTCACTTCTTCGCCGAGCGCTTGCCAGTTGCCGCGCAACTGCACGAACGTCTTGCGATGCTTGGCCGGCTCAAGCTCCACCATCACCGGCACGGTCACCGGCTTCGTCTCGGCCAAAAGTTTTTCAAGCGCCGCGCGGCGCTCACGCTCCGCCTTGCTCGCCGGCGAAACGTTCTTCACATAGTGCTGCTGCAACTGCGCCACTTGCTCCTTGCTGCGTTTCTCCGGAGCCAGTGCGACCGCCGCCTTAAGTTTCGCATCGGCCAAGGTCGGATTCTTCTTCAACCATTCGTCGAAGCCGGCCAGCCACTCCGGCTTCGGCTTCGCCAAAGCTGCATCGAGAGCGGCAAGTTCCGTTTTCCAAGCCGCCCGCTTCTGCTTGGTGTCGGGCTTCAGCAATTCATGCAGGGGCGACTCGTCCCGCTTGTCGGCGTCGGCCGTTTGATTGAGAAACGCGTAGAGTTCGAAGTATTCCTTGTTCGTGATCGGGTCGTATTTGTGCGTGTGGCACTGTGCGCAGGCCATCGTCGTTCCCATCCACACGGCGAACGTCGTATTGACCCGATCGATTACCGCGGCCGTGCGAAACTCCTCGTCGCTGGTGCCTCCTTCATTGTTCGTCATCGTGTTGCGATGAAAGGCCGTGGCGATGAATTGGTCGTCGGTCGGGCTCGGCAACAGATCGCCGGCCAACTGCTCGATCGTGAACTGATCAAACGGCATATTGGAGTTCAAAGCGCGAATGACCCAGTCGCGATACGACCAAATCTCGCGGCCCGGGTCACTCGGGTAGCCTGCACTGTCGGCGTAGCGAGCCAGATCGAGCCACGGCCGAGCCCAATGTTCGCCGAACGCAGGCTGAGCGAGATAGTGGGCCACGATCTGCTCCGGCCGCGCTTTGGCAAGCGACGACAGGTCTTCCAGCGTCGGCGGCAGGCCGGTCACGTCGAGCGCCACGCGGCGGATCAAAGTCTGCTGGTCCGCCGCCGGCGCGAAGGAAAGCTTCTCACGCACCAATCGCTCGGCCAGAAAAGCGTCGATGGCATTCGACTGGCCGTTGTTCGGAACGGCCGGACGCCGCACCGGCTCATACGACCAGTGCCCGCCCCAACGGGCACCTTGCTTGATCCACTGCTTAAGCAGCGTGAGCTGCTGCGGGGTGATCGTCTTATGCAACCGCGGCGGCGGCATCACTTCGTCGAGATCCGTGCTTTCAATCCGGCGAATGATCGCGCTATCCTCGGGCTTTCCCGGCACGACGGCCGTGGTGCCTTCACGGTTTTGCTTGGCCGAAGCTTCTAAGTCGAGCCGCAATCCGGACTCGCGCGACTTCTCGTCCGGCCCATGACACGCAAAACAATTCTCCGACAAGATCGGCCGGATATCGCGACTGAAGGAGACGTCGTCGCCCGACACAGCCGAAGCGCTCGCGATCGGCAATAAGCTCAAAATGAAACCGGCGCCGAACAGCAACGAGAACGGCGAGGACCAAAGCCGCCCAGCCGCCAGTTTCCCTGAAATTCGGAAGCGAACAAACATCTTCGCGACTCACCCCGAAATGCTTAGATCTCAACCTGATTTGGCCCGGAA
>JAFLCO010000344.1 GCA_017303535.1 Planctomycetota bacterium
TCCACCGCGAGGGCCGCGTCGCACGACCGCTTCCGCGCGTTCCCCGCGCTGGGCGAGGAGCGCTACCCGGTGTTCCTCGCGGTGCCCGTGCCGGGGGCCTCGGGGCCCGGCGGCGCGCTCGTGGTGTCGCTGCACGGTGACGCACTGCTCCCGAAGATGAGCCGCGCCGAGCGCGCGGCCTACCGGCGCGGCGAAATTGATCGAATCCGCTGCGGTCGCCTCGATCATCGCCGCGACTACGTCGACGTGGGCGATGCGGTCGCCGGGTATCAATTGCTGCTCGAGCACGGGCGACCGAACGAAGTTTACAACGTCTGCAGCGGCTGTTCGCGGCAGATGGGCGACTTGCTGCAGCTGATGCTGCAAGCGGCCGAGGTCGCGGCGCCGATCGAGACCGCCGACGACCGTCCGCAAGCCGGCGACGTCGTCGACGTCTACGGCGACCCGCGGAAGACGGTCGTCGAGTGCGGCTGGAGCGCGCGAACGCCGATCCAGCGGAGCTTGTCCGAAATGTTGTCCGTCGTGCCTGTGATGAGTGCTTGATGTTTTGGATTAACCCGCAATATCGACCGCAGTTGGCCCAAGCGACCGTCGAGTCGTACGAGGATGCGGCCAACCTGCGCCCGTCGGACGACTACGTCGAGAAGCAAGGCCGCTCGACGGGCCGATACCGCATCGACGTCGGCGGTCAGACGCTCAGCATCTACGTCAAGAAACACTTCCGCTTGCCCTGGTGGCGGCGCATGTTCGGCTCGGCGTTGTCGTTCCCCGGCCCTCAGGAACAGGCGTTCCTAGAGAAGGCGGCCTCGCTCGGCATCCGCGTACCGGAGACGGTCTTCGCCGGCGCCGATCCGGCGCACCCGTGCGGCAGCATCCTGGCGACGCGCGAGTTGGAAGGCTACATGCCGCTGCACATCTACATCCCCGGGCCGCTGGCGCGGATGCCGGAACCGCGACGCCGCCTGCGCAAGCGAGCGCTGATCGCGCGAATGGTCGACATGGCGCGCCGGCTGCACGGCGAGAAGCTCTACCATCGCGATTTCTACGTCTGCCACATGTTCTTGCGCGACGATTCGGACCGTGCGGAAGACTTCGACTTGGCGCTGATTGATCTCGGCCGACTGCTGCACTCGCGGCTCTCGCGCTGGCAGGTGAAGGACCTCGGGGCGCTACTCTTTTCGACGTACATCCCCGGCGTCACGCAGACCGACCGGATGCGGTTCTTCAAGCAATACCTCGGCCTGAAGAAGTTGACGCCGGAGGCCAAACGCTTGGCCCGGCGCATCATTTGGAAGGCCGACCGCTACCACCGCCACAACTTCGGCCGGCCGAGCGGCTTGGCGGCCTAGGCGCTTTGTCGTCGTTCACGTCGGCGCAAGGTCCCCGTTATTCGTCGCCGCGCACGATGCGCAGCTTCACGCCGCGAAACTCCGGGCCGCCGAGCGTTTCAATCACTGCGTGCGCGTCTTCGTAGCGGAGTCGATCGTCGAAGCGCAGCTCGAACTCCGGTTCTTCTTGGCCGGCTTCGCGGGAGAAGTTTATCGACTTGAGAGCCTCGGCGCGCAGGCGAGGCAGCGAACGTCGACTGTTGCCCGAGGCCCGAGAGTCGAGCCGCCAGACGTCCAACTCGCCTTGCGCATCGGCGACGACGCGCACCGTGCAGCGTTCCGTTCGGCTGCAATTGCCGGGCACGCGGTCGGCCTTCGGCAGGCGGAGTTGAAAGTCTCCTTCCACGGCGGCGACGCGAAACGTCACGAGAAAAAACGCCAAGAGCTGAAACACGACGTCGATCATCGACGTCAGCTGCACGTCGACCTTGCTTGGGGCGGCACGGCCGGCGGTTTGTAAACGTTCCATGAAGGGCTCCTCGGTGAGTACGCGAGATGCCCAAGTATTCGCACGGCGGCAGCGAAGTTATTTCTCCGATTGTCTTAGCCCCGGGCGAGCCGCCCGGGGCAGCGTTGTTTGGAATTCGAGGTCGTTAATCGTTTGACGCCGCCCCCGGCGACTCGCCGGGGGCTAAGACGAAGACGACGGCCCAACAAAAAACCCCCGGCTTGAAACCGGGGGCGATCATGGCGGCCTTCGGGCGACGGCGAGTTCGCACGTCACTTCGGAGCGAACTTTACCTTCTTCGCGAGTTGCTGATAGTTGCCGGCGGCGTCGAACTTCGCGCTCACGGCGTCGATCGTCTTGATGACGAACTCGTACCGCAGGTTGTCGTCGGCGTCGATTTGGATTTCCGGCTCTTCTTGGCCCGCGTCGCGGGCTTGCGACACCTTGTTGTCGATCGTCGAGCGAAGGTTCGAGAACAAGATCGCGTCGGTCGCGTTGCTCCAGCGGGCCGGCGGCGCGGCGTCGACCTGCATCACCATCAAGTCGCCTTGGGCGTTGGCCCGCATGACGACGTTTATCATTTCGGTCTGCGTGTTGGCCGCGCCGGCGCTGCGTTCGGCTTTGGGAAGCTTCAGATTGAAGTCTCCTTCCGTCGAGGCGACCTTGAACGTCATCAAGAAGAACGCCATCAACTGAAACACGACGTCGATCATCGGCGTCATGTTGATGTCGATCTTTTCCGGAGCTTTAACGTCTTGGCGCTTAGGCATGGCGGTCGGGTTCTTGCGAGGCGGACTTTAATGACGGAGCTGTGGGCGAACGAGCCGTGCAGTCGGCTACGTGGGTTTCACCGATGCGGCCCGGAACGCGAAGGTTTCAAAGCCGAGTTCCTGGCACGCTTCAAGAAGCTCACGAACGAACTTCGTGGCGACGTTTTTGTCGGCCCGAATGATGACGGTCGCGGTCTGAGGATTCTTCTTGGCCTTGGTGATCAGATCGCGTTTGACGATGAGCCGCTTCTTGACGAACGCCAGCGGTTCGAAGCCGTCGGCCGAGTAGAGAATGTTTCCCATCTTGTCCATCTGCAAGACGATGGGATCTTCCGGCGGCGCTTCCGGCGGAATGGCGAGCTGGCTCGCCGGCAGCTTGATTTCTTGGCTCGCTTCGGCGTCGGCGAAGTTGATCAAGATCATGAAGAACGCGATGAGCTGAAAGGTCATGTCGATCATGCTCGTCATGTCCCCTTCGGCCGAAACGTCCATCTTGCTTTCAATCTTAGGCATCGAACCTTACCTCGGTGGCGGCGGAGGCGTATAACCCTGCGCCGGTGAATTCGCAAACAAGACGCGTCGAAGGCAGCTACGATCCGCCGCAACGGGGCGACGGATCGTTCGGACCAAAGCTTTACGAGGTGCTCGGCGGCTCGCGGCGAGCGCGCCGAACGTCGTAAGTTTCTTTACTTCTTCACCGCTTGGAAGCGGCCCATCAGGCTTTCGCTCACGGCGCCGCAATCGTAGAGCAGGCGGGCCAAGCGGTTCTTGTAGATGCCGAACATGGCGATGGCCGGAATGGCGAGCCAGAGGCCGACGATCGTCGTGATAAGAGCCGTGGAAATACCGCCGGCGAGCGCCGCCGGTTCCGGAGTCGTACCGGACTTTTCGATGACGCGGAAGGACGCGATCATACCGTCGACCGTACCGAGCAACCCGACCATCGGAGCGAGCGAACCGATGAGGGCGATGTAGCTGAGGCGATGTTCAAGTTTCATCGATTCGTCGGAGCCGGCTTCGTTCATAGCTTCTTCGGCGGCATCGTAGCCCGATTGCAGCTTCGACATACCGGCGGCCAGCACGGCGCCGAGGAACGAATCGTCGCTCTTCGCCATTTCGTAGGCGCCTTGGTAATTCTTTTCGTTGAGCGCGGCTTCGAAGTTTTGCACCAGCGCGTCCGGCATAATGGCCGACTTGCGCAGAGCCAAGCCGTTCAAGATGACCAGTGCCACGAACGTGAACGAAAGCGCCAAGAAGACGACCGTGTAGAGGACGCCCAGCGAGCGGTAGTAGTACGCTAGAACGGATTCGTTCTCGAGTTCCAAACGCTTCTTTTCCTTATCCGAGAGTTCCTTCGGAGCGCCTGCGGCAGGAGCCGCGGCGGCCGGAGTTTCCGTCGCCGGTGCGGCGGCGGCGGGAGCTGCTGCGGCCGGAGCAGCATCCGGATCTTGAGCGCTCGCGGGTGCCGCCGCGAACAGACAGGCGACCACGAAGCAAAGCGACAGCGCCCAGGGCGAAAGGGCGCTGCGAACGAGACGAACGAGCATGACGACGGCCTCCACGGGAACGCTCAATGAGCGGAGAAGTTGGCGTGATCAGAAATTCAATGGGCGAAGCGTACCGGACTAACAACCCGCCGCGACGAAACGGCCAGAGATCGAAATCCGACGGGAAATTCAGTGTAATTCGGGCTACGGACGCTGTAAACGAAGCAAACTCAGCAAACCAGCGGGACGGGGCAAACCGGCGACCTACTCTAAACCATCCATTCGGAGCGGCAAGGCTCGACTATTCCTGGCTGCGGCGTTCCGCTCGCGCCCCCCGCCGGCGGCGAGGAGCAAACTTACGTCGGACGCTTCTTCGTGATCCAGGGGCTGCCGGGGTACAGCCGGTTGAGCCGGTTGACGCACTCCTGGCCGCGCTCGTTCTTGCCGAGGTCGGTCCAGAGGTTGGCCAGGTTCCACAGGGCTTCGGCGTGAGCGCCCGGCACGCCGCCGTAGAGCACGTCGACGTGGAGGAACGCCAACAGGGCGGCCTTCTTGCCGTCGGGCTTGGCGTTGTAGCAGTTGCCGAGCGTGACGTAGGCCTGCGCCTGTAGGGCGCTCTCTTCCGGGTTCAGGTTCGCGATGACGTTCTCTTCCAGTTCCTTGATCGCGGCGTCGTACTCCTTGTTCTCGGCTTGGCATTGCGTGCGGCCGAGCACTGCGGCGAAGCGCTGGCTTTCCGCCATCGTCCCCTTTTGCGTCATCGGGTTGAACGGCAGCTTGAGCACCGCCTCGAAGGCCGCTTGAGCTTCGGGGAACTTCCCTTGCTTCATCAAGGCCTTGCCGCGCGCGACGCCGGCCCGCATTTTCAAGTCATCGAAAGGCGAGGCTTCGAGCTGGGCGTAGTAGGTGAGGGCATCGTCGGTCTTATCTAGGGCGACGAGCAAATTACCCATCGTTTCGACCGCTTCAAAGTAGTGATAGCTGTCCTTCTGATTGGTGACGAAGTTGAACACCGCGGTGCCGGCCTGCTGCATGTTGCCGGCGTTGCGCAGGGCCATGCGAGCCTGCGCCAGGGCGGCGTAGAACTCGTAGTCTTGCTTGACTTCTTTGCGCGTCAGCGTGTTGGCCTGAATGCGGCCGAGCGTGGTGATCGCACTTTGATCGCCGCCCGACTTCAGCGCGCTGCGGGCGAGGTTCATTTCGCTCGGTTCGCCTTCAAACTGAATCGATTCGATTTCGTTGACCGGCACCTTCGTGAGCGTGCCTTGCACGTCGATGTTCACTTCCGTGGCCGATACGCTCTTGATGGTGCCGGAAACGCGAGCGTTGCCGACTTTGCGAATGGCGTCGATGGCCGAAGCGTCGGCCGCGATGCCCAGCGCCACGGCGACGGCGGCGAGCCCGAGAAACTTTTTCATGCGAAACTCCTACGCGATATTTGGATGTGCGGCTGATTGTCGAGAGAAAAAACTGCGAACGGCCGGGATTACTTAGCCTTCTCGGCCTTCGCCTTGAGGGCGTCGTACTTGGGCTTCCATTCGGGTCCGCCCATGTCGGGCGTGATGCCGGAGGTGATGTCGATCGTGTAGATCGCGGCCTTCATTTGCTTCGAGCGTTCGGCGGCGTCGGGCGACAGCATGCCCCACTGATAATAGTTGAGCGCCGCGTTGTAACGGCCCGTGTGGAACAGCTTCATGAATTCCTTGTGCTGGATCATGTCGTCGGCGTATTTCTGCTGGGCCGCCGGATCGGCCGACTCGGGCTTTACGGGCTCGACGAATTGCGGCACGCGGCGCATGGTGTCGGCGATGCGCTTCCAGCCCCAGATGATGTTGTCGCCCATCGGGTCGGGCCGCGAACCGCCGATGGCCCGATCGAACATCAGCAGTTCCTTCGGGTCTTTCGGGGCGTTGGCCAAGGCGCGGGCCGCGAGCGTGTCGGCCGCTTCGACTTGCGCTTCCATCAGGTTGCGCCGGCCGTTGAGCACTTCCTGCAGCGCGTTGACCGATTCGACGAACTTGCCGGCCCGTCGCATGGCGCGGGCCTTGCGAAGCTTGACGATGAGTTGAGCGTCCGAGTTGGGCTCGGTGAGCGGCGCGAGTTGATCGTCGATCGCCGAACTGGCGGCCAGCAATTCGTCGGCGATCTTGCGATCGTCCGGCGGCACCTGCGGCTGGTTCAGCAGGTCGACCGCCAGCTTGAACATGTTGTCCGACACCCAGTTGACGTTTTGGAAGGCCATTGTCTTCTTCTCGGGCGGCAAGTTGGAATACTCCGCGGGCGGCACGAGGTAGGCGTTACGCACTTGCTCCAGGAAGAAGCGGAAGCCGGAGAGCGCCGCCTTGATGCCCGCGATGTTGCCGGCTTGGCGGTTGGTGTCGACTTGCTTCTCCAGCCGCAGTGCGAGGTTCAGGTAGGTGCCGGAGAGTTCTTCTTTCGTGTTCCCACCCTTCTTGGCCATCAGGGCGTCGAGTTCGGGAATCAGCTTTTGGGCTTCGGCCACCTTGTTGTTGAGGATGTAGGCCTGCAGCGCGAGCTTGTAGGTTTCCAGCGGAATCGGGTCGACCGTCGCGGCAGGGTTCGTCGCGGCGTTGCGCACCAGGGCGAGCAGCCCGAGCTTCGGGTCTTCCAACAGCGGCAGG
>JAFLCO010000345.1 GCA_017303535.1 Planctomycetota bacterium
AATCACCAGCGACACGCCCGCTCCGCCGAAGAGCAGGGCTTTCGCATCCATCGCTTCTTCAGCTCTGCCGAGAAAGCCGATGGCCAGGGCCACGACGACGACGCCGATGATCTTATTCTCCAGATCGGCGAGTTTTTCAATCCGAACTCGCTTCAGCAGTCGAGCTTCGTCTTGGCTGATGAACAGCTTGTAAATGCCCACGGCGACAATGTAGGCGATCGCCGCAACGAGAAACATGTCGACGGATTGAATGACGAGCAGCGTCAGTTGCTTAGCGGCCTTTGCCGAGAACTCGCCGCTTTCCAGCAACTTTCTTTGTTCGGCCAACAGCGAACCAAGCCCCATGACGACGACGCTGAGCGCCAGCAAGAGCGAACCGATGACGGGCAACACCAGCACGTATCGGCTCAATTCCAAAAGCTTTCTCAGCATGACGAAGTCCGTAGCGAGTGCTTGGCGCGAAAAGCCAAAAACGACCTACTCAATTCATGTCCGGCGTCGGAGGCAATCATTGCGCCGATCTGCAAAGGATCGCAGCTTCCAATCATTCACTTGACCGCGATCGCTCGCACTTCCGCGGCGCGATCGTCCACGGGAATCATCGGCAATTCGCCTTCCTTGGCCGGCAAGTCGCGCAGGTAATCCATGATCGCCTGCCATTCTTTGATTTCCCGGACCCCGCTTAGCTCAGCGGTCGCGACGGCGACGCTGCTCCCATCGACGTCGCCTTTGGGCGGGAGCAGATCGGGCGAACCGCCTTGTGGCATCTCCAGCGCCTCCGTCCGCGACTTAAGCGGCACGCCGTCTTTGTTCTTCGGTACGAGCGTCAGCTTGCCCTTTGTGTACTTCGGAATCGCCACGATAAACAGGCCGAGGTAGAGCGGACACGCCAAGCTGTAGAGCCGCTTGTCTTGCCCAGTGACGTCGATTGGTGTGTAGCCGCGATCCAAATCGCCGATCTCGACGGCGGTCACCACGTCGAACGGAGAACGCGACTTATCGTAAAAATACCGCAAACCCGAAGCGCGGGGAAAATACTCGCCGGGGTGCGACGGATTATCCAGGAGACAGAATTCAAGAATCGCCTTGAGTTCCGCGCCGGTAAAGTACGCGGTAACGAGTGCGCTGCCCGCCGTGGCGTCTACGATACCGTCACCGAGCGGGGCTACCGCGAAGACGTCGTAAACGGTTTGCACGCCTGATTGGCCGCGGGTCAGCGAAGATCGCATCAAACCGTTGGCCGTGAACCCGATGTCGGCTTTCGTGGCCTTGCGGAACGATTCGGTGACGAGGTTGGCCAGTAACGTACCTGCCGCGATATCCGTAAACGTGTTCGGCAGATCGCGAGGGACTACCGCCAACGGCTGATCGATCCTGTAACCTCGCGACGCGAACACTGCTTCGGTGACCGACTTCTTGAACTTTTCGATCTCGTCCGCGATGGTCTTGTCGCCGGCGATCGAGTCGTCGATCGGGTGCAGTATGTAAGACTCGACTTGCAGTTTGTTGCCGTCGAGGGTGATGACCAGTTCGCCGAGATTGTCACCGTACTTCCCGGTCTGGACTACGGGCGTGCGTCCGTTGACCAGAATCGGCTCTGTGAGTTCGGTGTGGGTATGTCCACCGATGACCACGTCAATGCCGGGAACGGCCTGCGCCAGTTGTACATCTTCACCGGCGGTGAATTCCCCGCCTGCACCTTTCTCCACACCGCCGTGACTGAGGCAAACGACGACGTCGACCTTCTCTTGCTCTCGAAGATGCTTCACCACTTCCTTAGCCGTCTCGATCGCGTCGGAGAATTTGACGGCCCCCGCGCCCACGGTATAGAACGCGGCCCCTTTTCCCAGCAGACCGAAGATGCCGAAGCGAATGCCGCCGCGTTTGATGACCAAGTGTCGGCGAATCGCCCCGTCGGCGGCGAGCTTTCGCAGTCCCGCCAGCTTGGGGTCTTCAGCGGAAAAATCGGTGTTGGAGGCAACCACTGTCGGAATGGAGCCGGACTTTACGGCGGTTTCGACCGATTCGGCCAACCCGTCCGGGCCGAGATCGAAATCGTGATTGCCTAGCGTGGTGGCGTCGTAGCCCATGCGCGACATCAAGCGAAGCTCCGCGCCGGTCTCGCGGGTAGCGGCTCCGAACGCGGTGCCCATGCTGTAATCGCCGCCGTCGAGGATGAGTACCGGGCCAAGTTGCTTGCGCGCGTCCTTACGTTTTGAGATCAAAGCCGCCAAGCGTGCAAAACCGCCGCGTGTCCGGTCGTTGTCGAGATCAAACGGAGAGTAGTCCGAGGCCGGACTCATCCCAAGAAAATTCGAGTGTAGGTCGTTGGTGTGCAGAATCGTGAAGGTCTTTTTTCCTTCCGATCCCAAAGCCGTCCGCGAAGACAGCAAGAGCGCCGCGCCCCCAGTTGCCGAGCTGACCAAAAATTCCCGACGGGAAAAAGTGTCATTTGCCATCTGAAGTTCACCTGGAAAGAAAACCGGTCCGGGGGCGACACGCTCGCGCCCCCGGACCTCGGAAGATCGTCCTACGATCGGCGAACTAGTTGCCCGGGGGCGATATAGTCTCTAGCTTCTTCAAGACTTCCATCGCCTTCAGCGATTGGTAGTTAATGCCGGCCGCGTTCAAGCTGGCGCCCGACTGGAACGGATAATCCGGTATCGTCTTTAAGAACTTTTGAATCGACGCTTGGATCGGCACGAAGATCCACAGATTGTCGCCCATCCAACGGAGATAACCGACGTCGGCTTCATGCATGGCCTTCTCATACGGATCGGCACGCAGATTGACGATCGCCGGCCAGTTGGGAACTTCGCGCACGCCCGTGGCGATGTTCCCATGAAAGGTTGCGAAGTGAACTTTCCAATCGCCCGTGCGGATGGCGTTCAATTCGCCGCCCTGGCCGAAGTAGAAGATTTCCTTGCGCGGGCTCTCTTTGACTTCGCCCTTCAAGTACGGAATCAAGTTGTAGCCGTCGGGATGAACTTTGAACGTCCGACCGTTGGCTTCGTACCCTTGCTTGAGTTTTTCGACGACTTCCGGTTCGCCGGCTGCGGCAAGGAGCGTCGGCATCCAGTCTTCTTGCGAAACGATACCGTTGCTCACCGAGTGCGGCTTCGTGACGCCCGGCCAGCGAACGATCAACGGGATGCGGAAGCCGCCTTCCCAAGTCGTACCTTTTTCGCCGTGGAACGGCGTGATGCCGCCGTCGGGCCACGACGCCGTTTCCGCGCCGTTGTCGGTACTGTAAACGACGATCGTATTGTCGGCGATGCCGAGATCGTCGAGCTTCTTGAGTATTTCGCCGACGAAGCCGTCGTGCTCGACCATTCCGTCGGCGTAGATGCCGACGCCCGTCTTACCATACGACTCTTTCTTCAGATGCGTCCAAACGTGCATTCGGGTGCTGTTGTACCAGAGAAAAAACGGCTTCTCTTCTTTAACGTTGCGATCAACGAAGTCCATCGCGAGCGTGTGAACTTCCTCATCGATCGTCTCCATCCGCTTGACGGTGAGAGGACCGGTGTCTTTGATCGTTTGCCCGCCCTGGCCGTCGGACTTGCAATGCAGCACGCCGCGCGGACCATACTTCTTGCGGAACTCCGGATCCTTCGGATAGTAATACGTTTCCGGTTCTTCTTCGGCGTTTAGGTGATAGAGGTTGCCGTAGAACTCGTCGAAGCCGTGCATCGTCGGCAAGTGCTTATCGCGATCGCCGAGGTGGTTCTTGCCGAACTGCCCGGTGCTGTAGCCTTGTTGCTTCAAGAGGTCGGCGATCGTCGGCGTCCAATCGGGAATGCCGTGGTCGCTGCCCGGCATGCCGATCGTCAGCAGTCCGGTGCGAAACGGATGTTGGCCGAGAATGAACGAAGCGCGACCGGCGGTACAGCTTTGCTGCGCGTACGCATCCGTGAACAACATGCCTTCGTTGGCCAGGCGATCGATGTTGGGCGTGCGATATCCCATGATGCCGTGGTTGTACGCACTGATGTTGTGGACGCCGATATCATCGCCCCAGATGACGACGATGTTCGGCTTCTTGTCTTGCGCAGATGTCGCATCGACGGCGGTCGACAACGCCAAGAGGGACAGCGCCGCCGCGATGACGGGGCGGGCTCGGAGTGGAATCTTCATAGATGCAGAATTCCTGTAGACGTGAGGCTAGTTTCGTCGAGCCATGAATCCAAATTCGTGGCGCATCGCAAAACCGCATTCGCAATATTGACCACGCGAATCGGGTAACGCAATTGGCGTGAATCCGCCTGTGTGCGGATGTGCTCGCTACCTGTTCAGACCGCATTCGGCGTTGGCTAAGAGCACAAGCGACACCTAGATGCCGCAGAACCACCCTGAGTTGGTGCTGGGAACCAACCACTGACTTGCCGGCCAGAAAATGAAGTTAAGGAACTCAACGGAAATAGTAGTGCGAACGCTCCTAGCCAACACGGAGTTCGCACCGAGAGATTATGAGGCTCTGCCATTTGGTTAGCCGTTTCCTACGGCTGAACTTTTCCGTTGGTGATTCACTCAAGAAATGCCGATGCGAGAGAAAGTGCAATCCTTACAGATGGGCCAATTCGCACGGGCGGCGCAAACATTATGAAGGCAATTTCGCTAAGACTTTCTCTGGTGATCGTACTTGCGATCCTCGGATTTGCCGGCAAGGTCCAAGCCCAGCCGTTCGGCACGGAACTTCACAATACGCTCATGCCTGCTTCGGGCGGCATGGGGGGCGTGAGCATTGCTCGGCCGCAAGACGTCGTCAGCGCCATCAACGGCAACCCGGCGACGCTCACGCAGTTCCGCGGCACGCAGTTTCATTTCGGCGGAGCCTGGGCCGACGTCACTTTTAAGATGACGCAAACTAGCAACCTGCCGACCGTCGGGCCGGCTCTCATTCAACCATACTCGGCAACGTCTTCCGCTCCCGGCACACCCGTCGGCAACTTCGGGGTCTCGCAAGACTTCAGCGCCTTCGGGCTGCCCGCCGTGTTCGCGCTCGGCTTCGTCACGACCTCCGGCGGCTTCGCCGACTTCCGCGAAGTACCGCAGAGCAACGGCACGAACATGGGCTCGGTCATTTTCAACATGCCCGCCTCGCTCGGCGTCGACCTCACAGATCGCTGGTCCGTCGGCGCGACGGGCTCGTTCGGCATCGCGTTCTTCGACAGCCCGTTCGTCCGTCACAGCGGCATGACGCCGGGCTACGCCCCGCGAGGAACGTTCGGCACAAACTTCAAGATGACCGAGGCGACGACCGTCGGAGTATACTACCAGACGGAGCAATCGTTCACTTTCGACAACGCCGTCATCGTCGATCCGCTGTTCCTGCCGTTTCAGGCGAACGTCGACGTCAACATGGAAATGCCGCGCAACATCGGTTTCGGCGTCGCCAATTCGTCGTTACTCGACGGGCGATTGCTGCTCGGCGTCGATGTGCTTTACAAGATGTGGGACGATGCCGCACTGTTCCGCGCCGTCTACGACAATCAGTGGGTCGTGCAACTCGGCTCACAGTTGTCGGCCGGCCGCTTACGCCTTCGTTCCGGATATGTTTGGGCCGCGAACCCGCTCGACGCGACGCCCGACCTCACCATTGGCGGCGTCGTAATTCCCGGCGGTTTACCTTCGGTGCAATACACGGAAGGCTTGCTGGCGATCACGAGCCAACACCGCATCACGGCGGGCGTCGGCATCGTCGATGCATTGCCCGGCGTCGACTTCGACCTCATGGCCGGCGGAATGTTCCACGATTCCGAACAGGTCGGCCCCTTCACCAGCACGTCGGTGAGCAGCTACTGGGTCGGCGCAGGCATGACGTGGCGTTTCAGCCGCGGCTCATGCTGCCCGACGGGCGCGCCAAACAGTTGGTGCGGTCGATAGGCAAGGCAAGATAGCCGTGCGGTCCAAGATAGATGTCCTGGCCGTCGAGAGAGATAATCGCTTGGCCGGACGCGTGCTTCCGGTACTACGGCAGGCGATTGCCGGTGAGACGCGGCATGATGGCGATCCTGTTCTCAAGTGAAACCGGTATGTACCGGTTTTCCACCAAAGAAAAGGGTCGCACTGCCGACGCTCGGCAGGTCTACTTAATCAAGACCCGATAAGAACTTACGAACAGCGGGCGATACAAGACCCGAACTTGTGACCCCTAGCTTGTCGAGCGATCTTGGGCCTCGATGAAAAGCCCTGTTTTCTTCGGGGAATATTGCGATGCTACAGCGCGTTTGGACTATTTCCAACGCTTTCATTCGCGCTCATTTTCTTTCGAGAAAAACGCGTATCGTCGATCGACGGCGAGCGCCAATGGCGTTGAAGAGTTCGTCACAACGCCGCCGCGCCGCCACGCAACTGCGTGGTTTGTCACCATAAGCCAAGGCGCCGTTCGATCGGAGCGTGACTATGGCGGATGGCCTTGGGCCTCATGCTACGGCCTCTGCACTGCAGTAGTCGCCGAGGCAAAGGCCCGGCGGCCATCGAGTTGACCGCAATCGATCGGCTTAAGTTCATTGAGTGCACTTGCGGAGTCTTACTATTCGGAACTAGCTGGGATGTCGACATACGTAGATAGCGAGTTTGATGCGTTACCTCTGCCGTCAGTGGCTTGAGCAAACGCATCTCCAGACACGCCGTCGGGAAACTCCGCCAAGATGGAAAAGTTCCCATTTTCGTCCGCCGTCGCGCTATACCCGGAAAGTATGCCGGAAAAGGCGATGGTCGCTCCATTGGCGTCACTTCCTTGAACGCTGCCGGAGAATAAGAGCAAGGTCCCGACAGACTCTGATAAGGAAAACGAGATAAGTT
>JAFLCO010000346.1 GCA_017303535.1 Planctomycetota bacterium
GATTCGTTCACGGCCCTGGTCTCCGCGCGGCCGCATCGTCACGGAATGCTCGGCTATTTCGCGATGGAAAAGCTGTTGAAAGACGCCGCCGCCGGCCGGCTCGACCCTGTCGCCGTGCGCGGCCTCGTGCAATCGCTCGGCCTGTTTCCGGTCGGCTCTTATGTCGAACTCTCGCCCCAACTCGTCGGCCGGGTCATTCGCGCCGGCCGCACAGACTTCACCCGCCCGGTGCTCGAAGTTTGGAAAGTGGGCAACGTGCGGGCCCGTGCGGCGATCGTCGACCTCGCGCACGAGCCGAAGCTGGCCGTGACACGCCCGCTCTCGACGCTCGAACGCTAAACCGCGAACTCTTACACGGCGCGGCCATCGCACACCAGCCCCGAAGCGCAAGCGAGGGGACATGCGCGATACGCATCGGTGATTAATCGCGACTTCTCCGACCGGCCGTCGTTGACGCCCGTCCCGCCGCCGAACATGCTTTGGGCACTGCTCAGGCACCTTGTTCGCGGAGTCGCTCGATGTCGAAAGCTCTTGTCGTACTTTTAGCTACGATCGGTCTCACGGCCGCCGCCTTTCGCATTCCGGAACATGCGCCTGCGCAGAAGTCCGACGACTTTCCGCGCGTGCCGGCGACCGAGCCCCGCGACGTTGCTAAGACGTTCCGCACGTTGCACGGCTTCCGCATGGAGCTGTTGGCCGCCGAGCCCCTGGTTACCGATCCGGTCGCGCTGGAATACGACGAAAACGGTCGGGCCTGGGTCGTCGAAATGCGCGACTATCCGTACACCGACAAGTCGACCGATCGGCCTAATGTCGAACGTACGACGGATAAACCGCTCGGCCGCATTCGCATTCTCGACGACACCGACGGCGACGGGCTGTTCGACAAGAGTTCCATATTTGCCGAAGACCTTTCCTGGCCGACCGGGCTCGCGCTCTGGAAAGGGGGCTGCTACGTCACGGCCACGCCCGACATGCTCTACTTAAAAGACACCGACGGCGACGGCCGGGCCGATGAACGTCGCCGCGTCTTCACCGGCTTCAAGAAGCTCAACGTGCAGGCTGTGATCAACAATCCGCGCTGGGGCTTGGATCACAAGCTCTACTGCGCCGGAGCTTCCAACGGCGGCGAGATCACGAAGCCCGGCGATGCCGAGTTCAAGCCGGTGCGCTTCGGGCGGGCCGATTTCGCCTTCGACCCTAATACCGAAGAATTCGAAGTGCTCACCGGCGGGGCTCGTTTCGGTCAGGCGTTCGACGATTACGGCAACCGGTTCCTCTGCAACATTCGTAACCCGGTGCAGCACGTCGTCTTCGAGAATCGTTACCTCGCGCGAAATCCGTACCTGGTCGTCACCAACGCCGTGCACGACTGTGCCGAAGCCGGTGATACGCTGCCGGTGTATCGTGCGAGCCCGCCCGAGCCGTGGCGGGCCGCGCGTGCCGATCGTTGGCGCGTCGAAGCCGGCCAGACCTACCCGCGCAGCGAACTTGCGGGCGAGGGCTACTTCACGTCGGCCTGCGGCATCACGATCTACCGCGGCTCGGCGTACCCGAAGGAGTTTTACGGCAACGTCTTCCTCGGCGAAGTCGCCGGCAACCTGATCCACCGCGAGACGCTCACGCCCGACGGCGTCACCTTCAAAGCCGCGCGGGCCGATCAGAACGCCGAATTCGTCGCCTCGAGCGACAACTGGTTCCGGCCGGTCAACTTCACCAACGCCCCCGACGGCACATTGCACGTCTGCGACATGTACCGCGAAACGATCGAGCACCCGTGGTCGATTCCTGACGACATGAAAGGCAAGCTCGACCTCGAAAGCGGCCGCGACCGCGGCAGAATCTACCGCCTCGCGCCACCGGGCTTCGTGGCCCCGAAAGCCAAACCCAACCTCGGCCAAGCCACAACGGCCGAACTTGTAAAAGCTCTGGAACACCCCGACGGCTGGTGGCGCGACACGGCCCACCGCTTGATTTTTGAGCGGCAGGATAAAGCGACGGTCGAGCCGCTTCTTAAGCTGTTGCGCGAGAGCAAGGACGAACGGACTCGGGTTCTTGCGCTTTGGTCGCTTGTGGGATTGCAGTCCGCAGATCAGGAAGTCGCTCTTCAGGCCTTACACGATTCGTCGAGCGCCGTTCGAAGAGCCGGCGTGTTGGTCGCTGAACAACAATTAGAGTCTGCCCCAGTGGCGAGACGACGACTTTTGAAAATGGCACGAGTGATCGTTGAGTCGTCGGCTGTGGTGCGATTTCAGTTAGCGTTAAGTTTGGGCGCCGACAACGGACCGGAGGCTTCACAAGCACTCGTTTCGCTGGCTGCGATTGAAGATGACCGCGTCGATACGGCGATACTCACCGCGTCGGCTGGACGAGCAATCGATTTACTCTTTGAAACGAACGAGAACGGCAAAATTGTTACAACACCGATTTCCGACCAACTGCGGCGCCGCGCCGCGTATCTTGTTGGAATCGACGACAAGAAGGAATCGATCGAGCACATCTTCGAGCTTCGCCGCTCGTCACGCGTTCGCTATGAGGCCGAAGACCCAACGCTACAGGCGTTAAGGCAGATCGAACAGGCCGGATTCTCCGATTCCGCTTTGTGGGCCGGGCTTTCCGAGGGCTTGGCCCGTCGCGGGAGAAAGCTACAGGATTTCGCGGTCACACCGACGGCTCGAGAAGAGTTGCGAGATTTATTCAGCAGCGCCGCCAAAACGGTCGCCAATAAAGAACTTGGTGATGCCTCCCGAACTCCGGCCGCACAACTTGTCGCCCAAGGAAACTTTAAGGAGGCTTTTCCGATCTTGGAGAAGCTGATCGACCCACGCGAGTCGATCGAAATGCAGCTCACGGGCATCCGCGGAATCGCCGGCTTTAGCGATGTAAACGTCCCGTCACTGCTGTTGAAGAACTACAAGACGTTGACACCGGCCGTTCGAGCCGAGATCGTCGATGCCCTGGCCTCCAGCACGTTGCGTCAGCCCGCCTTGCTCGACGCCATCGAAGCCAAGCAAGTCGCCGCGGCCGATGTGCCGCTGGCACGTCGAGCCTTGCTCATGAAGTCGAAAGACCCGACGGTCGCCGCTCGGGCCGCCAAGCTGCTTACGCAATCCGTTGGGCAGAGGGCTGACGTCGTTGCGAAGTATCGGCCTGCATTGCAAATGGCAGGTGTCGCAGAACGCGGGCACAAAGTCTTCAGCCGCGAGTGCAAAACCTGCCATCGTCTGCGAGAGGAAGGGTTTGACGTCGGCCCGAACTTGGCGACGATCCTCCATCGCTCGCCGAATGAACTCATGACACACATTCTCGACCCCAATCGGGAAGTGTCGCCCAACTATCTAGAATACGCCGTGGCCTTGAACGACGGGCGAACTCTGACAGGCCTCATCGCCGAAGAGTCGGCCGCCGGCCTGACGCTGCGCAAAGCCGAGAACGTGCAGCAATCGATCCTGCGCAGCGAAATCGACGAAATCCTCTCGACCGGCAAATCGCTCATGCCGGAAGGCCTCGAACAAAAGCTCACGCCGCAAGACATGGCCGACCTTTTGGCATTTCTTCTTCGCAGAAGGTGATGTTCACCACGGAGGCACGGAGAGCACGGGAGGTTGCGAAGCTTCCAATGACCAAGAACCAGATTCCAAACAAATCCCAATGCCTCAATGACAAAATAGCGCTGCGGCGATCATTAATGATTTGAGATTTGATCCTTGTTTGGAATTTGGTGCTTGGTCATTGGTCATTCGCGGACTCTTCTCCGTGTTCTCCGTGCCTCCGTGGTGCATTAATAGCAAAGATGAAAATCATCGACCTCAGCGTCACCCTCGAAAACGACGCCGCTTGGGCGCCGCGTTACGCCCGCAACAGTGTAAAGCATCAATCGCACGCCTTCGGCGCGTGGGTCGTCCGCTGGCTCTTCGGCGTCAAGAAGCGGCATCTGCACACCGGGCTCGGCTGGGCCAACGACACGATCAAGCTTTCGACGCACGGCACCACGCACGTCGATGCCCCGTGGCATTACGCGCCGACCAGCGAAGGCCGCCCGGCGCGGACGATCGACGAAGTGCCGCTCGCGTGGTGTTACGGTCCCGGAGTCCGGCTCGATATGCGCGCTTGTCCCGTCGATCGCCCTATTTCTACGGCCGACCTCGAAGCGGCGCTCGCCGCCGTCGGGCACACGCTTCGCCCCGGCGAGATCGTGCTGATTCAAACCGGCAACGATCGCCTGCTCGGCTCGCCGCAGTACTTCGGCCAAGGCCCCGGCGTGAGCGCCGAGGCGACCCGTTGGCTTTGCGACCAGGGCATCAAACTCATGGGCATCGACGCCTGGGGCTGGGACGCGCCGCTGAGGAAGCAGGCCGCCGAAGCCTTGGCGACTGACCGCAACGACGTCTTTTGGGCGGCGCATTACGTCGGCGTTGATAAGGAGTACTGTCAGATCGAACGCCTCACAAACCTCGCCGCTCTGCCGCCGCACGGCTTTACAATCTGCGCGTTCCCCCTCAAAGTAAAACGCGGTTCCGCCGGCCCGGCCCGTGTCGTAGCCATTATCAACGAGTGACGCGGGGCGGTTTCCTTCCGCCCTCCCCCCTACCCCCTCCGCCCTATCGTTTCCCCGTGCCCGCTCTCTTCGACCACCACCACATCGCCCGCGAAGACGAAATCGACGCCCAAGGGCACGTCAACAACTTGCGCTACCTGCATTGGGCGATCGATGCCGCGGTCGCCCATTCGCGCGAGCAAGGTTGGACGCATGCCCGTTACGTCGAACTCGGCATCGGCTGGGTCGTGCGGCAACATACGATCAAGTATTTGCAGTCGGCCTTGGCCGGCGACGAGATCATCGTCCGCACCTGGGTCGCCGACATGCAGCGCTTCTCGTCGACCCGGAAGTACAAAATGCTCCGTGCCCGCGACGGCGTGGTCCTCGCCACGGCCGAAACGCAATGGGTGCTCGTCGACATGCAAACCCGCTCGCTGGCGCGGATCCCGCAGGTGCTGATCGACTCGTTTGAAATGGTGAGCCAGTAGCTGTTCGGCATTGTCTTAGCCCTGGGCGAGTCGCCCAGGGCAGCGTCGCGGCGTATTAGATCGTGAATAGTTGTTCGAAGCTGCCCCCGGCGACTCGCCGGGGGCTAAGACGAAGAAGAAGACATCGTCACTTTTGCCACTGCGCGCGGCGGGCAACGTTCGTCAATCCCAAACGCGCGCGTGTTAAGTTGATTTCTGATCGCCGTCGATTGCGCGAAACAAGCGCTTTTCCGCATGATTACGCCGCCCCGACGACGGCGACCCTTGACACTCATTCCCCTCGCAACTAACACTTGCAGGTAGTGACGCGGCCTCTCCGCACGCGGAGAGATTCGCGGATCACACTCGCCCTGCACGAGCGCGGCGAGCGAAGCGATGAACCTTGGCGGAAGAACCGCGCGGAGCGACGAGTGGGCGCAGGCTTTGACGACGAAGAAGACGAGTTCGAAGAAGCCCTGCCCGAGGTCGTGGAAGGCGTAGATCCCGCGGCCTTGCTGCCCCCCGGCGGCGCGGTCGAAGAAGAAGTTTGGGACGAAGCCGATTTCGACGAGGATTTCGACGAAGACTTCGACGACGAACCGGACGAAGACCTGGAGCGGTTCGAAAAGGAACTCAACGACGAGAACCTGACGCCGCCGGCCGTCGATCCCGATTTCGATGAGGACGAGGATTTTTAGTCGGCCGAAGTTGGCTTGGCCGCTCGCCGAGTCCGCTCAACCACGATGAAAAGTTTGGCGTCGGTCAGTCGAGTCCCGAGAGAAACGCGAAATGTCGCAACATTCCGAAGATGCGAAGCCCGATGCTTGGGGCGCGTGGCCTGAGGAAGTGTTGGCGCCGTTGGCGAAGCGCAGCCAGTCGGATTTCGAAGTCGATTTCTTCGGTTCGATTCTCCGGCGAGCCCCCGACTACGTCGATGTGCTCCGTTGCCAAGGTGAATTGCTGAGCCGCAAGGGTCGGCATGTCGAAGCCCTCGACATCGATCGCCGGCTGGCCCGATTGGCGCCGCAAGACGCCGTGGTGCTCTACAATTTGGCGTGCAGCCTGTCGCGCAATGAGCACGGAGACGAAGCGCTTGTCGCCTTGCGTCAGGCCCTCGAAACCGGCTACGACGACTTCGAATACTTGGAACTCGACGGCGACTTCGACTTGCTGCGCGCTGATCCGCGTTTCCAAACGCTAGTCGACGAATTCTGCCCGAAGCCGAAGCGCCGCCCGAAGCGCACGCGACGCAAGTCGTAGTTCTCACGCGCCGTAGCGAACGCCCGCCGTGGCGTTCCGCCTTTCATCTGCGCCAGCGCACCGCTTCGAATTGCCAAAACGGCTAACCCCTGGTCTACTTTGAGTTTCGCACTCGATTTAGACACGGACGGATAGCGGTTCTGCCTATGTTTCGCAACGTTTCGGCCGGGGCCGATTTCCCGGCTCTCGAAGCCTCGATCCTCGACTTCTGGCGCGAACGCAAGATCTACGAAAAGTCGCTCGAGCGGGCATCGCCGAACGGCCCGTTCGTGTTCTTCGAAGGCCCGCCGACCGCCAACGGGATGCCGCATCCCGGGCACTGCCTCACCCGGGCGATCAAAGACGTCTTCCCGCGCTACAAGACGATGCAAGGGTTCCGCTGCCTGCGCAAAGCCGGCTGGGACACGCACGGGCTGCCGGTCGAAGTCGAGGTGTGCAAAGAACTCGGCATCCACTCGAAAGAAGAGATCGAAGCGTACGGCGTCGAGCCCTTTATCAAGAAGTGCCGCGAGAGCGTTTGGCGGTACATGCA
>JAFLCO010000347.1 GCA_017303535.1 Planctomycetota bacterium
ACGGCCCGGATCGTGATGGCGGGCAAGGGGCCGGCGTTTCGCTTCGTCGGAACTCACGCAAAAGGCTCAGCCGATCCGGGGACATTCGACGCAAAGGTCTGGCGCAACCAGCGGATGCCGATGATCGACGGGCTTGAATTCACCGGCACGAATCCCGAGGCCGACGCCGTGCAGGTCGACGGCACGATGCAGTTTACGATGACCCGCTCGCTCATTCGCAACGTGCGACACGGCATCCATCTGGTGAACCGCAATCGCAATATCCTCGTCAGCGATTGCCACATCTACCACAACACGGGCATCGGGATTTTTTACGACAATCTCTCCCTGCATCAGTCAAACATCATCGGCTGCCACATCAGCTATTGCGGCGGCGGCGGCGTGGTGTTCCGTGGTGGCGACGTGCGCAACGTCCACATAGGCACCTGCGACATCGAATCGTGTCATGCCGAAAACGGTCCGCCGACGGCGAACATCCTGATCGATTGCTCCGGCAGCACCAACGGCACGGCCGAAGTGGCGGTCACCGGTTGCACGATTCAGCACAATAGCAAAGGCCCCGACTCGGCCAATATCCGCATCCTCGGCCGGGGCGACGCCGGTAAGAACGGCCGCGAACAGTGGGGACACGTCACCATCACCGGCAACGTCTTTTCCGACGTGATGTGCAACGTGCATTTGAGCGGCTGCCGCGACGTCACGCTCACCGGCAACACGTTCTGGATGGGCTACGAGCATAATCTCTTGGTCGAGGATTGCACGGCGATCGTGCTGGCCGGCAACGTGCTCGATCGCAATCCGGCGTACGCCTATGGAAACGCGGGCACAACGAAGAACGCCGTTGTCTTTCGTAACAGTCGCGATTGCACAGTTTCCGGCTTGCACATCCAAGGCGTCCGCGGCGAAGGAGTCGAGGCCGGCATGGTCGTCGACAACTGCGACCGCTTCAATATCCACGGCTGCACGCTGCTCGACAACGAACCGGTCGGGCTGTTGTTGCGCGACGTGAAACGTTCTCGCGTCAGCGACTGCCTGATTCGCGACGACCGCGAGGGTGTCGAACAGTCGAAGCCGATGGTGCTCATCAACACAGAGCTTGATTGAACACAACAAGTCTCGCAGCGGCCATTGATGCGAATCAACGGTAGAAAACGGTGATCGACGGAACGCATTGCCCGGCCGTCGCGCGAGGGATACGTTTAATGGTAGGCGACTCGATCGGGTCGCCCCTGTTCGCACTGCCGATTTTCGGAATCGGCGTGGGAGGCGTTATGCGTGCCGTGCTCCTACTGCTTGCCATCGTGATAGCCGCGGTCGTTCTCGTGGGCTTCGCTCCGCAAACGGCCGGAGCGCAGGAGTATCACGGTCTGCCCGGCTTTGTGCCGACGTTCGACGCCGGCAATCCGCTCTTCGTCGGGCCGGGCAATGCGGCCACGACTGTGCAATTGCCGACGTTCAGCTTCTTCACGATTTCGACGACGGTCAACGTTCCCGATCGGGGTAGCGCGTTTTTGGGCGGGGTCGACCGAAGTACCGGCAACATTCATACGAGCGGACCGCCGGGCCTAGCCAATCGAGCGGGAGCTTCCGGCGTCGCAGGTGGCGGAGTTTCCGTTTCGGCTCAGATCATCGACCTGCGAGCAATGGATAAGCAATTGCTCGCCGAAGCCGCCGCCGAACGAGAAGCCTCGGCCCGTTTCGAAGCCACGCAGCAATGGGCCGCGCGGATCGAGCGGGCTCGCCAGAGTACGGCCGGTCGTCCGGCGATCAGCGTTGCCGCGGCGCGGCAGGCCTCGGTTTCGCATCGATAGCCGTTCAAAAGCCGATCAGCCGCTGTTCGCTTCCTTGCCGCCGCAAGCCCGGCAGCTTACGATAGCGGACGCTTCGGCGTTTTGCGCACCTCGCGGCACACGACCGCAAACGCCCGAAAGTTTTTGTTTCCGTCGTAACGGCAACTCCGAACTTTTTCGGCGAGGTGATTGATCATGCGCAAATTCTTTGCGGCGACGCTCGTGGTCGCCGCTCTCTACAGCGGCCCTACCTACGGTCAGTCGGGCGTGTACGGTGCGTACGATCCGAATTCGTACGCGCGACCCTACGGACAAGTCCCTTCGATAAGCTACGATTACACGTGGCAGACCGACCCGTTCAGCGTCGGCTATACGCTCACGGGCGGCTATCGATCGCTCTACAGCGGCGCTCCGCAGCCCGTCGGGCATGAGACGATCATGACGCACGGCGGCAACGGCTATATTTACCGTCCGGTGTATGGCGAGCAACCGTTCTACGGTCGGCAGCATTTCGGATCGTACGGCGTGGTGACGACGGGAAATCGGCCGCTGTTCCACGGCAGCCGCGGTTCGGCGCTGGTGATCGACAATCCCGGCACTCCTTACGAGAGCCGTTACACGCCGAGTTCGGGCAGCCCCGGTCACGCGGCTCTGATCGACGTGATGCCGCACCAATACTACTCGAACCCTTACGGCCCCGGCGCCGAATACGCCGCGGCTTACTACGACCCGGGCTACATTTCGGGCGGTGTCCCTGCGGCGTACGTCGGACCGAGCGTCGACGCGGCGCCGCCGGTCGTTGTCGAAGAACTTCCGGAGCAAAAGAAGGCCGTCGAAAGCGGCAAGCCTGCGCAGAAGCCGGCTACAAAGAAGACGCCAAAGGCCGAAGCTCAGCAGACCGCTCCGAAGCCCGTGCCGAAAAAGCTCGAACCGAACTCGGCCCCGAGCAAGAAGCCGGCCAAGCCGAAGGCCAGCGAGTTTTAACCGGAGCTAAGGCCGTATCTCAAACGCCGCGGCACGCTGAGTGTCGCGGCGTTGTTTGTTTGTCACGGAAATCAGGCGGTTGGAAATGCTGCGAAGTAGTTTTTGGCTCGCGTCGTTGGTCGCCGGTCTTTCGTCCTGCTCGGGCTTCGCGGCCGACGCGCCCTCGCAACCGGCGACGATCGTACTGGTCGGCGATTCGACCGTGACCGACACCGCCGGTTGGGGCGGCGCGTTTGCGGAGTTGCTTCGGCCGACGGCCGTTTGTAAGAACCATGCCAAAGGTGGCGCGAGTACCAAGAGCTTCTACACCGGCAACTATTGGAAAAACGCACTGGCGGAAAAGCCGGACTTCGTGCTGATTCAGTTCGGCCATAACGATATGCCTGGCAAAGGTCCGCACCGCGAAACGGACGCCGCCACGACCTACCGCGACAACCTCAAGCAAATGATTCGCGAAGCCCGCAAGATCGGCGCGCGGCCGATCATCGTGACGTCGCTCGTCCGCCGCATTTACCTGGCCGACGGTAGTTTGCAAAAGGAACTCGCCCCGTACGCCAAAGCGGCACGTGCCGTTGCCAAAGAAGAACAGGTCCCCGTCGTCGATCTATTCGCACGCAGCATCGAACTACATGAGCGCATGGGTCGTGAAGCCACGGAAAAGTTCGGACCGCCCCACAAGAAGTTCAAAGGCAAGTTCGACGGCACGCACGTCGCCGGCGACGGGGCAAAGCAGATTGCGCAGCTCGTCGCTGATGAACTTCGTCGCGTCGCGCCGGACCTGGCGAAGAATCTAAAATCTGCGGACGCCGCGCCGGTCGGCGCCAAGTAACCGTTGCGTTACTTCGCGCGAACATACGGGTTCGTGCGTTTCTCCTGACCCACGGTCGTCTCCGGCCCGTGTCCCGAGAGAATGAGCGTATCGTCGGGAAGCGTGTAAAGCTTCTCGCGGATCCCTTTCGCCAAGGCCTCGAAGCTGCCGCCGGGAAAGTCCGTGCGGCCGATGCTGCCGTTGAAGAGAACGTCGCCGCCGAAGACGATCGCCCGCTCGGGCCCGCGCCAGATGAAGACGATGTGCCCCGACGAATGCCCGGGGATCGTCGCAACTTCAAACGTCATTCCGGCGACTTCGAATGTTTCACCGTCGTCGAGTAGCACGTCGGCGGGCGGCAAAGTGATCGGCATCCCGAACGGTGCCGAAAGGTTGGCCCACGGATCGCCCAGCTTCGGAGCTTCCTCGCGACCGATGTAGACCGGTGCCGCGGGAAAACGGGCCTTCATGCTGGGAATGCCGGCAATGTGGTCGCCGTGCGCGTGTGTGATGAGAATCCCTGCGAGATTCAGGGCGTTTGCGTCGAGCTGCTCCAAAATGAGGTCCGGCTCCATCCCCGGGTCGACGACCACGCACTCCTTGCTGCCGGCAAGATATGCCAGATAGGAGTTTTCTCCGAAAGGTTGCGATTCGATCGTTTCGATCTGAAGAGATAAGGGGGACAAGCTGACCTCCGCACTGAACCGATTTGCCGCTACAATTCCCGCGCCTTCGGATGAACGCAGCGCGCGGAATCAGCGGAGCGATTCTAGTGGCGCAGACCGCCGAAGGCGAGACGGCGGACTTCGCCCCAAGAGTGCCATGGAAGGCCAAGATTCGATGACGTATCGCAGCAGTATTCGCCGCATTTGTCTAAGTTGCACGGCGCTCGCGGGCATGGCCGCGCCGGCATTGGCCCAGTATGCTTCTTCGCCGTACGGCGCTACGCCTACAACGAGCGCGCCGCAAAGTGGTGCCCCGGCGATGTACGGTTTCCCCGCTGCCGCCGCCGCGACTTCGATTCATTCGCAACTCTCCGTCGAAGGTCAGGGCAACCCTTACTGGCGACAAGGCCGGCCGCGAGCGACGCTGCTCGGCGGACCGATCGACACTCCGGTTGCAGCCTACGCCGCGCCATCGAACACGGCTCCGTTGCCCGCCGCGATGCCGACCTTGCCGCTGCCGTCCGCGTCTGAGATGGTGGCCGCGGCTCCGGTTCCCTCGACGATAGCTCCGCCTAATCCCGTCCTGCCGAACTACGGCGCTCCTCAGCCGACTGAAACGCCCGCTCCCGGGCCTGCGACGCCGGCATCGGGACCGGCGTTGGTCGCCGCGCTTCCCCCGGTAACCGCCGAAGTCGCCCAGCCGCCGGCCGTCGAACTGCACGGCGTCGATATCTTGCGTCAGCCGTTTTCCGACTCCGCACAAGGGCTCCGCACGGTCATGGCGTGGGGCCAAGACGCGCTCGTACAAATGCAAGGCTTGCGCGACTACACCTGCACCTTCAAAAAGCGCGAAGCGGTCGACGGCAAGCTCGGCGACCAGCAGACGATGTTCGTCAAGTCGCGCGTACAGCCGCTGGCCGTTTACATGTACTTCCTCGATCAAGACGTACGCGGTCAAGAAGCGATCTACGTCGAAGGCCGCAACAACGGCAACATCGTCGCCCATCCGATCGGCTTCAAACAGACGCTGGTCGGCACGTTGTCGCTGGCTCCGACTGATCCGCAGGCCATGGAAGGCAATCGCTATCCGATCACGAATTTCGGCTTGGTGAACCTTACGCGCCGCTATCTGCAAGGGATCGAAAACGAACTTCGCTTCAACGAGTGCGAAGTGCGGATCATCGAAGGTGCACGCGTCAACGATCGGGCCTGCACCTGCATTCAAATCACGCACCCGACGCAGCGTCGTGAGTTCGCATATTCAATGACGCGGCTCTACGTCGACAACGAGATGAACGTTCCGATTCGCTGCGAAGGCTATGAATTTGCGCGTCGCCCCGGCGATGCACCGCCGCTAGTCGAAGAGTACACGTACTCGAACCTCAAGCTGAACGTCGGGCTCTCCGACGCCGACTTCGATCCGCGCAACCCGCAGTACGGCTACAAATAGTCGACTGACTTAGGGGTGGCTGGGGCATAGCGCAGCGGTGCCCCAGTTCTGGGCCGCAGAGCATCGCAAACTCTCAATACCGAATCGGCTCATCGAGCGTCGCCGGGTCGGGAACCGTCGGCATCTCAAGCCGAAGTGCATGGTCGAGATCATCGGCCGTCAAGCGATAGACCAAGATCGCTCCATTGACGACCTTTATCGGCGTCTGGCCACGCAAGTAAGCGCACAATCGAGCCAGCCGCGCCTGGCGAAACTCATGCAGCGTGGCCGTCCACGATTCTTGGCCCGGATCTTTCAGTACCGCGGCCCGCGCCTTCGCATCGCCGACGGTTTCATCCAGTTTCGCCATTTCCGAAATGAGTTCGCGGTAGCGCTTCTCGTAGCTCGCCAGCCACGGCCCGGAAAACGGGGCCGTGTAAAGCGACTGCAACATGGTCGCGCTGATGCAATAAACCCCGGACTGCAGCTCCGTCAGAACGGGCCGCCGAATCGAAGGGTCGGCCTTGCCGAGCGGAAAGAAACACGGCAGCAGATTTCGCGTCACGCTGCTCGGCGGGGTGGTTCCGAAGTACGACAGATAAAGCGGCGTGTGAATTCTACTCTGGAAGAAGTCTTGCTCGTGGAGCCAATCTTTCAGCGCCGGAAGTTCCTGCCCCCAATCGAGCGAACTATCGACCAAGTGCTCATGCCCGCGATCGATCCCGCCTGCCGGCCAATTGAAGTAAGCGACGTAATTCGGATAGGCCGCCGCCGTGTCGACGACGTAGAGCGCAAGCCCCAGCGACGTGATTGCTCGCATTGCCGCTGTTCCGATCGTACGGCTCTGTGTGAGTCGCCCGAACCAGTCGCCTGCCGCGCCGCACAGAATGAACGCGGCCGGAAACATCGGCAGAAGGTGGCGAATGCCGATATTCAATGGCCCGCTGATCGACATGTAGCCGTACACCAGCAAGATCAGCCACAACGGGTATGTCGCGTAAAGCCCGTTCCACAACAGCGCCCGTGCCCTCTGATGGTTCGACAACTGCGTACGCCGCAACGCAACATGAGCGGCGACCGCCGAAAGCAAGACGACGAAGA
>JAFLCO010000348.1 GCA_017303535.1 Planctomycetota bacterium
AAAAAGGGCGCGGCATCGCTGCCGCGCCCTGAGATTGCGCAGTGAGACCTTCGCATCGCGCAGGAAGGCGCGACCCTAGGGTTCGCCTAGGTCAGGCCGGTCGGGCCCTGGCTAGATAATGCCGCCGTGCGTACGGTGCGGCGACATGTGGCTCGGTTGATCCAGGAGCCAAATGCGTTCCCAGTCTTCCAGCAACATGCGGAGGTTTTCCGACGTGTTCATGAGCTGCTGCGTGCGGCGCGTCGGATCGCCCGAGTAAATGGGCGTGAGGCAACCGGTCGAAGCGGCGAGGCTCATGCCGGCGAGCACGGTGAGTAATAACTTACGCATAAACTCCAATCCTCCGTGACCCAGACGCTGCGTTGCCTCTCTTGGCAACGGTCGCGCCGTTTTGCATACGGCATCCGCATCGGGGCGATGCGAACGTTGATGCTTGGCTGCGAGCGAAACGTCAGGGAAATGGTCGGGAGCGTCGGAAAGAACGCTTCGGAAGGGCGGGTAAGGTATCGAAAGACCCTAACTGCCGCTAGACCAGCTGAACGTGCTGATTGAGAGTCCGCGAGGGCGGCCTGAAAAACCCTGCCGGCAATCGCTAACTAGCAATTGCAGCGAGGTTTAGATCGCCCGGTGAATAGGCTACTCGGGCTAAGTGAATACTAAGGCTATGAGACATTGCCCAATGGCGGGGGAGCGGAGTTCGCATCGGCGGAAGCTGCCGCAGCGGCCGCCTCGCGGGCTTCCGCTTGTTCTTCCAGCACCCGAACTTTTTCTTCCATCTCTTTACCAGGCTTGAAGGTTACGACGTACTTGGCAGGTACGAACACCTTGTCGCCGGTCCGAGGGTTCCGCGCCTTGCGGGCGGCCCGCTTCTTCACTTCAAACACGCCGAAGTTTCTCAGTTCGATGCGCTTTTCTTCCACAAGCGCTTCGACGATCGCATCGAACGTGCGTTGGACGATCTCTTTCGTCTGCAACTGCGTGAGTTGGCAGGCGTCGGAAATCGTCTTCACAATTTCTTTCTTCGTCACGACATGCTCTCCGCAGTTTTCGGCGACGAAAGTGATCCTTCGTAGGTCGTCGCCGGAATTCCCATGTCACGACCCAAGTGTAGATGCCATAAGAACTAGTGTCAAGTTAATCGGCTGTTTGCCGGCAACTCGAATAAGGACTTAGGGCGATTGACCCGGGCGCGAAACATGCGGAGAACGCATTGTTTCGATCGGAGCTAAGCATCAATTGTCAAAGAACTTACGAACGTTTTACGCCTCGCGGAAGCAGGGCGTGCGACGTAAACCCTTGAGAGTTCGTAAGTTGCGATGTTCGAGAGGCTCGAACCGTACCGCCTACGATCGACCGAGGGAGTCGGCGCGCGAATATCATCGGCACGCCCCGGCGGCAAACTCCACTCAATCCGTACGATTCGCAGAACCGCGACAACCCGACGCCGGCGGCCCGTGCCGGCGCTTCGATGCGGAAGGTTCCTAGATGCGAATGATGGCCGCCTGGTTGAGGATGTGCTCGGCCGTGAAGAGCTTCCCTTTACCGCAGCCGGGGCAGGCTTCTTTGGTTTCTTCCCAGGCCTTCTCGGAGTTGATGTTCGAGTTCCACCACGGCCAAGTGCGGCATTGCCGGGGCCGGGCTTCGTAAACCGAGCAGTTGCGCTTCTCGGTATCGAAGAACACGCAATCGCCGTTGGGAAATTCGACTAAGCTCTTGCGAATTCCGATCTTGCGCACGTACTTCTTTTCGAACTCGTCGACGTCGACGGAAATCGCTTTGGCGATCGCTTCGATCTCTTCTTGATTGACCCACACGAAGCCCGGAGCGCCGGTGCAGCAATCGCCGCACTGCGTGCACTCGAACCGCAATCCCTTTTCTTCAAACCAGGGCTTACCGGCCATTTGCGTGAGGTTCCTTCCGCGAGGAGTTCGACTTCAAAAGTCTGATTGTCATCCGGTCGCCGTCAATTGCCCGAGGGCGGCCACTGCGGCATCGACATGCCCGGCCGTGTTCAGCGGCCCTAAGCTCAGCCTTAGCGTACCGCCGCCGGCGTCGGTGCCAAGCGCTTTGTGCATCAGAGGGCTGCAGTGCAGGCCGGCCCGAGCCTCAATGCCGAACGACGTGGCTAAGACGGCCGCCGCTTCTTGGGGATCATAGCCCTCGATCGTAAGGCTCACTAGTCCCACGCACCGGGAGGCTTCGCGAGGTCCAAGAACGCGAACACCGTTCAGCGTGAGCAAGCCGTCAAGCAGCCGCGTTGTGAGTTGAAGTGCGTGTTCCCGCACGTTGGCGATTCCGCGCTCGAGCAACCAACGAACGCCTGTGCCGAGCCCGACGACCCCCGGCACGTTCAAGTTGCCGGCTTCGAACTTGTCGGGCATCGTCTTAGGCTGCAGCGTCGAACTGCTTTGGCTTCCCGTGCCACCGATGCGAATGCTCCCGAGGCGTTCTTCAATGCCGGGCCGAACATAAAGGACACCGGTTCCGAGCGGGCCGAGCAATCCCTTGTGGCCGGGCGACGCCAAAAGGTCGCACGACAACTCTTCCGCAGTGAATGGTAACTCGCCGAGCGTTTGGGCGGCGTCGACGATGAACGTCACGCCCCGCTTGCGAAGCTCCGCGCCGATCTCCGCCACGGGTTGCAAAGCGCCGGTGACATTCGAGGCGTGGGCGACGACGACGAACTTGGTTTTCGAGTTGAGCGCCTTAATGACGTCGCCTGCCGCCACCACGCCGTTGCCGTCGCAACCGACGTGCGCCGTCGCCACGCCGCGGCTTTCCAGTTGCCGCAAGGGACGCAAGACGGAGTTGTGCTCGACGACCGTCGTCACGACATGGTCGCCCGGCTTGATCAGGCCCTGAATCGCGAGATGCAACGCATCGGTACCGTTGAGAGTGAACACGATGCGCGACGGATCGTCGATGCCGAGCACCTCGGCGACGGCCCGTCGTGCGTCATGCACCAGCCGATCAGTGGCCGAGGCCGAATCGTAAACGCCGCGTCCGAACGGCGCGCCGTTCTCTCGCTGCCAGCGGTCCACGGCGTCGTAAACTTCCGCAGGCTTCGGCCAACTCGTGGCGGCGTTGTCGAGATAGATTCGCTGCATGCTTATGTCTTCGTCTAGCCGCCGATTTGAAACATCGCCCGCTCGGGGCGTTGAAATTGGTCCGTGTGGATGCCGTGCCCGGCGCGTTTGGCGGCGATCGACTTGCGGACCAGTGATTCGAGTTCGTCGTCGGTACCACCGCTGCGCAGCACCGCGCGGGCATCCCACTCCTCGACGGAAAAGAGGCAGTTGCGCACTTGCCCCTCGGCCGTCAGCCGGAGCCGATTGCAGGTTTCGCAGAACGGCTCGGTTACGGAGTTAATAAACCCGACCGTGCCGCCGCCGTCGACGAAGCGATAGTCGCTCGCCGGTTGGCCGGGATGCGGCGCGGCGATCGGATCCAGCGGCCCAAACTCGGCGGCGAGGATCCTCACGATCGTTTCACCGGAAAGCACCTGTTCATCGGCCCAATGTTTTTCGGCATCCAGGGGCATGAATTCGATGAACCGCAATTCAAGGCCGCGCTCGCGGGCAAAGCGGCCGAGCGGGACGATCTGCGATTCCGTCAGGCCGCGAATCGCCACGGCGTTGAGCTTGATTTTGTCGAAGCCGACGCGCTGCGCCGCTTCGATGCCCGCCAAGACTTGCTCCAAGCCGTCACGGCGAGCAATTTGGCGAAACAGATCGGCGTCGAGCGCGTCGAGGCTGACGTTCAGCCGCTGGAGCCCGGCCGCGCGCAAGGCCGCGGCTTGCTCGGCCAGGAGGATGCCGTTAGTTGTCAGCGCGATGTCGTCGATGCCCGGGATGTTCACCAGTCGGGCAATGAGCCCATCGAGATCGCGGCGCACCAGCGGTTCGCCGCCGGTGAGGCGAAGTTTCGTGATGCCGCACGGCGCGACGACCCGCACGAACCGCTCGATTTCTTCGAACGTGAGCAACTCATCGCGGGGCTTAAACTGCACGTTCTCATTCGGCATGCAGTAAAAGCAGCGAATGTTGCAGCGATCGGTGACGCTGATCCGCAAGTCGGTATGCACGCGGCCGAACGAATCGACCAAGGGAGCCTTCGCCGTCATGGCAATGGTCCTCCCGCCCCTGGCTCCGCATTCCGCAGTCCGCAGTCAGCATTTACATCGCCATTGAGGCCAGGATGCACCCACTCGGTCGTTCCGTCGGCCCAGTGTTCTTGCTTCCAAACCGGCACCGTTTCCTTGAGCGTGTCGATGAGCCAGCGGCCGGCTTCAAAAGCTGCGGCCCGATGCGGAGAGCTGACCGCCACGGCGACGCTGGCTTCGGCCAGTTCCAAGTGCCCGAGGCGATGCACCAGCGCCACTTCGCAGAGCGGCCAACGGCGGCGGGCTTCGGCGTCGAGTTCGTCCAGCTTGCGCTCGGCCATTTCGGGATAGCCCTCGTAGTCGAGAGCTACGGTGCGGCGGCCGGCCGTGAGTTCGCGAACGGTCCCGAGAAACAACACGACGGCACCGGCCGCAGGCACCGTCACGCGGCGCAGCAGCTCTTGCGTATCGATCGGTTCTCGGGTCAGACGGCTCATGCGGTCATTGTAGCATTTGCGCGATCGGAAGACTCCGGTCGCTGACGCCGAGCGGCTCGCTGTTATCGCCGAACACGATTCAACGATCATCAGCCGCCGCTGACCGGCGGGATGCAGGCGATTTCGCTCTTTGGCGTGACGACCATTTGGTCGCCGGCGTACTCGGCATCGACGGCGAACAGCAGAAACTTGGCGGCCGGCGACAGCGCTGGAACGGCGGCGACGAGGGCCCGGCGAACGTCGGCGACCGTGGCTTGTTCGGGAACTTCGATTTCAATCGAGTCGACGCCGGCCGCTTGCTTGGCGACCGCGAAGAGTTTTACCCGCACGATCATGTGACGGTCAGCTCCCCGCTGCGCTGGTGGAGCAAATGATTCAGCTCCGGCATGATGCGGTACGAGAGCGCCAGAATCTTCAGCGGATGAATGGTCGGCTTGCTCGTGCCTTGCTCCATCTGCATTTTGCAGGCGCTGCACTCCGTGGAGCCGGCGTTCCAATCGGCCTCGCGCACCGTGGAGATCAGGTCCCAGCCGGCGCGGATGCTGTTGCGGAAGTTTTCCTTCTTCAGGCCGTAGGAGCCGGCCATCCCGGAGCAACCTTTCTCGACCGTCGTGACGGTCAGCCCCGGCACAAGCCGGAGGAGTTGTTGGCCCGGCGAGCCGATCTCGAGCGCCTTCAAATGGCAGGGCGTGTGGTAACCGACGACGGCGTTGACCGGTTTAAAATCCAATTGCAGCTTGCCGCCGGAGTGCAGGCTCCAGAGATACTCGCAGGCCTCCATCGTGTTGGCCGCGACGAGTCGGGTGTCTTCGTCGTCGATGAGTTGCGGATACTCGACTTTGAGGCATAGCGCGGCACTCGGCTCGGCCGTGACCACGGTGTAGCCCTGGCGGATCGCTTCGGCGAGCACGGCCGTATTTTGCTGGGCCGTCTTGCGAGCCAGTTCGGCGGCACCGAGCGAAATCATCGCGATGCCCGACTGCCCCTGGCTCGGCGGCACGTAGACCGAGACGCCATTGTGCTCGAACACGGCCACGAGCGCTTCGGCGAGTTGCGGATCGTGATAGTTCGCGTAGGTGTCGACGAAGTACAACACCTTACGAGCCGCGTTGCGCGACGGCTTCGTCAACTGCCGCGACTTCGCACGCCGCATGAAAACCTTCGACGCGAACTTCGGCAACTTCCGGGCCTGCGCGATGCCGATCGTCTTCTCGAGCAACCAGCGAAACTGGCGATTGCCGATCAGCCAATTGGCGAGCGGAGCGGTGAGCGACCCGGCGGCGCCAAGAATGTCGTAACGCGTGACGAGCCATTCCGCGAGCTTGAGCCCGTTGCTTTGCACGTAGGCGGCCTTGGCTTCGAGCATCAGGCGAGGGATGTCGACACCGGCCGGGCACTCCAAGCGGCATTGCTGACAATTAACGCACAGATCAGCCACGGCCTTGAATTCGTCGGTCTTGACGATATCGGGCTCGAGTTTTCCGGTGAGTAAGTTGCGCATGAGGTTGGCCTTCGCGCGGGGCGAGGCTTCCTCGGCCGGAGCAAAACGGAAGATCGGGCACATCCGCACGTCGTTGTTCTGTGCGCGGCAAACGCCGCAGCCGTTGCAACTATTGGCCGATTGCAAAATAGCGTCGGGCGACCAGGTGAGCTGCAGCGAGATGAGTTCGCGTTCGACCTCGGGTGCGGTCCCGTCGTCGGGATCGGCCGGCGGAGCCTCGGCTTTGAGCGAGCGGAGGTCGTGCGTGATGGTCGGAAGAGAGTCGCCGACAATCTTGCCGGGGTTCAGAATGTTCTGCGGATCGAAGATCTGCTTAATCTCGCGAAAGACGTCGCAGAGGTCGCCGTACTGCCGACGCATAAACGGCGTCCGCGAAAGGCCGTCGCCGTGCTCGCCGCTGATCGTGCCGCCAACCGCCAGCACGACGTCGTAGAGTTCCGACGCCAAGCGATCCATCAGCGCCACATGCGCAGGATCGGCCAGGTCTAAAAACGGGCGAACGTGCAACTGCCCATGGCCGGCATGGGCGAAGAGCGACGCCGTGACTTGGTTGCGTTTCAAAACATTCTGAATTTCGATCAGCGCCAGCGACAACGCTTCCGGCGGCACCGCGAAATCTTCGACGAACGGCAACGGCCGCGTGGAACCCTTCATTCCGTGCAACAGCG
>JAFLCO010000349.1:0-5805 GCA_017303535.1 Planctomycetota bacterium
ATCGTGCACAGTTGGCCGCCGAGTTCTTCGCAGGTTTGCTCCGCGATCGTTTGCGTGACGGGCGACGCGAAAACCTTATACCACCGGTCGCCGATCTTCACCGCATCCAGCGGGCGCCGCGGCCCGCACGCTCCGCCCGAGGCTTTACGAAGCTGCGCGATTTGCGTTTTGCGGCGATCAAACGCGGTGCGTGACTTCGGCGGGAGCAGCGGCGCGGCACGACGATACCAGTACGCGGCCCGCTCCGCCAAGGCCCATTTGAGTTCTTGCCACTTCTCGGCTTCCGAGGCTTCCCACCATTTGTCGGCCGCGGCCTGAAGTTGCTCGCCGGTCTTCAGTTCGCCGATTTCCAACTGGGCGGCGGCGGCCAGGATCGGATCGTCGCCGCGCGCGAGCAGCGCCATGCCGCCGGCCCAATCTTGCAGCGCGACGGCGAGATACAAGCCCTCGGCCTTCGCCGCTTTGGCGCGGCTCGCGGAATTCGCTGCGTCGGGACCATCGGCCTTGGCCGCCTCGTCCGCGGCGCGGTGCTTCAGCGTGCTCCACAGTTCATACTCCGTTTCGCGGGCCCGGACTTCGCGACGCATGTCGCCGGCCGTAGTGCCGAGGTATTTATCCAGCCCTTCGGCCAACGATCGGGCTAAGCCGAATTCGCCGTCGTGCGCGGCTCGCTCCATGTAGCGGAGCACGTCTTCTGCGAATTTTTGCTTCACCGCGGCCTGCGGGCGCGCGACCTTGAAAACGTCGAGCAGCCGTTGATGCGCTTGCGTCCCGTCGACGGCGAACGCTCCGGTCAAATCGTAAGCCGACTCATACGCGCCCGGCAAATCGCCGGCCTCCAGCGCGATGCGCAAAGCCTGCTCGAGCGCGACATAGCGGACCGCCGGAGCTTCGAGTTCTTCGGCGGCCCGTCGGCGGAGCGCGTCGACCATGAGTTGCTTGGCGTCGAGCGGTGCATTCTTCGCGTCGACCGAGGCCCAGACGCTACGCAAGGCGGTTTCCGTAGCGCTGCGATCGGCCGACGATGGAATCGGAAGCTTGCTGTCGCCGTCCGGCGCGAAGTCCGCGCGAACAATTCGCCAGCCCGAGTTGTAAGTTGCGATGACTATCGCACGAGGGTCGGGCGTTTGTAGCTCGGCCGGCGTCGAAAAATCGCTCCCCGCGTAGTCGATCCACCGGCGGCCGTCGACGGCGAATCGGACCCGATAACCTTTGGGGTCTTTGCGAACGTCAATGTCAAGCACATGCTGCACGCCGGGCATCATCAACAAGCCGGCCTTGCGCGAGGTTGCGTTAATATCGGCCCCGCCGCCGCTGATAGCGTTAAGCCCTAGGCGATGCTCCGGCGACCAATTCGTCGCGATTCCGACGCGCGTGCCGGCCACCGGTACGCCGATCAACAGCGGATCCGCCCCGGAGCGACGTTCGACGACCAGCCGCAGCGAATAGTTGGGGCCGCGAGCAAAGTCGAAACCGAGTTTCGACCATTTATTCGCCAGTCCGTTGACGAGAATCTCATTACGCGAGGCCGTAAACTCTCCCTCGATGACATGCTTGGGTTTATCAAAGGCGGCCGCGAGATTCAGCGACGTCGGCCCGATAGGCAAGTTCATTGCGGGCGGTCCGATCGATAAGGCGCTTAAACGTGCGCCTTTGTGAGCATGCACGAACAATTCGCCGAGCGGCGTATTCCAACTGCCTTGCGGGGTTGCGGGAAGATCGGCGTCGGACTTGAACGTGTAGTCGAGCGTGGGCTTGCCGCCGACAATGAGCACGATTCGGTTCTTACGTACCGCCACCTTGGCATCGAAGTCGGCGCCGAGGTCAAATAGCTTGCCCAAGTATTGGCTCGGATTGTCGCCGTCGTACCAAGCATGTCCTTGCAGGTTGTCGATCCCTGCGGCGTGGTCGTTCAGGCCAATCATCACATGCCGACCGGCGATCATCAGCCCGAGGCAAACGTTCGTCGCCCCTTCTCCGCCTCGGGCCGTGAACGTAATGTCGTATTCTTCCGGCGGGTTGAAGGGGACGATAACGCGCGAATTTGGGCCGTTGTGGTCCTGGCAAACAATGTCGCTCCCCGCGCGCACCCAAGTGGAATGGTGTGGTCGGTCGGCCGGCTTGATCATTTCCAGCAAGTTGACTTCCGCGGCCAGCGGCGGAGCCGGAGGCGGCGCATTTTTAGGCGGCGGAGCAAGAGAGTTAGCCGTGGGAGCGCCGCTGCTTCCGGCACCGGCTCCATTTACCGAATTGGAAGAATCAGGAGGCGGCGTCTTATCAGGGACCGGCGGCACGGACGGCGGGGCGTTGAAAAAGTTCATCGCGGCCGTGTCCGCGTCAGGGAATTTGGGGAGCGTCGCCGTCGCCGAGGCAGCGGGAGCCGTCGTTGCGGCAGGCATAGAAGCGGATGACTTCGGCTGCGGTGCGGCAGGCTTCGTGCCTGCGGACGGCGGCGCAGTCGCGATCGCCGCGGCGACCGGCGCGGCGTCGGCCGTCTTTCCGGCATCCTCTGCGGTAGGCGACTTGAACAGGAAGATCGCGGCGATGCCGATGATCGCCGCGGCGGCGACTCCGGCCCCGATCATCTTCGCTCGACCAAACGAAGCGCCGCCTGCGCTCGGCCCGGCATTGTCCGTGGCCTGATCTTTGCCGCCGGAGGGGGGCGACGATTTTCCGCCGGCCTTTTCGTCTTGCGGCGTCAGACGTTTGGCCTTCGCGATCTTCGGCCCCGCGCCGCCGGCGGGAAACGACGGAAACACGGCCCCCGTCGGAACGTTGGAACTCTGCGGCGCGGCGTGCTGCGCCGATCCGGCCAACGTCACGCTCGGCGGCAGCGCGCGCGGCGTGGCTTCCGAGCCCGTGGCCAAAGGCGGTGCCGACGGCATCGCGTGCAAAATGCCCGAACTCTTGGAGCCTGAACCGCTCGGCGTGCTTGATGCCGGACCCTTCCCCAGCGCGCTCATGCTCGGCAAAACATTCGACGCGCCGGGCGATTGCAGAAAGTTGAAGTTCGGCTCTTCGTGAACCAGATCTTCTTTGATCACGGCGATCGATGACTTCTCATCGTCGGCGCCCGACAGCAAATTTTGGAGCGCGGCCACGACTTGCGCCATCGACTGCGTCCGCTCGCCGACGTTCTTCGCCAGCATCTTCTGGTAGATGCGGTCGAGTGCTTCCGGTACGTCGGCCCTCGTCGCGCGGAGCGCCGGTATCGGCTGGTCGCGGTGTGCGAGAATTTTCTTGATCGTGGTGTCGCCGCCGTACGGCACTTTGCCGACCAGCAGTCGGTACAGCGTGCACCCGAGCGCGTAGATGTCGGAACGGTGATCGGCCGTGCGCGTGTCTTGTGCTTGCTCCGGCGACATGTAGTCGACGGTCCCCATCACCTCGCCGCTGGCGGTCAGGTCGTTTTGCTCCGTCGATGCGTCGGCCATCGGATTATCAATCCGGGCCAAGCCCATATCGAGAATCTTCACCGTGCCTTTGGAATCGAGCAGCAGGTTCGCCGGCTTAATGTCGCGATGTATGATCCCCAGGCCGTGCGCATAGGCCAAACCTTGCGCGGCCTGCAGTACGACGTTGATCGCCTGCTCCACGCCGAGCGGTCCGTTCGAACTCATGTACGAAGAAAGATCGCTCCCCTCGACGTACTCCATCACCAGAAAGTGCAAGCCGCGCGTTTCGCCCGCGTCGTACGCGGTGACGATGTTCGGATGCGTCAGCTTCGCGGCGACTTCCACTTCTTGATAGAAGCGATTGATGGCCTTCTGCGAACTCACGGCATGCGGCGGCAACACCTTGAGCGCGACGACGCGCTTCATCCGCCGATGCTGGGCTTTGAACACCTGCCCCATGCCGCCTGCGCCGAGCTTGTCGAGCACGACGTATTCGCCGAACACCAAGCCTTTCGCGCGGCCTTGAAACAGGTTGATCGCTTGAAACTTCGTGAGCTTCCCTTGCTGCACGAGCTTGCGGACGAATTCCTCCGCGGCCGTCGTCTCTTGCTCCGGCGTGATCGCCGAACGGATCGACGACAGGTCGCCGGCCGAGAGCACGTTGCTCGACGAGAGACTTTCGACGAATTGTCGAATGGTCATCGTCATGGGAAGAGGCAACCGGCGAAGGAAATGGTATTGCGGCCCGCCGACCATTGTGGCCACGGCCGGGACGTTAGGCAATTACTTTGAGGGGTGTGGGCGGCAATTCATCCGAGAATTTCAGCCTGACGCATCAACGTGACATCGCTACGGCTTCGCTTCGCCGGTCGCCCATTTTCGCCAGCCGTCGTTCTTGCCTTCGAGCGACTTTCGCGCGGCCTCGTCTTCCATGAGGCGGCGAGCTTCCGCATCGCCCGCTTCGCGCTCGGCCTGTGCCGCTGCGTCGCGCCGCCAATGGACGATGCCGATGATCCCCCAGGCCAAGAGCGATCCAAGAACGCCGCCGCCGATGATGCCGATCGCCACCGGACCCAACGGAAACTTCTTTTCCGCGGCTCGGTTCGGTCGCGAGCTTCCCGGCTCCGTTGATTTCGTCACGGCGTCGTCTCCGTCGATTCGCCCGTTGCGGCGGGCGCGGGCTTTCGCCACACCGCCGATTTCCGCTCGTAAAACTCTTGATACCGGCCGGCTTCAATCGCCTCGCGGGCTCCCGCGGTGAGGCGTTGATAATATGTCACGTTGTGGATCGAAAGCAAAATCGGCCCGAGCATTTCGCCGGCCATAAACAGGTGCCGTAGGTAGCCGCGACTGTGCTTACACGCCGGGCACGGGCAACCTTCCTCCAGCGGTCGGTCGTCGCGCTCGTGGATCTTGTTCCTCAGCCGTACCTGCCCCCCGTCGGTGAAGGCCAGGGCATTGCGACCGTTGCGCGTCGGCATGACACAGTCGAAGAGGTCGACGCCGCGCCGGATCGATTCGAGAAGATCGATGGGTGTGCCGACCCCCATGAGGTATCTCGGCTTTTCGCGGGGCATGACGGGCGTCGTCACGTCGAGCACGGCGTACATCTCGGCAGGCGTCTCGCCGACGCTCAGCCCGCCGATCGCGTAGCCGGGAAAGTCTAACTCCGCGAGCCGCTCGGCGCAGCGCACGCGTCGGGCCGGATCCAGGCCCCCTTGAACGATCGCGAACTGAGCTTGGTCCTCGCGCGCGGCCGCCTTTTGGCAACGGACCGCCCAGCGCAAGGTCCGCTCCATCGCGTCGTCGATCACTTCATCGGTCGCCGGCAGCGCGACGACGTGATCAAGCACCATCGCCACGTCGCTGCCCAATGCTTCTTGAATCGCGACGGCCCGCTCCGGCGACAAGTGCATCAAGCTGCCGTCGATGTGCGACCGAAACACGGCCTGCTCTTCGGACACCTTCGTCATCTGCGCGAGGCTGAAGAGTTGAAAGCCGCCGCTGTCGGTCAGGATCGGCCCGTCCCACAGCATGAACTTGTGCAACCCGCCGAGCGCCCGCACGGTCTCCTCGCCCGGTCGCAGCGCCAAGTGATAGGTGTTGCCGAGCACCATCTGGGCGCCGGTCGCGCGGAGTTGATCGGCCGTGATCCCTTTGACCGTTCCCTGTGTGCCCACGGGCATGAAGGTCGGCGTCTCCACGGGGCCATGCGGCGTGTGAAACGTCCCGCGTCGGGCCTGCGTCGTCGGATCCGTAGCCTTCAATTCGTAACGAAACGGAAACCGGGGCATGCGCAACTTTCGAGAGACTCGGCGGACGGTAAGCCTCTCAGTATATCGTACGAGCGGCAGATCGCATCATCAGCGAGCCGGGAGAGTCAGCGACCGGAGTCTTCGGCACACCGCTT
>JAFLCO010000349.1:5830-6749 GCA_017303535.1 Planctomycetota bacterium
CAGCTCCTTTTGAAAGAACTCCGCGATCTGCCGCAGCTTGTCCGCTTCGGCAAAGCCGGGGCCGCCGTGTCCGGCACCTTCGATCTTCACGAGCTTTGCCGGAACCTTGGATTTTTCCAACTCCGCCAAGAGCAACTCGCTCGGGCCGTACGGCACGACCATATCTTGATCGCCGTGCATGATGAGAAACGGCGGATCGTCGGCCGAGACGTACGTGATCGGGTTGGCCCTCGCGACTTTCTCTTTGTTCTCTTGGATCGGCCCGCCGATGAGTTTCGATTCCGGCGATTGTTCGTCGTTGTGTCGCCCACCCATTTGCAGCAGGTCGGTCGGTCCGTAGAAGTCGCACACCGCTTGCACCCGGCTCGATACGCTCGCAAAGTCGCCGACCGCGCCTTCAAGTTCTTTCACGTCGCCTGACGTGCCCAACAAAGCCACGAGATGGCCGCCGGCCGACGATCCCCAAACGCCGAAACGCTCGGGATCGATGCCGTACTCCTTCGCCTTGGCCCGCAAGTGCCGCACGGCCGCTTTGCAATCGTGAATCTGCGCCGGAAAGATCGCGTCGCCGCTGAGGCGATAGTTGATCGTGGCGACGGCGAATCCTTGCTCAAGCAAAGCGAAGGCCGGGCCGCCCCCTTTGTTGCCGTTCTGCCAACCGCCGCCGTGAACCCAAATCACAAGCGGGACGGGCTTGGCGTCTTTCGCGTCACCGGCAGGCTTCGGCACATAGAGGTCGTAAAGATTTCGCGTCTCATGCGATCCGTAGCTCACGTCGCGATAAGCGGTGACGTTCGCGGGAATCGGCCGTTGCATGGGCGGTCGATTGCTACCATCGGGCCGATTGCCCGCCCCTGCTCCGCGCCGCCGCTGCATCTCCGCGCGAAGCTTGGCTTGTTCGGCCGGACTGAGCTTGCCG
>JAFLCO010000035.1 GCA_017303535.1 Planctomycetota bacterium
ATCCAATATGGCGAGTCATGGTTCATTACCCTTAAAGACTTCCGTGTCAATGGAAAACCTAAGCCGCCCGATGTAACTGCCCAACCGGCGCCGCGGTGACGGTGCCGTCGACCAACCGCAGCCAGCGCTGAGCACGTTCGGCCGCGGCCGCGTCGTGAGTCACCATAACGATCGTCCGGCCTTCGGCGTGCAATTCGTCGAGGAAATCGAGCACCACGCGACGACTCTCGGGATCGAGATTGCCTGTCGGTTCGTCGGCCAGAATGACTTTCGGATCGTTGGCCAGCGTTCGCGCCAAGGCGACGCGCTGTTGCTGACCGGTGCTGAGTTCGCTTGGCTTGTGATCGAGCCGCTCGCCAAGGCCGACGCGCTCCAGCAGTTCCACGGCGCGTTCGGCTTGCTCTTGCTTCGAGCGGCCCGCGAGATAGAGGGGAACCTGCACGTTCTCCAAGGCCGTGAGATACGGCACGAGATTGAACGTCTGAAACACGAAACCCATCAAATCGCGGCGCAGCGCGGCCCGCCGGGCGATCGACTGCTCGTAGAGCGATTCGCCGTCGATCAACACCTTGCCGAAATTCGGCGAGAGCATGCCGCCGAGAACGGAGAGCAGCGTCGTTTTGCCGCTGCCGCTGGGACCGACGACGGCGGCATAGTCGCCGCGAGGAATCTCAAAAGTGGAGCAGCGCAGCGCCGCGACATGTTTGCCGCGCCGCGAGTAGATTTTCGTGACGTCTTGAAGTTGGAACATGGCTTAGGCGTCCTGAAAGCAAGAACAAGGATCGAGACGCGCCGCGCGAAGCGACGGTATGAAAGCGGCAGAGAGCGCGACGACGAGCGCGGCACCGACGGCGCCGGCGGCCAAGTACGGAAGCGGCGACACGGCGACACCCGCCCACTGCGGCCCGATGACGATCGCCAGCGTGACGCCGACGCCGACGCCGGCGATTCCGCCGACGAGGCCCAGCCAAGCGGCTTTCGTCAAGAACAGCCGTGCCACGAGCCCAGGCGTCGCCCCGAGCGCCATGAGCGTGCCAATCTCACGGCGGCGCTCGCGCACGTTGGCCGAAGTGGAGGAAGCGACGCTCGCGCCGCCCACGAGCACCAAGACGCCGAGCACGAACATTGACGTCTTAGCCATCAGCCGATTGACGCCGACTTGCGTTTGCACAACTTGCGAGATCGTCACGACCTTGGCGTCGGGCAGTAGCGCCGAGAGTTGAGGCACCAGTTGACCGGCGGCATCCTCGCAGCAACCAAGTACTTCGATCGCACTGACGACTTCCCCGGCCTTCGCCAACCGCTGCACGGTGTGCAAATGACCGAAGATGCGGCCGTCGTCGACGGTTCCGGTCGACGGCAGCACGGCCACAACGCGGAACTGTTCGCCGAACAGCACGGTCGACGAACCACTCTTGAGCTTCGAGGCCGCGGCGACGTCGGCACCTAAGATCAGTGCATTATCATCGAGCTTCTCGATCGAACGCCGCGTGGCCAGCGATTCGGGCGAGTTGTCCATCGGCCCGCAACTGTCGGCTTTCGCACAGCCGACATGCTTGGTCTTCGTGAACATCGAAGCGCTCTGCCAGACGGACTTCGCTTGAAACTCCTCCTGCGGCAGGATGCCGGTGAGGATTGTCTGCTTCCCCGCGAACTCGAGCGGCAAGCAGTACTTCGGTGACAGTTGTTCGACGCCCGGCAGTGAAGCCATGAGAACTGTCGAGGCGTGCGACTCGGGCAACGTCGCGTCGCTCAAGTCGGCCGAGTAATAGTCCTGCAATGAAGCGTTCTTCGGCAGAATCAAGATGTTGGCGCCGAGCGTCGCGAGTTGTTGCGACACCTCGCGCTCGGAGAACACCGTGATGTGTCGAATGGCCACCAGCGCCGCGACGCCGAGAAAGATTGCCAGCAGACCGGTGAGCATCGCCGTCGGACGCTCCCGGAGTTCTTTCCAGACCAGAGATCTCAGATTCATAGTTCGTTCCTTCGAAAGATGAATGTCGTGGTTAGCGCACGGAGCCCGACTTGGGCTGCTGAGCGTGGCCGTGTTTGCAATTGGGGTCTTCGCAGCACTTGCCGGCCTTGTGCAAAGCGGCGGCCATCTCGAGCTTGCTCGAAACGCTCGTGAACTTGCCGACGAGGACGCCCGGCGGAGCGAAAAACACGGTGCTCACGCCGTTGGGATCGGCCGGATTCGCGGCGAGTTCTTTCAGCAATTGCGCTTCGGCCGGATCGCCGGCCAGCACCGTCACGACGTCGCCGCGACCTTGAAATTGTGGGTCGGCCAAAAACTCGCTGACACCCTGCGGCACACCGGCTTCCGGGGCCGTTTGTACGCAGAGGAATACCAAACGTCCCTGTTGCATCGATTTCATGCAGTGCGACATGGCGGGCGTGACGAAAGACGCGGCCAATTGCTCCGGCGTCACGCGTTGCGGATAGGCGCCCGTCACGGCGCCGTTCGGAGCCGTGACGATGACCAGCGGCATCGGCGCTCGTTCGACGTTGAATTGTCGCACCGTCGCGGCTTCGGCCGGTTCGGTGATCGGCACGTAAATTGGCGCCACGGCGTCGGGTCGCTGCGCCGCGAGTTCCGTCACCGCTTGCGACATGGCCCGCGTCGCGTCGTTGTCTTCCCGATAGAACACGAAGAACCCGAAGCGGCCTTGGGAGGCGGCTTGAGCTTGTGCCGCCAACGCCGGGCTGGTCGCAGCCGCAGGAGCCTGAGCGCTCGCTCCGGAGATTGAACTGAACGTGGTTGCGGTCAAGCAAGCGGCACACAGGAGAGCATGAACTTTCATAACGCGAATCCTTTCGCAACAGAGGGGAATAGATGACGGAGTACTGCAGCATCCTCAGGATGCCTATTTGTGATCGTGATCGTCGTGTCCGGCGTGAGTGATCTCGCCGGCGTAAGGCTTTCCGGCGATAGTGAGGTTCAACCGCCCAGTCGTTTTTTCGTCGTCAAGCGCATCGCAGAACTCTTGGCTCGTAAGTTCAAAGCGTGACGATTGGCCTGCGGCGTCTTCGGGTTGCGGCACGGCCGGCAACTTGAAATGTTGCGGCTTCCCCGCCACGACCAAGTTCACGCCGATTTCATTGTCGGCGATGGTCACGGCCTTCGCGGCCTTGCCGTCGAGCAGATAAATCGTGACTTTGTGCGCCGCGTCGTCGTGCAGCAACTCGGCGTGATACTCTTCTTTGCCGAGTTCGATGAGATGTCCTTTGTGCGGGCCTTCTTCCGGATGCGCTCCTTCCGCGTCGTTGTGCTTTTCCGCGGCGCTGTGCGTATCCGGCTTCTTGTTCCCATCATCGCTGCAACCGGCAAAGCATCCGATCAAAGTGAGAGCGGCGACGGCGTGCAAGCGAGGGTGTCTGAGCATCATGATTAGAGTTCCTTAAGCTGGGTTAAATCGGCGGGGTTTTGTAATTGTGATCGTTAGTGAAGGTGCGCAGCTTCAAAGCAGAGAACCGAAAAGAATCTCATCCAATCCATGACCTCTTGATGACTGCCGCAACGTAGCTCGTGCCATTCGGTGCATTGATACGCGAGGTCGGTGTGTCCCCAATGCCACGACAACGACGCCGTGCAACCAACCGACCTCAGTCGGGCCGCATAGTCTTCCGCGAGTCGACGATCGAGGAAGTGCACGGTCGCGGGTTTGATATGGCGGAACCGCAGCGTTTCCTCCGCATTTCCGAATGCAGAGTGCGGCTTAGTTACCGCCAACGTCAGGACTGTCGCTAGGAACGTTGCAAACAGTGGCCTCATGAGTGATCTCCCGCAACGATCAAGGTGTCTTTCGGCGTCGCAGTCGGACTGACGGACGGCGCCGCATGGATCGGTTCGTCGAGTTCATCGGTGTCGCCGACTTCGACTTGGTGCTCGGCGTCGCGTTTGCCGAACAGCCAGAACAACGCCGGATGGACGAAGAAGTCGAGTAGCGTGGAACTGATCAGGCCGCCCAGGATGACCGTGGCGACGGGATAGAGAATCTCTTTGCCGGGTTCGCCGGCCGCCAGCACCAGCGGAATAAGAGCGATGCCTGCCGTCAGGGCCGTCATGAGCATCGGGGCCATGCGTTCCTTACCGGCTCGCTCGATCATCTGCGGCGTGAACGACTCTCCTTCGTAGCGAACGAGGTGCAAGTAGTGTGCGATGAGGAGGATGCCGTTTCGTGACGCGATGCCCGAGAGCGAGATGAACCCGACCATGCTGGCCACGGTCAACGATTGGCCGGTGACGACCAGCGCGCCCACGGCGCCGATCGCCGCCATCGGCAACGCCGACAGCACCTGCAGCGCCATGTTGACCGAACGGAAGAGCGTGTAAAGTGCCAGAAACATCGCGGCTAATGAGATCAGGCTCAGCAGGCCGATCATCCGCGTGGCGTTCTTTTGGCTTTCGAACTGGCCGCCGTACTCGAGAAAGTAGCCGTTAGGCAGCGTGGCGACGATCGGCGCCAAGCGCCCCTGAATCTCCGTAACGACGGAGTTGAGATCGCGGTCCGCCGTATTGCATTGCAAGATGATGCGGCGGCGGACGTTCTCTCGATTGACCGTGTTCGGGCCGCTGGCGTGTTGAATGCTTGCGACCGTCGAGAGCGGCACGCGCCCGCCGCTCGGCAAGTTTAAAGCCAATCGTGAGATCTTCGCCGGATCGAGGCGGAAGTCGTCATCGAGTCGGACGACCAGATCAAATTTACGTTGGCCGAGTACGATTTCCGAAACGATGCGACCGTTCATCGCCGTCTCGATGAACTCGTTGACGTAGTCCGAGGTCATGCCGTTGGCGGCGAGTTGTGCTCGATCAAGCTGGATTTGTAGCTGCGGAATTTCAATCTGCTGCTCAACCATTAAGTCCTTCACGCCCGGCACGCCGGCGATGGCGGCCTTCATCTCCTCCGCTTTGTTGCGCAAGATTGTGAGATCGTCGCCGTACAGCTTGATGCCCACTTGGGCTTTGACGCCCGACAGCATATGGCTGATCAAGTGCGCCAGCGGCTGTTCGACGGCGACCGTCACGCCGGGTACCTGCGACAATTCTTCACGCATCTCCGCCAGCACTTCCTCACGAGTCTGCCCCGACTTCGTGTTCAAGCTGACGATCGTTTCCGAAACGTTGACGCCTTCGGCATGCTCGTCGAGTTCCGCACGGCCCGTGCGGCGCCCGAAGGCCAGCACCTTGCCGTCGCTTTGCATCTTTTTAAGCCGATCATCCACCATTCCGGCAATGTGGTTCGACGTTTCCAGAGAAGTGCCCGGCGGCAACAAGACGTTGACCTGCACGCTCCCTTCGTTGAAGGGCGGCAAGAAATCGCGACCAAGCTGCGTCACCGTGAACAGGCTGATTGCCACCGCCGCACCGACCGTGGTCAAAATCGGCCAAGGATGCCGCACGCTGAGTCGAATCGCGAAGCCGGCGACATGTTTGAGAACACGGACCAGCCAGCCGTCTTGCTCGTGTCCCATGAACTTCGCGTTGGGCAAGAGCCAATAAGAAAGCACCGGCGTAACGGTGAGCGATACGCCTAACGAGGCGATGATCGACACGATGTAGGCCACGCCCAGCGGCGTGAACAGCCGGCCCTCCATCCCGCCCAGGGCGAAGAGCGGAACGAATACGAGGACGACGAGAATCGTGCTGAACACGATCGAGTTGCGAACTTCACTGCTCGCTTCATAAACCACGCGGAGCGCCGACTTCGGATTTGCTGCGTGCTGGTTCTCCTTCAGTCTCCGGAAGATGTTTTCGACGTCCACGATGGCGTCGTCGACCAATTCACCGATCGCCACGGCCAAGCCGCCGAGCGTCATTGTATTGATCGACATGTTGAACCATTTGAACACCAGACCCGTCACGACGATGGAGAGCGGGATCGCCGTCAGCGTGATGAACGTCGTGCGGAAGTTCAGCAGAAACAAAAACAATATGATCACGACCAGAATGCCGCCGTCGCGCAGGGCTTCGATGACGTTGTGAATGCTGAGGTCAATGAACGTCTTCTGTTGATAGACGTCCGTGTTGAGCCGAATATCAGCGGGCAGCGAAGGCTTCAGTTCTTCTAAAGCCTTGATGACGTCTTCCGTCAGCTTGCGAGTATCGGCGCCAGGCTGCTTGGCGATCGTCAGAATGACCGCGGGACTGCCGTTTACCGCCGCCTCGCCGCGTTTGATCTGCGATCCTTCCGCGACGCGTGCAACCTCCGAGAGCAGTACGGGGCGCTCGGTCCTCGCTTTCACGACGACTTTTTCAAGATCACGGACGTCGTGAATGCGCCCCAACGACCGTACTAAGAGCTCGTTGCCGCCTTGATTAATGTAGCCTCCGGTGGCGTTGGCATTGCTGGCGGCGACGGCCTGTTCGACGTCTTCCAGCGTCAGGTCGTACTTGAGCAACTGGTCGGGATTAACCGAAACTTGATACTGCTTCCGGCCGCCGCCGATCGTGACGACTTGTGCGATGCCCGGCACCGTCAGCAAGCGTTGCCGCACGATCCAGTCGGCCAGCGTGCGGACTTCGATTGGGTCGGTCTTGCCCCCTTCGCTCCACATGCCAATTTGCAGGATCTGCCCCATGATCGAGGCGATCGGGGCGAGTTGCGGCTTTACACCCTTTGGCAATCGATCGGACGCCAGGGCGACCTTTTCGGCAACGATCTGGCGATCGACATAAATGTCGGTTCCCCAAGCGAACTCGACGTAAATCACCGACAGGCCGACGCCCGACGAACTGCGCACCGCCTGCACGCCCGTCGCTCCGTTGAGCACGGACTCCAGCGGGAACGTGATCATCGTTTCGACTTCTTCCGGCGCGAGGCCGGGCGCCTCGGTCATAATTGTGACGCGCGGCCGGTTGAGGTCGGGAAACACGTCGATCGGCAATTGTGTTAGTTCGTAGCCGCCGTAGAACGTGACGACGAGCGCCAGTGCGATCGTCACCAGTCGGTAGCGGAGTGCGAGACGTATTACGGCGTTAAGCATGGCTGTGTGATTTGCTGAAATCGCGCTGCGGTGAGTCGATTAGTGGTTATGGCCCGCATGCGGATCGATGCCGCCCCCAGATTTATTCTTGAGCGCCAACTGCATCTGTTGTGCGCCGCTCACCGCGACGACGTCGCCGGGGAACAGCGAACCGTCGTTGGCAATAACGACCGAAAAACGATCGCGGTATTCCACGTGTACCGGGCGACGATCGAAGTGGTCGCCGTTGGGCGAGAACACATACGTCTCGACGCCGTCTTGCGCCACGGCATCGACCGGAAGAACGATACGATCTTTCCACTCTTCTGTCGGCACGCTTAATTGCACGCGTTGACCGGGCTTGAACTGCCAGCTGATGAAATGCCGACCGTCGGGGTTCGCGAAGTCGCGAACCAGTTTGTTCGGTAGTGATAGATAGAAGTGAAACGTGCGAGATTCCGGATCCACCGTCCCGGCGACGTAGAGGATTTTCAGGCCGTCGATTTTTTCCGGCGTCGCCTCATCGGTATCCAGCACGGCGGTGGCCGACCAATCCTTTTCGACCGCCTTATTGACGCCGCGGACATCTTTGTCGAAAGCGTTACCTTCGATCAGCAATTCTTCATAATCCGTGAGAACCGCAACGATTTCTCCCGCGGCGACGTTCTGTCCCTTCGTCACGCGCAAGTCGCGGATCTCAAAGAGGTCATTGGTCGGCAACTTACCGGCAGTCGTCGGCTTTTGCGCGGCACCGAGATCGGCCGGCGCCACGACGGTGAGCTCACGCAACAGCGTGCGAGTCTCTTGGATATTATTGACCTGGGCTTCCGAAAGGCCGTGCAATAGCAACGCCTGATGTTGGGCACGTAGTACTGCTTGTTTGTTCTGCCGTTCGTACTGACGCTCCAGCACTTGCCTTCCGGGAATACCTCCTTCCGCAGCAATCTTTTCCAGCCGTCGAATTTCGTTTTCGATCACGTCCAACTCTTCGGCAACTTTCAGAAAGTCGCCTTGCCCCTGGACGAGGTCCTCGTGCGTGAGCTGCAGATCAAACAGCTTCTGTCCCGGCCTCACCGCCTCTCCTTGCGAGGAATAGATGTTGGTAACGATTCCGCCGAAGGGTGCAGTGATCGCTTGGGACGATCGTCCGGGGCGCTCGACGATGAGTCCCGGAATCGCAATCGATCGTAGGAACGTCGAGAGTTCGACCTTCGCCAGCTTTAGGCCGATGTTGGCCTGCGCTTGCTTACTCAATTCGAGCGAATTGCCTTCGTCGTGTCCGGCGTGATCGTGGCCCGCGTGATCGTCAGCGTCCCTACCTGGTTCGTCGATCGGAGGCGTCGGCGCATCAAGCCAAGAAAGCAAGCGAGCGCGAGCCGCCGGCATCCAAGATTGGCGAGTGACGGCCCCGATGACGACGGCAACGGCAACGATGGCCAAAGCGCTCCAAAGCGCGCGGCGAAGCATGGCGAGACTCCAAGAACAAAGACGCTAGAATGGACTCAGACACGTGACGGATTGACCGCAACGCTGAGTCGGCCCCGGGAATAGACGAGCAAAATCATGCTCGCCGAGGCGGCGTCAGATCAGGAGGACGTGCAGCGCGAGATGTGTGCGCAGCGGCGGCGCGCGATCGTCTAACTGACGACCAAAACGCATTACGGAAGATTCGCGGTCACCGAGCACCAGCACGTCGGAGATCGAGAGCCAACTGGAGGAGCAATCTCGCCAGAGCACTCGCTCGAAAGAAACTGCTTTCGAGATTCGAGACGAGCAGGTCGTGCCGTCGCAAGGCAGGCAAGGTGTTTCGTGATCGCTCGATGAATCAATCCCGGCAGACCCGTCGGGGGAATCGTGCTTGTCGCACTCTTGCTTGTGAGTCGAAGCTTCGTGTCGGCAACACTTGGACTTGCGCACGCAGTCGGTACAGCGGCACAACGAATTGTCGCACAATTCGGACTTCGCAGACGCTTCGAAAGAAGTTGTCGGTCCGCGAGCGTGACAGGCATGGCAACCTACGACGGCGTGCCAAAGCACGGTCATCGCTGTCACCAAGATTGTCGCAGTTCGCAGCACGTTTCCACCCATGTCGAGATACGTCGACCTTTCGGCTTATATCGGTGTTCCCAGCCACTCACAATATGAAATGTTCGAGAGGGCTCGTGCTCTACCGCCAAGTCAACAGATCTGAATCGAGCCTAAACTTCGACGAATCAAGCGTTTAGGTCCGATTACGTAAACTTTCATCCGTTGGCCGGTAAACGCGGCCTGCGACCGTGACTTTCACTGAATGCCGGCTACCAACCAAAGGGGGCGATTGTCGCATTCTACGCAGGCAAGGCTCGGAGTTCGCATACTTTTGCTGATCATCAGTTGGAAACAGAGGTTACACATATGAAAGTGTTGCCATGAGTATGCTCTCAACCGCCACTCTGTTCGTTGCTACGGCGATCGTCGATATTCTCGGGTGCTATTTGCCCTATCTTTGGCTCCGGCAAGGCTGTTCGGCTTGGCTGCTGCTACCGACGGCATTCAGCTTAGTCGTATTCTCTTGGCTGTTGACGCTGCATCCGACGGCCTCCGGCAGAACCTATGCGGCTTACGGCGGCGTCTACGTTTCCATCTCGATTCTTTGGCTTTGGCAAGTCGATAAGATTGTGCCGAGCCGTGCCGACATCGTCGGCGTCGGCCTTTGTCTCGCGGGCATGGCGACGATTGTCCTGTCACACCGCTAGGGAAATTGCTCGCGTAGAACCGGCGTTGTCGGCCCACAGAACGCCGTGTACTATAATTTCACTATGTTCTGCGGCTTGCTCAATCTCGTTCTCGTCGCCTCGCTGCTTTGGTGCCCCGTGCGGTGCCTCGCGGCTGCGGTGCCGGCGCGCGGTGATGAAGCTCCGCGGAAGTGCGCCTGCTGCCAACATCGACAGGCCGACGTGAACCTCGCGGGTCATAATCCAACGCGAGATTCTCACGATCATTCGCAGCCATCGCAAAACTGCGACTGTAGTGACTGCTTGTGTGATGGCGCGGTCTGTAGCGTCGATCTACCGCTGGATGGCATGACGCCGACGTCTGAGTCTGCGTTCGACTCCGTCTCGGTCTTGTTGGCAATCGACTTGGCCTCGCCGGACGCCCGGCTCGGTGATCTTGAATCTCCGCCTAGATCCGCGATGTCCGGCAAGCAAGTCGTGGTTCTCCACGGCAGTCTGCGGCGATAGTCGTCGCCTTCTTTGAGTGGATTCGCGCCCCGTGCGCCGAGTCTGCTTCGTTTGCGTCAGCCCTAGCAGCTTCGTTGCGCTGGGGGTCTCCCTGCGTAGTTTGGCAGTCAGTTCGTATCACCTTCCCCTAGGAACCTCATCATGATTTCTCGTCGATTGGTTCTCGCAGCCGCTATGGCAACTCTGTTTGGTACCACGGTCTCGTCGGCTACCGCTGCCGAGCGAAACGTTACCGTCATGAACGTCGGCGAAATGTGCAGCGGTTGTGTGAAAAAGATCACGGCCCGCCTGACGCAATTGCCGGAAGTCGCCGGAGTGAAGTGCGACATCGCCAAGAAAACAGTCGCCGTGACGCCGAAGTCGGGCACGTTGTCCGCTCGCGCACTGTGGGAAGCGATGGATGAAATCGGCAAGTCGCCGAAGCGGCTGGTCGACGCCACCGGCACCTACACCGCGAAGCCGGCGAACTAACGTTCGCTCGACGACCAAGGAACCACGCGATGTTTCAACGTCGACTGCTGCCGTGGGATTACGGCGTCCGCAATTTGATGCGGCGGCCGCTCCGCTCCGCACTCACGCTCTTGGCGCTCGCCACGGTCGTGCTGTTGGTGTTCGTCGTCGTCGGCTTCATCCGTGGGCTGGAAACGTCGCTCACCGTCAGCGGCGATCCAAGCGTCGTGTTGGTCTACTCGGTCAACGCCGAGGAAAACATCGAGAACTCGTCGATTGCCGCGCGAACGCCCGGCCTGCTGACGGCCAGTCTCGACGGCATCAACAAGCAGTTCGACGTGCCGCACGTCTCGCCGGAATTGTATCTCGGGACGCGGATCAACCTCGGCGACGCCGACGGCGGGCTGGGACTCATCCGCGGCGTGTCCAATGTCGCTCCGCTCGTTCGTCGCAAAGTGCAACTGGTCGAAGGCCGCTGGCCGGGGCCGGGCGAGATTATCGTGGGCCGCTTGGCGGCCTCGAAGCTCGGTTGCGATCCAGCCAAGCTGGCGATCGGCGAGTCGTTGACGTTTGAACGCAAGACGTGGCAGATCGTCGGTCGCTTCGCCGCCGGCGGATCTTCGTTCGAATCCGAAATTTGGTGCCCGCTCGACGATCTGCAACAGTCGCTCAAGCGGCAGGACCTGAGCCTGGTCGCCGTATTGCTCAACGACGGTGGGTTGCCGGCCGAGGTCGAATTGTTCTGCAAGGAACGAGTCGATCTGGAGCTCCAGGCCGTTGGTGAGGCGGGCTACTACGAACTGCTGCAAAAACATTACGGGCCGATGCGCTGGCTCGCCTGGATCATTGTTTGGCTCGTCAGCGGAGCCGGCGTGTTCGCGGGGCTCAACATGATGTATGGCGCAGTGGCCGGCCGCGTGCGTGAGATCGCCACTTTGCAGGCCATCGGTTACCGCCGACGGGCCGTGCTGCTGGGGCTCGTTCAAGAAGGCGCACTGTTAGCGGCCGGCGCTTCGATCTTGGCTGGTTTCGTGGCGCTCGCCGTACTCAACGGCGTTGCCGTGCGCTTCACGATGGGCGCGTTCACATTGCGCATCGACGGCGTTTCCATTCTGATCGGATGCGGCGTCGGACTGTTGCTCGGCGTGTTCGGAGCGCTACCACCCGCGCTCAAAGCCGTAAGGATGCCGGTCGCTCAAAGTTTGAAAGCTGTGTAATTCCATTTCATTTCCGTTATTCGTGTGAGGAGAAACAACGATGAAGTTTCCTGTTGCTCTGAGTTCGCTCGGCATGGCGGCGCTCTTGTTAGTCGGCTGCAACAAAGACGGTGCGACGGCGCCCGTCGCGAAGAGCTACGTCTTGGTCGAGACGGAACCTCAAGGTGCCGTCGGCGTCGGCGAAGCTCGCAAAGTCGCCAAAGACGGCGGTGAGATTACGCTCGTCGGACGGATTGGTGGTTCTGAAAAGCCTTTCGTGTCCGGCATGGCAGCGTTCACGATCGTCGATCCCAAAATCGCGCCGTGCGGCCCTGCTGAAGGTTGCCCGACGCCGTGGGACTACTGCTGCGAGCCGAACGCGGTGAAGGAGAACATCGCCACGATCAAGATCAACGATGCGAGCGGCAAGCCTGTAATGTCCGGCGCGGCCGAACTTCTCGGCGTGAAGGAACTCGCGACGGTCGTTGTGAAAGGCACGGCGAAAACGGGAGACGACGGCAGCCTTAGCGTCACCGCCCAGCAAGTGTTCGTCCGCAAGTAGCTCCGGTTGTCAGTTTCAGATTGAAAAGGATTAAGCGATGACGACCGCCGTCGATTTAAGCCAGTTAGCAAGGGCCCGGCCCGATTGCACCGCTACCGCTGGCGCGGCACCCGTGCGACGACGCTCGTTTTTCAGTCGCTACGTGCTGTCGGGAGCCATCCTCCTGGGATTCGCCGTCCTCGTGGCATGGGCGGCCCGCGACCAGTTGCTGCCGCGCAAGGCGGTCACGGTCGCGCCCGTCATCACGATGCGCGGCGAGCTTCGCCAGGAAGGGACGCCCTTGTTTCAAGCCGCCGGCTGGATCGAACCTCGGCCGACGCCGATGTTGGTCACGGCGCTGACCGAAGGCGTGGTCGAAAAGTTGTTCGTCGTCGAGGGCCAAGCGGTGAAAGCCGGCGAACCACTCGCGCAGCTTATCGATTCCGACGCCAAGCTGGCGTTGCGCGACGCCGAAGCGGCGCTCGCCTTGCGGCAGGCCGAAGTAGCCAGCATGGACGCCGAACTCAAGGCGGCCGAGTTGCGCATGGCCAATCCGGTCCATCTCGACGCGGCGTTGGCCGAGGCCGATTCGCTCTTGGCGAAAACCGAAACGGAGCTCGCCAAGGTGCCGTTTCTGATTGAGTCGGCCCAGGCCCGCCTCGATTTTGCCCGTCGCAATCTCGAAGGGAAGCGGGCCGCCGCCGGAGGCATCGCAGAACGTATGCTGCAACAAGCCGAAAGTGATTTCGCCGGAGCCGAGGCGGAGTTGGCGGAACTTAAGCAACGGACCCCTCGTCTACAGCGCGAAGCGGAGACGTTGCACCGCAAACACTCGGCCTTGGCCGAACAACGGCGATTGCTCATCGACGAGTCGCGCGGCGTCGCCGACACGCGTGCGAAACGTGGCGCCGCCGTGGCTCGACAAGACCAAGCCAAATTGGCGGTCGAACGTGCCCGCCTGATGCTCGAGCGCACCGCGATTCGCGCCCCGAGCGACGGCAAGGTCTTGCAATTGGTCGCTCGCCCGGGAACGCGCGTCACCGCGATGGAAGGCGCGGCGGCTATGGGAGCCGCCACGATCGTCACGCTCTATGATCCGCAGATGCTGCAAGTGCGGGCCGACGTTCGTCTCGACGATGTCGCCGGCGTCGAAGCCGGTCAGCCGGTGCGCATCGAAACGGCGTCGGTGAAAACACCGCTGGAAGGATTCGTCCTGCAGCCGACGTCGATCGCCAACATTCAAAAGAACACGCTGGAAGTGAAGGTTGCGATCAAGAATCCGCCGCCGACGGTTCGCCCGGAGATGCTGGTCAGCGCGACCTTTCTCGCCCCCGCCAAACCCGAAACGTCCGACGAGAAGCAAACCGCGCCGCAGCGACTCTTGATTCGCAAGGATCTTGTGGCACCGGGATCAGGCGGACAGTCCGTGTGGCTGGCCACGGCCGACGGACGCGCCGAACAGAGGCCCGTGCAACTCGGCCGCGCGGCGGACAACGGGCTCATCGAAGTGGTCGAAGGCCTGACCCCGACCGACAAAGTTATCGTCGGCGGGCGCGAGGGGCTGCAAAACGGCGATCGTATCGCCGTCTCCAATGCCGCGGACATCAATCTCTAGTACTTTTCGAGCATAATATGGCTCTCGTCGAAATCCGTAATCTGTCGAAAAGCTTCCGCAAAGGGGACGAAGTGATCGCCCCACTTGCCGGCGTCGATCTCGACGTCGAGCACGGCGACTTCATTTCGATGATGGGGCCGAGCGGAACGGGTAAGAGCACGCTGCTCAATCTAGTCAGCGGCATCGATCGCCCGGACTCCGGCTCGATCACCGTCGACGGTGTCGAAATCACCAAACTCCCCCGCGGCAAGTTGGCCGACTGGCGCGCCGCGAACCTGGGCTACATCTTCCAAACGCATAACCTCGTGCCGGTGCTCACGGCCTACGAGAACGTCGAGCTTCCCTCGCTGCTGCTGCCGATCTCGGCCGCCGAACGTCGCAAGCGGGTACAACTCGCACTGGAAGCGGTTGGCCTCAGCGATCGGGCCGATCACTACCCGCGGCAACTTTCCGGCGGCCAGGAGCAGCGGGTCGGCATCGCGCGGGCCATCGTCGCGCATCCGACCGTGGTCGTCGCCGACGAACCGACCGGAAGCCTCGACGCCGCGACGAGCGTGCAAATCCAAATCTTGTTGAAACGCCTCAATCGCGAACTCGGCATCACGATGCTGATGGTGACGCACGATCCGAACGTCGCCGCGATCGCGACGCGCCGGTTGACGCTCGATCGCGGACAGATCATCGAGATGCAAGCCGACGAGCTCGTGGAACACACTTAGGGTACGCTTATGATTCGAGTCTTCGGCAAATTCGCCCCGTACGTCGTCAAAACCCTCTGGCGACACCGTTCGCGCACGCTGCTGACCGTCTGCGGCGCGGCCGTGGCTATGTTCGTGTTTTGCTTTGTCGGCTCGGTCCAAGAGGGCCTACGGCGCTTAACGGCCGACGAGGACGCTCAGCGTACGTTGATTGTGTTCCAGGAGAATCGCTTCTGCCCGACGAGCAGTCGCTTGCCGCAAGACTACGTCGGCCGCATCCAAAAGTTGCCCGGCGTCGCCGAAGTGATGCCCGTGCAAGTCTGGACAAACAACTGCCGCGCGAGCCTCGACATCGTGGTCTTCAACGGCGCTCCGCCGAAGCAACTCCGCCAAGCCCGCGAACTGACGCTGCTTGCGGGGAATTGGACGGAGTTCGAAACGCGGCGCGACGCGGCGATCGTGGGCCGCAACGTCGCCCAGCGTCGACGACTGTCGCCGGGCAGTCAGTTCTCAATCGGGGAAATGTCGGTCCAAGTCGCCGGCGTCTTTTCGTCTCCCGTTCCCTCCGAAGAAAACGTGATCTACACGAGCCTGGATTTTCTGCAGTATGGCCGCGGTCAAGACTTCGTCGGCATCGCCACGCAACTCGAAGTGAAGCCGACCGAAGGAACCGATCCCGACGAACTGGCGCGTCGGATCGACGAAACGTTGAAGTCGGGCCCGGTCGCCACGACGACGCGCAGCAAAGGAGCTTTTCAAACCAGCACGCTGTCCGACCTCGTTGATCTCATCGACTTCGCCCACTGGCTCGGCTACGCCTGTCTCGCGCTCGTGCTCTCGCTTGTCGCAACGACGACCGTAATGTCGGTCCAAGACCGCATCCAGGAACATGCCGTTTTGCAGACGCTCGGCCTGCGACCGGCGCGAATCTTTCGACTCGTTATCGGCGAAAGCATGCTCGTCTGCACCATCGGCGGCCTGGCAGGAACCGCGGTCGCTCTGGTCGCGCTCGGTTGGGGCGGCATGGCCATCGGCGCCGAGGGCGTGACCATTGCGTTTCGCCCCTCCGCGCAACTGGCGCTGCTCGGGTCTTTGATTTCCGTCGTTGTCGGAATCATTGCAGGTGTGTTTCCGGCAATTCAAGCCGCACGGACTCCGATCGTAATGGCGCTTCGACAGGCTTAGCCTCCCTCCATCGCTTACGCGAGCGGTTTCTAATGTCGCTTGAAGCCACGCACACACGGATGATCCTCCCGTAGATAATGAATGTTGATGTAACAGACGGAGTTTTTAAACTGAACTCAACACGGGGCCGACCGCTTACATTTTCGCCAGACACGAACTAGCCGCACCTGTGCAGCAACATCGGGCACGACGCGCGAGAGAAATCGCAGGCATTTCCATCGCCCTAACTCAGGCGATCTGCCTCGATCGTCAGAATTAAATCGCAGACACCTCCCAAAGAGATAAGCTGACGCCACTCTTTAAAGCGGATCGGCGGGTGGAATGTGAGCGTTCGCTAACATAGTCACACCACTTGGCTTCTACTTTTCTCCTCGTTCGCTTTATTACTGGCGCAAAGCGCCAATTCACAGTTACTTGTGCCCCGCGATCCCGAAGTTGGCGGTCCCCAAAGCGTTGCTGCATTGGTTGGGTGTTCCGGAATCGGAAGAGCCGGAAGATCCCAACCCGTGCATCGTTACCGATCGACCGCACTTGGCCGACGCGGCTTCGCTTGTCGGGCTCGGTCGAGTGCAAAATGAGCACGGCTACACCGATTTTGTAGACCGCGATAACGGCATACGCGTTCAGACTCATTCTTACCCCGAGAGGCTTTTAAGGATGGGCCTGTACCGCGAGTGGTTCGAATTTCGTCTGGCTTACAACTACTTTCGCGAGAATTCCGACACTGGTGGCCCGAAGACCAGCTTACATAGGAGCGACGACATTTATGGCGGCGCCAAAGTAGCGCTCGCCGAACAGGCGGGGCTACTGCCGGAGTTCACGATCTTTCCGCAGATGCGAACTCCGACGGGTCATAAGAACTTCACGTCCGGTGAAGTTCTGCCTAGAATGAATTTTGCCTATGCCTGGATGGTCACCAAACAGTTGGAGATCGAGGCCAACACGCAAGTCAATCGCCGTGCCGATGACGGAGCCGATCACTATACACCGAGATTTTTCAAACAATCAATTTCGAGTTCGATCTCCGTGAACGGTTGATGCTGCTCAACGAGTTCATTCTGATCTGGCCGGAAGGCTCGCTGACTGCAGGTTGCCAATAATACAAGCACGCCCGCGTGATTATTCTTCCCTTGCCAAATCTGCAGATCTACTTTCACGACGCCGTTGCAATCAATCGGTACTCTGCCAACTTCTTTGGCGGAACAGGTCTATCTTGGAGATGGTAGACTTAGCCTGAACTCACCGTAAATGCGTGCGAGCAACATGCTCGACTTGTGTGCGCATTGTTGAGTAGGCAACAATCCGATGGCTGGCCCTCGTAGCGATAAGAACGATTGAAGTAGTTTCTAGCCATGTTACGTGAGGCAACAGACACGGCTCGTTTTCTCGCTCAGCTCAATGAGCACTACGGTGATGTCGTCCGTTGGATTTTCACCCGACTGTTGCTCGCGCACGGCGTCGCCAATCGCAGCAATCGACTGAGTCGCCGTCAAATGGAGGCAATCTTTCGCAAGCTGGATCAATCGTTCTCGACCAAACATTCCTTGAGTCGGCGAGTGCGACTCCGTTACGCCGTCGGTGACGAGCAACACACGATCTGAGGCAGAGAGTTCGATGGATTCCGTTTCGTAGCTTCTCTCGCAGTCAATTCCCAGCAACAGTCCCGTTGCAGGGAGCAAACGCACGTCATCCTCGCCCCGAAGATGAATACCTGGCTCGTGTCCGGCGCTCGCGTATGTCAGTCGACGAATTGTGCTATCCCATTTCGCGAGAAACATCGACGCGAACTGATCCGGAAGGAGCTGCACTAGCCGCGAGTTCACATAGTCCAGAATTGCACCGGGAGCCGTTGCATGTTCGGCGGCATTGACGAGCACCGTCTTGAGAACGGCGGCGCAGATCGCCGCGGGAATGCCGTGGCCTGCCACATCGGCCAAGCAAATGAGGTGCGTCCCGTCGGACAAAGGAATAACGTCGTAGTAGTCGCCGGCCACATCTTCGGCGGGCTTAAACAGCGGCACGATAGTGCCGCCGGTGATCTGAAGATCTGTCGGAAGCAACGCCTCTTGAATCCGCCGAGCCCTAGACATCTGCGATTGTCGCGAACGTTCGTTCTCCGCGAGCTTGACGCTCATTGAATATACGGCTTCAGCAAGATCGTTAAGTTCCGTACTTTGAAACTGAACACGGTCAAGTTCAAAATCGCGGTCTGCGATGCGCGTTACGGATGCGGAGAGTGCTTTTAAAGGGTAAACGACGATTCGCCACAATACGACGCTAACGAGTACGGCTGCAACAGCCGCAAGAACGATGAGCGAGGCCAAATGAAAGAAAATGTTTCGACGGATCGATCTACGGATATTCGTCGTGAGTTCGGAAACATGGACGGTGACGCCGTGGCCCGAATATCTGCCGACAATTCTTGACGCCACGCCGTCGGACACCGCGCCGGCGCCGTCCCGTGCCGCGGTTTCGACCGCGGACAACATTTCCGGTGACAAACGCGACCCTATTGACGATTGCAATCGCCCGCCGTTCCAAGTGACCGAGATGCTATGCCCCGGAGACTGCGACTGCTGGAGATGTGAACATACCGAATCGATGAATCGTTGAACGTCTTCCGGCCGATCGTTCTGTGCGAGATAGAACAGACCACGATACATCGACATCGCTTCCTCGCTGAGCCGCTGTTGTTGCTCGGCAAGTGCTTCTGTCATTTCTCGGCGGTAGTCCACTGCCAATAGCACCGCGAGAACCACGGCTAGGGGTACGTTTACCGCCAGCAAGAGCTGCCACGATATTTGTCGCCACGGGCGGAAGTTGTGCGGACGATCTGTTGTCTTGTTCATAATGCTGGACGGAACCTGTCGTGCGAATGACTGGAGAGTTCTGCGAAGTCTTGAGCCTGGGCCTTCATTATGAAATTCAGTATTCTCGATCTACGGTCTAAGCCGGCATTCGCAGAACCTCCACACTTCCATCGCCACCAGTCCCAGCGCGCACGACAGCATCGTTCGGTATTCTCGCGAGGATCGCCAATTTGCACTCATCCAGCTCGAAGCTGCGTACTTAACGCGCTTCCAAGGAAATCTTGGGACGTGACGCACGTACGCTTCCCACTTGTCGCCATACAGCGAGGCAAGTCGTCGTTCCTCGAAGTGGATTGCAAGCGGATAGGCGGTAAATGCCAAAACCGCGGTTGCGACGAAATAGTCAACGTGCCCAAACAAGCTGCAGAATCCAAGCACCATTAGGAATGATCCCATATAGAGCGGATGGCGGCAGATCGAATATGGGCCTGTCGTGGTGAGAAGCTTATTCTTGACGAGAACACCGCTTGCCCAACTGCGTATCGCGAGCCCTGCGCTTATTAAAACCAGCCCCGCGTATCCCTGCCACGTCGCACGAAAGAACCAACCGTGCAGCGGAGGAGTGCGTTGCATGAGGTCACGACACAAGATCACTGCAAACAAAGCAAAAGAAAGGTGAATACGGTATTTGACGATCAACGTCGTTAACGAACCCAGTGTACCGTCAAGCGATGGTGAATGTTTCGGATCGTCCTTCAACGGAGCACATTGCGGGGACATAGGGTTAGCGGCTTTCAAGCACAAAATGATGGCTACGGCGTAAGTCTTTTCAGCTATCGAGAGCAGAACTGGCACTGCATGGCAAAGCCGCCATGCATAGGACAAATCAGCCAAAACAAGCCGCGATCGCATTTGCAAACATGGCCGAAATACTCCGCCTGTTCCCAAGCGTATTTCGCATCTACGAATCCTCAGACACCGCGGAAGGAGACGGCATACGCTTTTTGTGCGATTCCGATGAAGGATTCAGCTGGTGCCAACCGGGGACATGGTGCAACGCCAAAATGCAAAAAATGAGTGCGGTGACGAGCACTCCTAGCACGAGCATGCCGTAGCCAATTGAAAGCCCGATCGTGGCCGTCGCCCAAAGTGATGCGGCGGTCGTAAGTCCGGCGATCCCGCCATGATCGCGAATGATCACGCCGGCGCCCAAAAACCCGATTCCGGATACGACGTTCGCGGAAATCACATGCGGATTGTTTCCAGTCGAAACGTGAGTTGCGACGAGCGCGGCGACACACGCACCCAGTGAAACTGCCGCATAGGTCCTGATTCCCGCTTCGCGACCATGCCACTGCCGCTCGAGGCCGACGAGTCCGCCTAAAAGTCCGGCGAGCAGCGCACGCCCCGCCAACGTTAGTTCCAATTGCCAATCCATAACGCCGGTTCCTCGATTGATTATGCGGGGGAGTTCGTACTCGATTTCCGGGAAATGCACGCGTCTTCGTCCGGCATGAACTCGATGTCTCCGGTGGATACGTCATATAACGCGCCGACGATCGCCACGCGCCCTTGAGCATGCAGGGCTTCGAGCGTGGAGCTTTGCATCAAAATCTTGCGTGCTGTCTGCGTCACATTCGCCACCGCCACTTGTGTCACAAACCGTTCTTCTCTCGTGTCGCAGCCGGAGTTGCCGGGAGCATTGGCGACGCGTTCGATAGCCGCCTGCAACTCCTCGACGATGGAATCAAGATGCTGACAATGCGGAAGTTGCGTCGAGGTTTCTCGCGCGAGCGTTGTTTCAACGGCAGTCGTAACCGCTCCGCAACGTGTGTGCCCCATAACGACGATGAGCTTCGCTCCGGCTACGGCGCACGCATACTCCATGCTTGCGAGAACCTTGCGACTTATCACGTTGCCGGCGATTCTGATGCTGAAAGCGTCTCCCAACCCGAGGTCAAATATCAGTTCAGTGGATGCGCGTGAATCGATGCAACTGAGAATCACGGCAAACGGATGCTGTTTTCCGGCAGTTGATCGCAGTTGTCGGTTGAGGTCTCTAGACAGTCGTTGACCGCCTCGAAAGCGCGCGTTCCCGTCCTTCAGAATCTGCAGTGCTTGAGCTGGAGTCAGTTGGTCTTGCAGTTCTCTTGTTGAGTAGTCCAAGTATTGAATTTGGTCAGTGAGGCGATACTTGTGTCGAAACCCCAATAGGCTGACCCGAACGCCTCGAGCCGGAGCGATTTGATCGCAGTAGTCGCGTATCAGCGAGAGCACGTCTGGATCGATGTAGTCGGTGTCTTGCGCGTCCAACAGCACGTGGCTGCCGGCGGGAATTTCGTCAAGCACTCTGAACAGTGCGGCGCGGTTCAGAAAACTGACTTGGTTGGAGAGCGTAATGTGCAGAACGTCGCCGCCCAGATGGCGTTCGACGCAGCGCTGGATGGGGCGACGCAGATTGCTGTTTAATATGAACGCTAGGCCGACAAAGAGACCTACGATGACGCCGGTCAGTAGGTCGGTGAATACGATGGCAAGGACCGTCGTGATATAGGGAGCAAACTGGTAACGGCCACCTCGCCACATTGTTGCGATCACCGTCGGACCCGCCAGTTTCGCTCCGGTTATCAACAAGATCGCCGCCAAGCAGGACAGCGGAATTCGGTTTAGAACCAGCGGGAACGCTGCGACGCTGATCAACAGCAACAATCCATGAACGATCGTCGAAAGACGTGTTCGACTTCCTGCGTTGACATTGATCGATCCGCGAATGATTTCAGACGTCATCGGCAACGCGCCAAGCAAGCCTGCCGTCGTGTTGCCGATCCCCTGAGCAATGAGCTCTCGGTTAGGCGGCGAATGGCGCTGTCGCTTGTCCAACTTGTCGACGGATTCCAGATTCAACAACGTTCCGAGAGATGCGGCGATCGCCAGCACGAATCCTGATTTGTAAACACTTGCCGTGCTAAAAGCCGTCCAGTCGGGCCATTGGAGCAGCGAAGCCAACTTGAGCGGACCTTCGACGACCGGCACTTGCACGAAATTGCCGGGCTCAATCCCCCAAACGCCGCTTCTGCCCTCCAGGAATGCGCCGACGATCATGCCGAATGCGACGACGACCAACGCCGCGGGAATTTTCGACTTACGAAGTGTCGGAATCACCTCCCACAACACCAGTACCCCGAGCGATCCGAATCCAATCAAGCAAGCTCCAGGATGAACGTGGTCGAACATCCGCACGAGCTCGGTAAACGTGTTGGCGTCGTCCGGCTGTTGAAACGCCATGTCTCCCGTGGGGTCTGCGTCGTGACCTAGCAGATGCGGAATCTGTTTGAGTATCAGCAGTATGCCGATTGCCGTGAGCAACCCTTTGATGACGCTGGAGGGAAAGAATGCGGCAATTGAACCCGCTCTAATGGAGCCCAGGGCAAGTTGAATGCAGCCTGCAATGATCACAGCGCTTTGAAACGTGGAGTAAGAGCCAAGCCTCGATATTTCACTTGCCACAATCGTGGCCAGCGCCGCAGCCGGGCCGCTTACGCTCGTTTGCGAGCCGCTCGCGGATCCCACGACAATGCCGCCGATAATGCCCGAAAGCAGGCCGGCGAAGAGCGGTGCGTTCGACGCCAATGCGATTCCCAAGCAAAGCGGCACGGCGATCAAGAAAACCACCAAACCTGCAACGGCATCTCGACCGACTTGGGAAATTTGAATTCTGTTTTTGTACCGCATTCAGTTTGCTCTCAGGGACTGCGACGAATGCGTCGCTGGAATAATCACATCTCGTGCGTGCTGGAAGAGCTCAATGGCAAGAGCGCTGGCCAAGATCGCAATCGCTGGCGCTAGATGCGGCGCTGCATGGCCTGATGCGACGACTAGTCTCAAGAGTCGCAAGAGTTGACTTCAGCGCATGACGATCGAAAAACTGAAGGCAAACGCCTCAAGCGTTACGCCCTGAGCATGCGCATTCGAGAAGGCTTAGCAGCGGAGCGAGCAAAGAAGTTGCAGCCGTTGTTTGGCCGCAGGTCGGTTAAGTCCGACGAATTCGATATTCGAAATTGCGCCGCACGCCAAGCCGGATTCCACGCTGGGCTGCCACGTCGACCGCACATTCGATTGAACAATGTCCGACAGGCTGCCGCTTACGTCTGTTCGGACGGATATTGCAGGTGCCGCTGAATGGCGGCCACTGTCCGGACACGGGCAGTTGTTCGCCGGCTCGTCATCTTCGCGTTCAATTCCAACACACGAAGCCGAACAGCGAGAATCTCGCGCGCATGGGCACGTCCCACATCCCCGTTCACTCAGCTCCGATTTTACAGAGTTCAACGGCGCGTCGGGCAACGACTCCGTAAAGCAACCGACCGTGCACGGGCACGCCTGCGGTAGGGCGCTGAGGATCGTCAAGTAGGCTACGAAAAATGCCCGTACCATTCTTGGCCCGGTGAGTCGTCGAGAATCGCGGCTGTTTTGCAGGAATCCATGCGTGTGGCGTTGCCGCCGCGCCAACATAACAAAACGTTTAGGATGCCAACAAGGGTGCTCAAACGACTCCCGCGTGATTTTTATCCCAACAACAGGATGGTACTTTGGCCGCTCGCGGAACTTCAGGTCGGTGATGCCGTTCTAAGCTCGGCAGTCTCCAAGCTTGGTTTTCCATGGCTTGGCGTATCGTTGGTTACTCGCTGTCATCGAGTTAGCCCACAAGTCAGGGGGCGTTCAAATTCGCGGCTGGATTGTTGCGTTGGCGGCAGAAGTCGCGCATCATGCACCGCAGTAAGAGTTTCATACGCATTCGGCGACATTTTCTGTCATAGCGCGGCTTGCAAATATGAATAGAGCATTTGCCGCCGCGACGATTGCCGGCGTATTGTGGCATGCCTTGGCAGGATGTTGCGCACATCATGCGCATCTAGACCGCCGTTCAGAGAATCTGAAACAGGCGTCTCATTTGCATGCCTCCCGCGAATCAAACGTTCGGGAATGCTGCCGTCATCGGCCAATTGCGGAGAAGTCGACGCGTGCGATGGCGGCAGTTGATCAAGGTCGTGCGCAGTCCATCGGCCTGGAATGCTGCGCCCCGTTGTCGAACTGCACGCAAGCCAAATGTTTCCAGATTGCAGTTGAGGACGCAGCCAAGATCCCGACGTATCGTTGTGACGCAGCCGTCGATTGGCTCAGAGGTCTTGACGAACTCCAAACTGCCGAAGTTCGCAAGAGCCGCAACGCGAACATCTTTCGATTCTGTTGGCCGTCTCTTCGTACGCATCTGTCATTGCGTATTCTCTTGATCTGATGCTGCCCTACGGGCGTTCAACTGCTCTTGCGCGATGCTGACTCGCGAATTCCGCAAGTCGTTTGTGAACCCGCCGTTGGGTTCGAGCATAGCCGGACCGCAATCGCCCATGATCACGCCAGGTAGCAATGCGGCGGCGGCGGCAGTTCTGTTGCGGCCTGCGGGCTTAGCGATCGAACGCGACTGCATTGCGTGTGGCACGTAAGGCCAAGTCAACGATCGGACTGTTTGTCGGTCCTGAGGAATTGAGGTGGTCTCAATTCCCATTCTGTCAGACCTCATCGCCGGCGATGAGAAGCTGAAGCTAGCGCGGCTCTTGTTCCAATACTTTCTTGACGGAGACAATTTTATGACACGGCGCTCTTTTTCTTTTTACTCGGCAACGCTTGCGATGATCTTGTGCATTAGCGGCTGTAGCGAACACGAGCACAATAAGCCCACGGCGCAAGGCACCGCAGAGAAGAATGGTGGGGCCGAAGGCGGGCATCCAGAGGAAGGTCCGCATAAAGGCCACCTCATCGAGCTAGGAAAAGAAGAATACCACGTCGAGGTCGTGCATGATGACGCAGCCGAAAAGGTCATCGTCTATTTGTTAGACGGCAAAGCCGAAAGCCCGGTGGCGATAGCCGACAATGAAATTTCGGTCAACTTGGTCGTCGCGGGAAAGCCTCAGCAATTTAAGCTCCCCGCCGTTCCTCAGACGCAGGACAAGCCCGGGCAATCTTCACGATTTGAACTCGTAGATCGACATCTCTGCGATGCCCTCGACGACGAAACGACCACCGGTCGATTCAATCTGGCAATCGCCGGTAAACCGTTCTCAGGAGAAATCAGCCATTCCGGACACGATGATCACGACTCCAAAAAGAAGTAAGCGTCGTCGGTTTGTCGTTGTTTCGGTCGTGTAAAAAAACTCGTAGGTGGCTCGCACCGCGCTAGATTCGCGGTGCGGGCCTTACAACTCGACAACCAATGAACGATTGCCAAGCCCCTGCGCGATACAAAGATCGATCAAAGGCTCTGCCTTTTGCGCTTTGTTACTCGGCGTTCTTCCTTTCAGGCGTTGCCGCACTTGTCTACCAAGTGTCGTGGGTTCGGCAGTTGGGCTCGCTGTTGGGCCATTCGATTCCCACCGGTTCGATCGTCTTGACGGCTTACTTCGCAGGCTTGGCGGCCGGTGCTCGTATTGCGGCACGTACCGCTAATATCAGGTCGCCGTTACGACTCTATGGGGCAACGGAGTTTTTTGTCGCTTTGTGGGCTTGCGCCATTCCCTCAGCATTAGGGCTCGCTCATGCCGCAAGCTCCCAAAATTGGCTGAACAGCTTGCCTCTGGTGAGTCCATTCATGGCGAACTCGATGATCGCAATTGCAGTACTGTTTCCCGCAGCGACGGCGCTTGGGATTTCCCTTCCGCTGATGGTTGAAGGGCTGGGTCGCATTCATGGCGATCACATTGCGATCATCGACGCACACCGTGCGTATGCTTACGCTCTGAATCTATCCGGCGCAGTAGTGGGCGTCGGCACGACGACCGTCCTTATGCCTGAAATAGGAGTGGTCGGCAGTAGTTACTTGGGGGCGACGTTGTCATTAGCTTCCGGCATACTGGGCTTCGCAGCAACTTCGGATTCACGACATAGCTCCGGGCGGCCGACTGCCATCGAGTTCAACAATTTCGATGAGAGCCATAGGGAGGCGAAGGTTCGCTGCTGTGCCGTCGCGGCAGTATCCGGCTTCGGCTTGATAGCCTTGGAGGTTCTCTATTTAAGGCTATTTTCCTTGGTGTTGCACAATAGCACCTATTCTTTTGGCGCCATCACTGCGGTGTTTTTAACGGCTTTGGCGATTGGAGCAAGTTTTGCCGGGCTCCTATTGCGAACGTACTCCGCAAGCACGATCGTCGGCTACGCGTCGTCGATTGGTGCGTTGACGATTGCGTCGTCGATGTTTATGTTCGTGCGCCTGACCAGCCTGAGCTACTTCTCGCTCGGTCATTCTCTTGCTTCTTACGCGGTGGCCGTGCTGTCGCTTGCTTGCGCAGTTGTAGGGCCGCCGGTCGTCATTCTTGGAACTTTGTTGCCTTCGGCCTGGAGCGTGGGCCACGGCTGCCGCCGATCGGTAGGAACACTGACGGCGATAAACACTCTGGGGGCTGCCGCAGGCGCGATGGCCGGCAGCTTCTTGTTGTTGCCCACATTCGGTCTTTGGACGGCGTTTTTGGCAATCGCCGGAATCTTCATTGCTTTGAGCTTCTGGATTTTTCGGGCAGTTCCTCTGAAACTTTCGGGCGTCATGTTCGTTGCTGCATTGACATCGCTGGTCGGAGTGACGGCGATGGGACGAGCCAAGACGGACGATCCGCATTCCGGCGAAAAACTGATTCGTCGATGGAATTCCGCTTATGGATGGATCGACGTCGTCCGAATCGACGCGACTGGTGCGCTCAAAGTTAGTCAGAATCTGCACTATCGCTTCGGTACGACTGGAAACGCCGAACGTGAGCATCGCCAGGCGCATTTGCCGCTGCTACTTCACGAGAACCCGCGTGACGTGTTGTTTCTGGGCTTGGGAACGGGCGCGACGGCGGGAGCCTCGCTGCTGCATGAAAGCATCGACCGAATTGAGGTCGTCGAACTAATTCCTGAGGTGATTGAGGCGGCGAGACTTATGGAGACGGTAAACTACGGCATCGTTTCAAGCGACCGGGTCGAAATTCGCGTCGACGACGCACGGCATTATCTCTTGCTCGGTAACGCATCTTATGACGTCATCATTTCGGACCTGTTTGTTCCGTGGGAAAGTGAAACGGGATACTTGTACAGCGTAGAACATTTTCAGCGCGCGATGCGACGCCTTCGCCCTGGTGGAATGATGTGCCAATGGCTCCCGCTCTATCAACTCGGTGAGCAGGAGTTTGAGATGATCGCAAATAGCTTCGCGAAGGTGTTTCCCGGCGTGAGTGTTTGGTGGGGGCACACAACCGCATCGCAGCCGATCGTGGCGTTGATCGGCAGCCGATTGCCTCTTGAGGTCGATGCGACTTCTTTGTCGAATCGCTTAGACGGCGTGTGGCGACGGGAGCCTTCGGTAGACGAGAATCTTAGAACTCCGGAACGACTATTTGACCTCTATCAGGGCGATTGGTTGCCGCGACACGACGCGACACTCAATACCGATGAACACCCGCGGCTTGAATTCATGATGCCGCTGACGCAGGTCAATCGCAGAATGCTCTCGGACGCCCGTCTTCTCGATTACTACGATCGTCGGCTGTCGCAATTGCCGACGCACCAGCTTCAGAATCGAACGAACTCGACGCCCGTGGATGCAGCTCGGCGAAACGCGTGGCGGCGAATCATTCTTGCAAGTGGATTGAAATGATTTCCGATATGCGGCGTCGCCCGATTTCGCGTCACGGCGATTCCATAGAGGTCGGCGCGACGAAGCTTGGCCGTTGCTCGAGCACGAATCCAACGACATGCGCGAACGTTTTGATTTCGAGATGACAGCACTCTAGAACAAGAGAAGCCGGGTCAATCAAACTTCGAGGTGACTATGCGATACCTATTGGCATCGATCTCGACTGCAGGTTTAGTGCTCGTTTGCCCTGGCGGCCTTCGAGCGCAGCATTACCACAGGCATTACCACGGGCATACGCACTACGCTTACCGTCCCTATCACTTCCACGACAGTGCGGGCCACATGATCGACGGCTACGGTCATCACGTGAATTCCTACGGAGGTCATACCGGGGCGGTTGGACTCTACGAAGGGAATGTTTTGGGAAATTCGCTTCCCTACGCGGCAAACTATCCGGGCGCGGCAGTGCCGACTCCCGGATTCGGTCTGCCAATTCGCATTAGCCATACGGAAGCCGCGGACATACCGATTAGCTATTCGTTGAACGGCTACGCGTACGTCATTCGCCCCGGCGAAACGCAGACGATCCCAAACGACAGGCCGTGGACGATTCGATTTGACCGAGGTGGCGAGTTTGGCTTGGCGAGATACTCTCTTTCGCCGGGAGAATACGAGTTCGCAATCTCTGAACAAGGCTGGCAACTTTACGTCCAAGCGGTGCGAAGCGAAGCCGTTCCACCGTCAGCCGTCGATGGCTTGCAGCGAAACTCCTTACCCCCGGCGCCGGCATCGCCGATCGCACCCGCCGCGTCAGGCACAATGAATTTACCGGCTCCCAAAAGGTGAGACGCCGATCGGAGCTAGTCGCAAATGCTCCGATCGGCGTCATTTCATCTTAGTTTAGTGATGAGAATATCCGTGTCCGTGCCCATAGTTGTGACGCGGGTAGTAGTTGTAATGACCGTGATAATTATAGCCGTACGACGGGCGGTAATGGCCTCCGCCGTGGTGGCCGGAGTAGCTGCTATGGTGGCCAGAATATCCATGCCCCCACCCGTGGCCGCTGCCATAGCCGCCATAACCGTGCCCACCCCATTGCGCTGAGGCCGTGGGCGCGCCTACGCCAAAACACACGAGCGCCAGGACGCCGAACACAGCCGTCGTCAGACGTGAGCGAACTGTTTTTCCGCATTGTCGTAACATGAATTGAACTCCTGCGCTTGAGAGAGATGGAGGATTGCCAAGCACTATCGCGTACAAGCACTTAGCGTACCCGTAGGAATTCAGATGCGTTTGATCAGCAGGTAGACATCCACCACGAGTGTTGACAAGACGAGTGTTTCCAAGGCGTTAGGAAACAACGCGGTAAAGACAGGGCTTTCACCGCGTCCCGTTTCCTCTACAGTCAACCGATCTCTATTCGATGACATTCGTCGTCAACTCGACTTCAGGTCGATTTGCACGTCACAATATCCAACACACGGCGAGGCTTCATAGGCCCCTATTGGCTGACCTGCAAGCAAGCTCAGGAGTTGGGCAGCCATGTCAAGAAAGGCGAGCAGGGAGCACCCGTCGTCTACGCCAACACGTTCAAGAAAACAGAAGCTGACGCGAACGGCGACGAGGTGGAACGCGATATCCCCTTCCTTAAGCAATGCAGCGTCTTTGCGGCCGATCAGAGCGAAGGCCTGCCCGCTCACTATTACGAACTGGCAAACCAGGTAACTGAAACGCTGAAGCGGATCGCACGGGCCAACGAGTTTTTCGCCAACACCAAGGCCGACATCCGCATCGACGGCAATCGGGCTTTCTACGCGCTGGAGCCCGACTATATCCGCCTGCCCCCGTTCGAGACATTCCGCGACGCCGAGTCGCACGCGGCAACGCTCGCCCACGAGCTGACTCACTGGACGCGCCACCCGTCCCGGCTCGATCGCGACCTCGGCCGCAAGAAATGGAGCGATGAAGGCTTCGCGATGGAAGAGCTGGTCGCCGAAGTGGGTTCGGCGTTTCTCTGTGCCGATTTGCAGATCACGCCCGAGACTCGCGACGCCTATATCGCGTCCTGAATCAAGGTGCTGAAGGACGAGAAGCGGGCCGTTTTCTCGGCTGCATCCTATGCCTCGAAGGCCGTCGAGTTTTTGCATGGATTGCAGCCGAAGCCGGTCGAGTGACGGGCCGATAGCGCCCCTGGACTTGGACCATTGGCGCTAATCGGCCGTTGGCCAGCAATGCGGCTGCCGGTAGCTACCGTCGTCGAAAGATTCGACAGCGGTGGCGGCATTTCGAGTTGCAGGCCGTGGGCGGAGCGCACACTTTCTTAGGCAGGATCACGTCGAGATTCGCGACGTTTGACGTACCCAGCACGTTATCCAGTCGCGCGTCGTCCCGACCGGGCGAACTGAAAAGTATCGAAACCGACTTTTCATTGGCGAATAGGCTGTTGTCAGGAAACGCCACCGTGTACGTTCCATTGCGAAACGTCTTGACGAAAAGTACTGCGCCATCTGAACGTAATACTGTTACTGTCACGTTACCAATTGCATTGCCGTCCAGTTCCCGGCCCTGGCCTTGAATTATTCCCGCCACTGCTCCGCTGCCAATCACAAGCTGAATCAAAAGTGCCAACAACATTAGACGCATGTTCATTTCCTTTTTAAAGTGATTCCCCAGGTCTTTGGATCGATCGACACGACGTCATCGCCGGCGGACGCCACGAGCACGAAGCAAAGCAGCTTTTCGCCGTTGCGATATTCTCGAATCTCAAGCTCCTTTACGTTCTTATCAATAGTCGGTTTGAGTTGGCGGTATGCCGGCACGATGCCGTTCCGGTCGATATTGCTTTCAAGAAATGCGTACACCTCTTTGATTTCAAGGTCGCGATTGGAACATTCGAAGGCGTACGAAAACGTTTCTATATCGTTCAATGCGATGGGTTGTTCGAACCATCCCAAGACGACGTCACCCTTGTCGGGCTGTACAGGATCACCGGTATCTCTATTCAGCCAGGGCTGCGAGCCTTTGGCCAAATAGATCTTCCATTTTCCGAGCCGAATTGACGTCGTGCGCTCAAGAGTATCGCCTGGCTTGGTCGCGTTGACCAACTTGTCCCACGACTTCCACTCCGGATAGAGCGTTGCCGGAGCCATGCCCGGCGGCATCGGTGTTGGCTCGTTCGACCGCCAACGCCCATAGGCGAGAACTCCGATCAGTACGACGAGCAAAATGATCCATTTTGTGATCTTTAAGAAGTCAAGAACCCGGATGAGCGTCGAATCCTGTCGCCCCATCTCGTCGGGGACGATGTCACCGTCGCAAAAATATGGCACTAGGAATGCTTCGGAAAAGCTCGCTGTAAGAAGTTCGCTGTGTCCGGTGTTGTGAAATCGATCAACGATATGGGGATAACCAAAGCCGAAAGTTCCCGTCGGTCCGTATCCCCACGTTATCGCGTTAGC
>JAFLCO010000350.1 GCA_017303535.1 Planctomycetota bacterium
CGCTGGGAAATCACGCCTGAAGCAGTCTTCGGGCGAGGTGGCGTCGATGCGAGGAACCAAATCATGTTGCGCTATATTCTTGACGAAGTCGTTCGTTCGCGGGCCGGTTTGCTTACTTCGGCTGCGCTGCTTAGCGGCGGGTTGTTCTCAGGCTGCGACGTCGATGTTCATGAGTCGCCGGCGCCGACGGTCGACCATGATCCCGATCGCGATGGTCGCGGCATCGGCATTCGCACGCCGAATGCGAAAGTCGATATCGATCGCGACGCGGCCGGTCGTCGCGATATCGAAGTGAAGGTCGACTAGTCGACGCGAGTAATTATTTCGATTCTCGAAAACTGATTGCCGCCGCAAGCTGCGCTGCGGCCTGCGGAAAAGGTTTTCCCCACCCGTCGGGTAGACTACGATGCTGGAGTCGCGTAAGTGCGACCGCTCGCATTGCTACCTGACGGGTCGGAGTTTTTTATGGCCGATATCTTATCCCGCAACAATAAGCGGCAATCTTGGGTCTTGGCTCTTGCCGGCATTCTGGGCCTGATCGGTCTTTGTTCAACCGGGCGAATTTCCGCCGACGAGCCGGCCGCGAGTACCTCACCCCGCTGGTGGAAAGGTAATCTCCACACGCACACGTTCTGGAGCGACGGCAACGACTTCCCCGACATGGTCTCGGCCTGGTATCAGGAGCGCGGCTACAACTTCCTCGGGCTCTCCGATCACAATGTGCTCAGTCAAGGCATTCGTTGGGATAAGGAGAGCAAGCTCACGAAGAAGGGGGGCGCCGACGTCATCTCGAAGTATCTGGCCAAGTTTGGGCCGGCCTGGGTGGAACGTCGCGGCGAAGGTGACGAAGCCGAAGTGCGGCTCAAGCCGCTCGATGAATACCGGTGCCTCGTGGAAGAACGCGGCAAGTTTTTGATGATCCCGAGCGAGGAGATCAGTGACAAGGCCGAAGGGGTGCCGGTGCACATCAATGCGACCAACCTGAAAGACCCGATCGCGCCGCTGAGCGGAGCGACTGTTTCCGAAGCCATCAACAACAACCTGCGCGCGGTGCACGACCAAGCGGAACGGGCCGGTCGCGAAATCTTGGCTCATCTAAATCATCCCAACTATCACTACGCCGTCACCGCGCACGACCTAGCTCACGCCGTACTTGAAAAGCACTTCGAAATCCACAACGGTCACCCGGGCGTGAACCAAAAGGGCGATCACCATCACCCGAGCATGGAAAAGGTGTGGGACATCGCGAATACGATTCGCCTCGTGGAATTGAAAGCTCCGCCGCTCTTCGGCGTGGCGACGGACGATAGCCACGACTATCACGGCAAGTCCGGCTCGTCGCATCCCGGCCGTGGTTGGGTGATGGTTCGCGCTACCCATCTCACGCCCGAGCACATCGTGAAAGCTCTCAAAGCCGGCGACTCGTATTCTTCGACCGGCGTGACGCTCCGCGACGTGCGTTACGAAAAGTCGTCGAAAACTTTGCGCGTCGAGGTCGAGCCGGAAGCCGGTGCCACTTACAGTGTGCAATTCATCGGCTCGCTCAAAGGCGTGGAAACGGCGGGCACGCCGATCGATACGTCGAAGCTTTCGCCGGCGGAAATCAAAGAGCTAGGTCGGCACAAGCACAAGTACTCGGACAAAATCGGCGAAGTGCTGAAGACCGTCGAAGGCCCGACGGCCGAATATACGCTGGCCGGCAACGAACTTTATGTTAGGGCCGTGGTGACGTCGAGCTTGCTGCCGGTCGACCCTTCGTGGGAAGATCAGAAGCAACAAGCCTGGACGCAACCGGTCGGCTGGGAACTGCCGCAGGTGAAGAAGTAGCGGAGGCGGATTGCCGTCGGATCTTTCGGAATTGTCGTCGGCTGCTCTCGCAAGGAGCGTGAGATGCTCGAAAAATACGGATCGATGTTTTTGCTGGCCGGCTTCATCACGACGGCCATCGGACTGATTTGGTATCTGCCGCGCTTAGCTCGCAAAGGGCGCTCCGGTGCCGCAGCACCTCGGTGGCTGATCATCATCGGCCTACTGATGATCGGCGGCGCTTATGGTGCTGTCTGGCTCGAACGGCAGCTCCCGTTGCGTCCGTACGAGCAAATCGTCGACGGGGAACTTCGCGTCACTACCACGGACATCAAAGGTTTCGACTATGCGAAGCTCGTCGAAGAGCGGCCTGAGATCGTCGTCTTGCAAATGGCTAATTCCGACGTCACCGATGCCACGCTTGCGCCATTGGCGAGGCTTCCGAAGTTGCGAACGCTCGATATTCGAGACACCCAGGTGACTGACGCCGGCTTGGCGACCTTGGCAACGCTGCCCCTGCTCGAAGAACTTTATCTCGGGCGGACGAAGATCACCGACGCCGGCTTTCAGCAACACTTGGCCTCGAAAGAATCGCTGCGGAAACTCGATTTCACCGGCACCGAGGTCAAAGGAAAGACCAAACGCGACTGGAAAGCCAAGAAGCCGGAAGTTCGCGACTACACGGATTAGAACACGGCTCAATCAAGGAGGCCGCTCATGCCTTACACGCTCTACGAAGATGAATTCGGCGATCCTCGCAACGCTCGAGCACTGTCGGTCGCCGCGGACATCGCCTACTTTCCCGCCGCGCAAGCCGTGGCCGGATTTGCCGCTGAATTTGGAATGCAGGCCGAGTTGTATAGTGCCGGCAATACGCAGGCCTACGTTGCGCACAACGCCGATGCGATCCTCGTCGCCTTCCGCGGCACCGAAGCTCCTACGAGCATTGAAGGCTTAAAAGACTGGCTACTGACCGACGCCGTCAACCTGTTGATCATGCCGGAGGGAGACCTCGGCACTGATTTCGCTGCGGCGGGAGTCGGCACGCGATGGCACTCCGGTTTTATGAAGGCGCTGGAAGACATCTGGCCGCAGGTCTTTGCCGCCGTCGCCGCACTGCGTAAGCAAAGCGATCGACCACTTTGGATCACCGGGCATAGCCTCGGCGGTGCGCTGGCGTTGTTGGCGGCTTGGCGCTTCAAGCGAAAGTTCGTCAACGTGCATCAGGTGTACACCTTCGGCGCGCCTATGGTCGGCAACGACGTAACGGCCCGCGTCATCGATCGTGAGTTCGGCAACAAGATTTTCCGCTATGTGAACGACCAGGACCCAATTCCTCAACTGCCGACTATTAGCCTCCTCGCAAACGCCTACGGACATTGCCAAACACAGATCTTGCTCGGTGGGGCTACGGCGGCCACGCTCGTGCAAGTGGCCGCCCAAGGCCCGGAAGGGGGCTCCTCGGGCAACTGGCTCAGTTCGCTGTGGACCGGTATTCAGCAACGGATCGGCGCGCATGCGATGGAAAAGTATCGCAACCACGTCGTCGCTCTCTGCCCGCCGGATGCGGCGGGACGGTAAGCTGTAGCAATCGCAGACCAAACTCAGCGAGATACTTCAATGACCGCTCATCGCATTACACGTCGTCGTTTTGTTCAAGCCTCGCTCTTCGCCGCTTCGGTCGGTCCGCTGGCCGCGGCTCGTATGGCGCGCGGGGCCGCTGCGAATGAGCGGATCACGCTGGGCTTCATCGGCATGGGAAAGCAAGCCGGCGGGCACGTCGGTCGGTTACTTGGCATGCCGGACGTACAGATACTGGCGGTGAGCGACGTCGAGCCGACACGACTAGCCGACGCCAAACAAAAGGTCGAGAACGGCTACGCCAAGCAAACCGGCGGCGGCAGCTACTCCGGCTGCGCGGCCTACGCCGATTTCCGCGAATTGCTGGCTCGCCAAGATATCGATGCCGTCGTGATCAGCACGCCCGACCATTGGCATGCGATCCCCACGATCATGGCCGCGCAGGCCGGCAAAGACATCTACTGCGAGAAGCCTCTCTCCGTATTTATCGCCGAAGGTCGGGCAATGGTTGACGCGGTGCGAAAGCACAACGTTGTATTTCAGACCGGCAGCCAGCAGCGAAGCGAGTTCGGCGGCAAGTTTCGGCACGCAGTCGAACTCGTTCGCAACGGTCACATCGGCGAAGTGAAGACGGTTCGTGTCGGCGTCGGCGAAGCGGCGATTCCGTGCGATCTGCCGACCGAAGAACTGCCGGCCGGTACCGATTGGAATATGTGGCTCGGTCCCGCGCCGGAGCGAGGCTATAACTCCGTGCTCTGCCCCAAAGGTCTGCACAATCACTTCCCGGCTTGGCGGAAGTACCGAGAGTATGCAGGCGGCGCACTCAGCGACATGGGCGCTCATCACTTCGACATCGCCCAATGGGCCTTAAACAAAGACGACTCCGGCCCGGTGAAGATTGAGCCGCCGGCCGACGGCGGCAAGAGCGGACTGAAATTCACGTACGCCGACGGCATCGAAATGTTCCACGGCGGCCCGAGCGGCTGCACGTTTGAAGGGACCAAGGGAACTCTTTACGTCGACCGCCGGACGATGGAGAGCACGGTAGCCGGCATCATCAATCGCAAGACGACTGACACCGAGTGGCGCTGCCCGCCGTCGGACAATCATCATCGCGACTGGATCGAGGCGATCAAAGCCCGACGGAAGCCGATCTGCGATGTTGAGATCGGCCACCGCTCCGGCACGGTGTGCGCCCTGGGCAACATCGGCTATCAATTGAAACGGCCGCTGCGGTGGGATCCGAAGTCGGAAAAGTTTGTCGACGACGCCGAGGCCGACGCGTTGATCACGCGCGAACTGCGCGCGCCTTGGAAACTTGCGTAGCTGCCGCGTTCTTATTTGAGCCCGCCGACGGCCCCGGCCAACGACGAAAACCAGGCCACGCCGCCGACGTAGATGCTGAATACGATGATGGCCAGCATGCCGAGGGCGAAATAGCGCTCGACGCCCCCTGCGCCAAGGCCGACGGCGAGCAGTCCGAGCGAGAAGATGATTGTTCCGACGACGAACAGCATCTCGCGCCAGAACCCCCACACGATGTTCGATGCCCTCGCTTCCGTCGCGGCGCTCGTCATCGTCATCCATTCAACATTGCGGTCGCGCATCTCGTTCACATGCAGCTTCTTGAGGTCGTCGATTCGCTTCTGTGAATCGGTCCGTTCTTTGTCGTTCTTGGCCGCGGCCTGCTCCGTTTCGAGGCCGGCGAGTTCGATTTCGTAGGCGTGCTCGAAGGCCTGCTTCTCTTGTTCGACGCGGGCCGCGAGGCGGGCCACGTTGCGCGCGCCCAGGCTTTCACAACCGCGGGCCGTGAGGACGAGCGTGAGTCCGATCATCAGTAAAGCCTGTGTCCAGGCGGTCCACGAACCGGCGCCGAGCATCGTCGGGCGCGGCATTACGGCGCCCGGCCCGCGCGGGATCGGGCCTGATTGCGACACGGGAGCGGCAGCGGGAGTTGTCGCTGGTTGTTGAAGTTGCGGCTGCGTCGTGCCGGCGGGGGCGTCGGTGCCCGACCAGCGGTTGCCCGTCGCTTCGCTAAGCGGCTGCGTCGGAATGGGCGGTGCTGCTTGTGAACCGACGGGCTGCTGGGGCGGCGGATAGTTCTGCGGTGCCGGCGCGTAGCCTGGCGATGGGTGTTGCGTTGTCGGTTGCGTGGCCGCATTTGGCGGCGCGGCGGCCGGCGCGTTGCCGGCTTGCAAAATGCCGCTGGGGCTGACCGGCGTCGTCGCTCCGGTCGGCGATGTGGCCGAGAGTTGAAAGATCACGCCGCAGCCGGGAGCCGGGCAACGCAACTTCATCCCGGCATGTTCAAGCGGAACTTGCAGACGGTGACCGTTCGGGCAGACGGCTTCCAACATCGGAGCGAATCCTGGGGCGCGAGAACCGCGGGCGACGAGCGAAAGGCGAAGCTTCAATATAAGCGCGCAGCCGGCGCGACGCAAAATCGGCCGCCTTACTCAACGTCAAGCTTTCGCCCGGTTTACGCGACCCGTACAATCGGACTCATGAACGACGCCACGGCGATGCCCGACCCGACCGATCGCGATTTGGAAGCGTTTCTCGATGAGACGTTGCCGACGGAAGCCGCCGCACGCTTAGAACTGGCGCTTCGCAACGATGCGGGCCTACGCGACCGTCTCGCCGCGGTCCTGGCCAAACGTGACCTCGGGGATCACTCGCTGGGGGCGATTTGGCAACAGAATCGAGTTTCTTGCGCCGATCGCGCCACACTTGGGGCGTATTTGCTCGGCGTGCTCGACGACGAAGCCCGGCACGGCTTGGAACTGCATCTGAACATCGTCGGCTGCCGGTACTGCCAAGCCAATCTCGACGATATGCGCAGTCGTCAGGCTGAGCCGCCGGTGCAAACGGAGTCGCGGCGTCGGAAGTATTTCGAATCAAGCGTCGGACGGTTGAGGATGAGTTAAGAACCGTGCTTCGTGCGTCGTGTTCGGTTATCGACGTTCGATGAGCCAGTACTTGGAATACAACTGTCTTGACCACGTCGCGTCGTATTCGAATAGGTCTGATCGGCTGCGGCGGAATTGCGCGGCGGCATGTGGAGTGCCTGCAGAATGACCCCCGGGCTGAATGGGCCGTATTTTGTGACCCAAGGCCGGCGGCGGCCGAGGTGTTGCGCCAAGAATTTGCGACTTCGGCGGCCGTGGAAACGGATTTCATCGCGTCGATCACTCGGCATGCGATCGACGCCGTCGTTCTTTGCAGCCCCAATGGTTTACACTTCGAGCAAACGTGCGCAGCTCTCGACGCCGGCTTGCACGTGCTCTGCGAGAAGCCGTTGGCGGTGAGATGCGAGCATATCGAAGAAATTATACGTC
>JAFLCO010000351.1 GCA_017303535.1 Planctomycetota bacterium
ACTCGCAGAATATCACGCACGGCGCGGTCGTCATCGCGGCCATCACGAGCTGCACGAACACCAGCAATCCCTCGGTGATGCTCGGTGCCGGCCTCTTGGCGAAGAAGGCCGTCGCGAGGGGCTTGGCCGTGAAGCCGTATGTGAAGACGAGCTTGGCTCCGGGATCACGCGTCGTCGCCGACTACTTGGAAAAAGCCGGCGTGATGGAAGACCTCAAGCAACTTGGGTTCCACATCGTCGGCTACGGCTGCACGACCTGCATCGGCAACAGCGGTCCCCTGCCCGACCCGGTCGCGAAGGCCGTGGTCGACGGCAACCTCGTGGCCTCGGCCGTGCTCAGCGGCAACCGCAATTTCGAAGGCCGCGTCAACCCGCATGTGAAGGCCAACTACTTGGCCAGCCCGCCGCTGGTCGTAGCTTACGCGCTGGCCGGCTCGACCGAAGTCGATCTCGCGACCGAACCGCTCGGCACAGGCAAAGACGGCAAGCCGGTTTACCTGAAGGACGTCTGGCCGAGCCAAGAAGAGGTGCGCGAGGCGGTCGAGAAGTGCGTGCTTCCGGAAATGTTCCAAGACCGCTACTCCGACGTCTTCAACGCCAACCCGCATTGGAATGCGATCAGCGTTCCGGAAAGCGATCTCTTCACGTGGCACGACGCGAGCACTTATATCCAAGAGCCGCCGTTCTTGATCGACTTGCCAAAGGAACCGAGCCCGATCAAGCCGATTTTCGCCGCTCGCGCTCTGGCCGTGCTGGGCGACTCGGTGACGACCGACCACATTTCGCCGGCCGGCAACATCGCCAAGGCCAGCCCCGCCGGTAAGTTCCTCATGGAAAAAGGTGTGCAGCCGGTCGACTTCAACAGCTACGGCGCTCGCCGCGGCAACGATCGTGTGATGACTCGCGGCACGTTCGCGAACATTCGCATTCGCAATCAGATGGTGCCGGGCGTTGAAGGCGGTATCACTCGCCACTTGCCCAGCGGCGAGCAGCTTTCGATTTACGATGCGGCCATGAAGTACAAGGCCGAAGGCGTACCGCTCGTGGTCTTAGCCGGCGCGGAATACGGCACCGGCAGCAGCCGCGACTGGGCCGCCAAGGGAACCTATTTGCTCGGCGTGCGAGCAGTGATCTCCGTAAGCTTCGAGCGGATTCACCGCAGCAACTTGGTCGGAATGGGCATCTTGCCGCTGGAGTTCGCGCCGGGCCAGTCGGCCCAATCGCTCGGCCTCACCGGCGAAGAGACGTTCGATTTCCTGGGCCTCGACGACAACATCAAGCCGCGCAGCATGCTCAAGGTCCGCGCGACGAAGCCCGACGGCAAGGTCACCGAGTTTGAAGCCCGCGTGCGGATCGATTCGCAGGTCGAACGCGATTACTACCGCAACGGCGGAATTCTGCAAACCGTGTTGCGTAAGCTGCTAGCCGAGGCCTAATTATCCGGCGCGCGAGCCATGCCGATCGTGGCTTGCCCGCCGGTTTCGCCGACCAACGCGAAATGCACGGGAGGGGCTTTCCTCCCGTGCATTTGTTTTTGCGATCAAGCGGTAACCGTCGCCTATGCGGCCGAGCGAGTGCGGCTATGTTTCGTCGCGTACTTCTCCAAAAAGTCGCGCAGCGCAGGCAGGTCGAGATCGATGCCCATTTGCTCGGCCTCTCGCAGCACGGTCGGGCCGTCCCAGTCGCGCTCGCCGGGAAGTTGTAGCAGGCCGAACACCGCCGCACGCTTGCCGCTTTTGCAATGCACGAACGCGGGCTTGGCCAGGCCTGCGAATAGTTTGCGGAATTGGTCGACCGTCTCCGACGTTAGCGCATCAACCGCGACGGGCAAGTGCTCGTAGTCCATGCCCAACCGCTCGACGACGCCCCCTTCCGTAGCGGGCGAAAGCTGTTCGGCCTCTTCGCCGGCATATCGCAGATTGACCACTGAGCGGTAGCCTTCCAGGGCTAGCTGTTGCAAGTCGTCCTTGGTCGGTTGCCCGCCGACGGTGATTTCATTGTTGAGTTTCAAACGTTTATCCATGACGATGCTCCTCGGGAATCGACCGGCACGGGTGCGACGTTCTCACGACGATCTCAGGGTTGCAAAGGTCGTACCTCCGAGTCGCACGCATTTCGCTCGCGTTTAGAGGAACTCACGTGGTTACATATCGCTCGCATAGTTACGGCATTTCGTTAATGGCCGCGGCCGCGCTTCTTTTGCTCGCACCCGCAGGCGCGACCTTCGCTGCGGAGCAGCCGTGGAAACGGCACGTGGTCTGGGAAGGCGGGCGAACCAATACTGCCGTCGGCGGCGATTTTACCGGCGACGGGCTCCCCGACGTCGTCTGCACGACCGGCGGCGTCACGCGGTTGCTCATCGCGCCAACCTGGCACTCGATCTCGCTCGACAGTTCGAACCAGCGTAACGCCATTCATGCCGAAGTGTTCGACGTCGACCAAGACGGCGACCTCGATTACATCGGAGCGCAGTACCAGCCGGGCAACGTCTTCTGGCTGGAAACGCCGGCGAAACCGCTCGAGCAGAAATGGAAGGTGCGCACGGTCGACGATCAGATCGTCGGTGTTCATGGGTTGCTCAAAGGAGACGTCGACGGCGACGGTCGGCAGGAACTTATCGCGAACAGCGCACAGCCGCTCGGGCCGTTTCCCTCGTCGGCCGTGTTTCTGAAGGTGCCTAAAGATCCGCACTCCGCCGCGGCCTGGGACCGGTTCGTCTTCGCCCAGCGCGACGCTGCCGGCCTGAGCCACTACTTCGGCTTCGGCGACGTCAACGGCGACGGTCTACCGGATATCGCACTGGCCGCCAAAGGTGGCAACCAAGCGGAAAGCACGGCCGACGCGTGGTTCGCTTGGTGGGAAGCTCCGCACGATCCCAAGGCGGGCCCTTGGACGAAGCACCTCATCGCCGATCATCTCGGCGGCGCGACGAACATTCAGCAAGCCGACGTCGACGGCGACGGCCGCACCGACTTCATCGCCACGCGCGGGCATGGCCGCGGCGTCATGTGGTTTCAAAATGTCGCCCCCACGACGTCGAATGGCGCGCCGGCAACTTGGAAGCTTCACGAAATCGACCCGCAGATTCTCGAGCCTCATTCGCTACAAGTCGCCGACTTTGACGGCGACGGCGATCTCGATGCCGCGACCTGTGCTTACGGCGACCGGGTCTGCGCCTGGTACGAAAACGACGGCCGCGGCCGCTTCACGAAGCATGTCGTCGCCACGGACCAAGCCGCCTACGACCTGCGAGCCGTCGATATGGACGTCGACGGCGACTTGGACCTCTTGGTCGCCGGCCAAGCCAGCGAGAACGTCGTCTGGTTCGCCAATCCGCGGAAATAGGCCGTCGTCGCCTCGACGGTACCCCTAAATTCCACCCAATTTCTTTCTTTTCTCACGACTAAGCCATTTCCATCAAGTTCGGCCTGGCTATATTCAGCGGGATATGGAGGTTGCGGTAGTTTGCGGGAAACGGAGAAGCCCGAGAGAGAGTCCCCGCGCAGGCTGTCTGCAACACCGCAACTTCCCTCCCCTCGAGGAAACATCCCATGAGCAAGAATGTATTGTGCGCAGTGGCGGCGTTGGCCGCCCTGGCGTGGTCGACGTCGTCGGCCGAAGCCGGATTTCGTCACCGTCGTTGCGCACCGACATGTGCGCCGCAGGCTTGCGGCGCGCCGGCGTGCGTCACCAGCGTCGCGGCCGTCGCGGGCCACTATGAAGATGTCGTTGTCGAGCGCGTGATCTACGCCAAGGAAGTGGTCACCGAATCACGGACGATTACCGTCACCGAATGCCGTCCGGAAACCCGTCAGCGCAATTACACCGTTTGCAAGCGCGTGCCCTACAAGGAAACCGTGACGGAAGAATACACCGTCATGGTGCAAAAGACCTCGATGCGCAAGGTCACGGAGACAGTCTACAAGCCGGTCCAACGCGTCGTCGATCAGACGTACACCGTCATGGTGCCGCACACGGAAACCCGCCAAGGCGTGCAGCACGTTTACGAATGCCGCCCGGAACAGATGGTGCGCACGGTTTGCGTCGACCGCGGCTGCTGGGAAACGCGCGAGATCCAAGTGCCGTGCTACGCTCCCCGCATGCGTTGCGGCGGTTGCGGCGGCTGTGGCGTCTACGCGGCCGGGCCGTGCGGTAGCTGCGGCGGTTGTGGAATCTGCCCGCCCCCGGTGCAAACGCGTTGCGTTCGCGTCTGGGTGCCGAAGTACGAGTATCAACAAGTGCCGTACACGGTCATGAAGCAGCACATCGTCGCCAAGCCGTATCAGTACAACGTCACGGTTTGCAAGCCGGAACAACGTACGCGGCAAGTCACCGTTTGCGAACAAGTCGCCGAGCAAGTCGTTCGCGAAGTGCCGGTCGTCACCTGCGTGCCGGAAAAGAAGACGCGCACGTTCGAAGTCACTCGCTACAAGGACGTCAACGAAACCAAGACCGACAACTACACCGTGATGGTCCCCTATCAGGTGCAGAAGACGATCCAAGTTCCGGTCGTCCGTTGCGTGCCGAAGACCGTGCAGACCACGGTTCGTAAGTGGGTCTGCGATCCGGCGCCTGCTTGTGCCCCGGGCTGTGCGGCGCCGGTCCATGCGGCTCATGCCCATCCGGCCGCTCAACCGACTCCGGCGCCCGCCGCCAAGCCGACGCTCGCCCGTCCGGCCGCGCCGCTACCGGTTCCGGCTAAGTAGTTTGCAACTCTAACAAACGCCGCGGCGTAGTCCGCTTTCGCCGCGGCGTCTGCTAAAATCAACGGGTCGATTCGCTTCCTTGCGAGTCGGCCCGTTTTTTATTGCGCCGCACTTTTCGTCGCCCCCCGACCGCCTCGCCCCCTGCGATTACGACATCCATGCAAGAGCAAGACTTCGAGAAGCTCGGCCAGTTTTATCTTGGCAAAACGTACGATCTTGAGCAGTCGCAAGTTCGCGACGAACTCGTGATGTACGACGCCAAGGATCTCACGACGCACGCGCTTTGCGTCGGCATGACCGGTAGCGGAAAGACCGGTCTCTGCATCTCGCTGCTCGAAGAAGCGGCCATCGACGGCATCCCGGCCCTGATCATCGACCCCAAAGGTGACCTCGGCAATTTGTTGCTGACGTTCCCCGAGCTTCAGCCCGCCGATTTCGAACCCTGGCTCGACCCGGCCGACGCCGTTCGCAAAGGGCTCACCGTCGGCGAACTCGCCAAAAAGACGGCCGCGCAATGGAAAGAGGGCCTCGCCTCCTGGGGGCAGACGCCGGACAGAATTCGCCGCTTGCGTGAAGCGGCCGACGTCGCCGTTTACACGCCTGGCAGCAATGTCGGCCTGCCGCTCACGATCCTGCGTTCCTTCGCTGCGCCGCCGAAAGAAGTGCTCGACAACGCAGAACTCTTCCGTGCCCGCATTCAAGCGGCCGTATCCGGTTTGCTGGCGCTGATCGGCATCGAAGGCGATCCGCTCCGCAGCCGCGAACACATCCTGCTCTCCACGATTCTCGACCGCGCTTGGCGGGAAGGTCGCGACGTCGACCTGGGCGCGATGATCCGCGGCATCCAGCAGCCGGGATTCGACAAAGTCGGCTACCTCGACCTCGAAAGCTTCTTTCCGGCCAAAGATCGCTTCGAACTGGCGATGTCGCTCAACAACCTTATCGCCTCGCCCGGCTTTTCGGCCTGGATGGAAGGAGAGCCGCTCAATATTCAGCGGCTGCTCTACACCGATTCCGGCAAGCCCCGCTTGAGCGTGATTTCGATCTCGCATCTTACCGACGGCGAGCGGATGTTCTTCGTCACGCTCCTGCTCAACGAAGTCATCGCTTGGATGCGAACGCAATCCGGCACGAGTAGCCTGCGGGCTATGCTCTATATGGACGAAGTGTTCGGCTACTTTCCGCCGTCGGCCAACCCGCCGTCGAAGTTGCCGATGCTCACGCTGCTCAAGCAAGCTCGCGCGTTCGGCCTCGGTATCGTGCTGGCGACGCAGAATCCGGTCGATCTCGACTACAAAGGCCTCTCCAACTGCGGCACGTGGTTCCTTGGCCGGCTGCAAACCGAACGCGACAAACTCCGCGTACTCGACGGCCTCGAAGGGGCCGCCGCAGGCACGAAGTTCGACCGTGCGCAAATCGAAAAAATTCTCTCCGGCCTCGGCAACCGCGTCTTTTTGATGAACAACGTTCACGACGACGGCCCGACCGTGTTTCAAACGCGCTGGGCGTTGTCGTTCCTCCGCGGCCCTCTCGACCGCGACCAAATTGCCAAGCTCACGGCCGATCGCAAACCGGCCCCAACGACGGTCGCCGCACCTTCACCGGCCTCTGCGTCCGCCAAGCCAACGAGCGCCGCGAGTTCGACGTCGCCCGCAGGTTCTCAGGCTGCCGGTGCCGATCGCCCTGTGCTGCCGCCGAACATCGTCGAGAAGTTCATCGTCAGCGCGAAGCCTGGCATTGACGCCTCGTCGATCGTTTATCGCCCGGGCATATTAGGCGTCGGTCGCATTCATGTTTTCTCCGCCAAGGAGAATGTCGACATCGTTCGCGAGGCGGCTTTGCTTGCGGAGATCGACGGCGAACTCCCGACGTCGGTCTGGGACGAAGCGGCCGTGTTGGAAGCACTTCCTTCGTTACAGACGACGCCCGTCGACGGCGGCCGTTTCGCTGAACTCCCGGCCGAACTGGCCCAGCCGAAACGCTACACGGCCTGGGCCTCGTCGCTGAAAGA
>JAFLCO010000352.1 GCA_017303535.1 Planctomycetota bacterium
CGGGCACGTAAACGGCAGGTGCGGCTTCACAAAGCCGACGCCCAGGAAGAACGACCGATCCTTCATGCGCCGAAGCGTGGCAATCGCCTCGTCCGCGGTTTGTGAATCGGTGTAAAGCTCTTCGGCCGCGTCAGCCCCTTCAAACGGCGGTCCGCGCAGCGTCTTCGGTTGCTTCTCCTTCGGCAGCTTCTTCAACTTCTTCACATAGTCCAGCGCTTCCGGCGTGAACCAGTGTTGATGCGACTTCGCATGCCAAGAGGGCTCGCTCCACGATTGCGGATCGTCGCCCGGTTCGCGTTCGCTGTGATGGAAGATCTTGCCGAGCGACAGGCTCGTGTAGCCGTGATTCTTGAAGTGCTGCGGCAGCGTCACGATGTCGGGCAACGTCGGCCGCAGGAACTTGTTATTGGCATAGATGCCGACGGTCGCCGGCCGCAAGCCGCTGAGCACGCTATTGCGCGAAGGATTGCAAACCGATACTTGGCAGTAGGCCCGATCGAACCGCACGGCCGAGGCCGCCAGGGCGTCGATCCGCGGGGTGTGCATGTAGTCGACGCCGTAGCACTTCAACTCGGGCCGCAGATCGTCGACCGCGATGAAGAGGACGTTGAGGGGCTTTTGCGAATCGGCGGCTTGAGAGGGTGCGATCCCGATGAAAGGCGTGCCGAGCAGAAATACCAAAATGGCGATGGTGCGTTGCATGGTAATTCTTACCCCTCACCCCTAACCCCTCTCCCGCAAGGGGCGAGTGGAACAATATTTTGCGTCCGGTATGCTTTCGCTAGCTCTTATGATGTTCTTCCGGCAGCACCGGGTGGTCCGGAGCGCCCGGCGCATCGTGGGGCGGCAAGGCCGGTTCGGTCTTCGGTTCGCGACGGGCCGCCATGACCGAGGCTACGATCGAGATCGTCAGCAGCCCGATGATCGTGCCGAGCGACGCGTACCACGGCACGATCTTCACGCCCGGCTCGACCCAATGGAACGTGTGGGCCGCGTACTCGAGGCACATCTTCACGCCGACGAAGACCAAGATCGCGCTCAAGCCGTAGCTCAGGTAGCGGAACATGTCCATCATGCCGGCGAGCAGGAAGTACAACGCTCGGAGGCCGAGGATGGCGAAGACGTTGCTGGTGAAGACGACGAACGTGAAATAGTCGGCCTTGCTGTTCACGAGACCGAAGATCGTCGGCACGCTGTCGACGGCGAACAGCACGTCGGTGCTTTCGACGACGAGCAACACGAGGAAGAGCGGCGTCACCGCGAACTTCCCTTCTTCGCGGACGAAGAAGTGGTTGCCGTGATCGCCGCGGGCCACACGGAAAAACTTCCGCGCGATCTTCAAAATCGGGTTGTGCTCGGGATCGACTTCTTCGTCGCTTTTGAAGGCCAGCTTCGCGCCCGTGTAGACGAGAATCAAACCCAAGAGCGGCAGCAGCCACTCGAACTTCTTGATGAGTACGTTGCCGATGAGGATGAAGCTCAACCGCAGGACGACGGCGCCGAGGATGCCCCAGAAGAGCACGCGGTGCTGATATTTCATCGGCACCCGGAAGTAGGTGAAGATCACCGCGAAGACGAAGACGTTGTCCATCGACAACGCCCATTCGGTGAGATAGCCGGCCAAAAACTCCCCGCCGGCGGCAGGTCCTTGCCAGCGCCAGAGCATGACGTTGAAGATCAAGGCCAGCGAGAGCCAGACGACGGTCCAAATGCCGGCCTCGCGCATGGTCGTCTCGCGCGAGTGGCGGTGAAACACGCCGAGGTCGAGCACCAGCATGAGAGTCACAAACGCGCTGAAGGCGGCCCAATGCCAAGGAAGAATCGGTGCCAAGAGAGGTTCTCGGAAAGTGCGTGAGTGGAATGGAAACGAAACGGCAATTCGCGAGTCGCCGCAAATTACCCAGTCGTCAAATGAAACGGATTATCATACCAGCAAAGCCCGGCGACGGCAGTCCCCGGAGAAAACGCGATCAGCGGTGCGGATTCCTTCTGGAGCAATTTGCGTAGGGCCCCAGGGACCGCCGTCCCTGGGCTTTCGGCGGAGAGGAAAATTTCCCGTTGTTCAATTTTTTACCGGAGTCCGACATCGGAAGTCTCCCGGCTCCGAGCTCCTGTCTGCCGGCTCTCCGTCGCCGTAAGTCACTTTGGAAAAAACTTTTTTTGGCCACACTTACGTCGACCCGTTTTTGGCCACTGCGCACTAGTTCGCGCCCGATGTGCGCACCCTTAATTCCTAAGTATGTGGTGCGCACTTCCGGGCCTGCGCAGTGCGCAGTTGTGCGCAGCGCGATCGACGTAAGTTGTTTCCATTTTGTTGAAATCTTCGAGCACTTACGTCGATTTTCCATGCCGTTTTTCTCCCCCACGAATGACCTCCGCGCCACTCCGCAACTTAGCAAATCGAGGAATCCATTCAAGGACGTTTTTGGCCGGCGACTATTTTGTGAAATCACTTCGATCGGCGACGAATCGCCTTGATTTTGGCCACGCGATTGCGACGGCGAAGAAGGTCTTGCGCAAAGTCGCTAAGCCGCAAGGACGCAGAGAAGAAAAGGAGATGAAGGGGATGAGAAGGGGATGTTGGGGATGCAGACGAGGAGACGGAGGGGACTCGCGGGCGGGGACCTGGGCGACCGAGAAAGGCGAAGACACTGCCGCCGATCGCGTAGCGATCGACTGATGGTAGCCGTGGGTTTCCAACCCACGGAATTTGTTCGACGTTATGAGCGATTCGCGTCGCGTCGCGACGCTTGACGTTCGGCATCAATCGTCGCTACGCGACGAGGAAATTTGTGCGTCGCCGAGCACCGGGCGTTGAAACGCCCGGCTACCATCACACGGTCGCTACGCGACCGATCGCTTTTGAACGCGGAGGGTTCACGGTCATTGGCCGGTGGTTGAGCGCAGCGACACCACCGGTTTGCCGAACAGAAATCGGATTGTACCCCGGGAAGAGTGCGGGAAGGTTCGCACTTCGGCGCCTTGCACCCCTGCCGGGGTGCCCAAGACTTTCTAGGCGATCTTTTCCGGTGGTGTTCGGCCTGGCGGGCCGCGACCACCGGCTAATGGCTTGGAACCCTCCAGGTTCCCAAACCTTCGACCGCAACGCACCACGATACGCCGACGCTTTAGTCTGAAAGCTCCAAGCTTCCGTCTTCAGTCTGAGGTCTCCAAGCTCCAAGCTCCGCGCTCGTCTACTCGCTCACCACCAGGAACGCGACGGCGAAGGCCAGCGCTCCCGCGCTGATGCCGATGATGCGCAAAAGCGTCGCGTTTTCCAGGCCCATGTTCGTGAACAAGCTGCCGCCGACGATGATCAACATCGCGGTGAACATGCCGGCGATGCCGCCGATCTTGAGTTTCTTCTTGCGGAGTTCGGCTTTGTTGACGCGCGGCTTCGGCGCGCCGCCGCCGCCCGACGAATCCCCGCCGCCGGAGCTTTGCGGCGCTTGCGGAACGGCCGACATCTGGGCCGCGGCGGCTTCGCGCGGGTAGTACTTGTTGATCGCCTCGTCGATCGCCGCTTTGGTGACGATCACTTGGCGGATCTGCTTGTCGAATCGCAAGCGAAGTTGCTCTTCGATCTCGGGCTTGAGCGGCCGCGTGACGGCGACGACCACTTGCCCTTCGTCGATCAAAACCGGCGCAAAAGAATTCTGCCGAGCCAAAACGGCCGGCACCGTCGGGATGAGCGACTCATCGACGGCCAAGTCCGACAACGTCACGAACGGCAGCCCGATCGATTCCGCGTAGAGCGGCATCACGGCTTCCGGCGTCGCGAGCTTCTGATTGATGATCGCTTCGTGCAGGTCGAGGTTGACGGTGTCGGCGAATTTCTGCGCCTTCTCGAAGCCGGCGTCGTCGAGCAGCTTGCGAGCTTTGACGAGCTTATCGAGATCGACGAGCCGCACGTCGCGGCCGGACTTGCCGCCGATCGAGGCGTCGTAATCGTTCTTGCGGCGGGCGTCGCTGAGCACCAGCATCGCGTGCGTCATCTCGCCGAGCATCTTCGGCCAACGATCGACGCCGGGCTCGGCGGCGATCTTCGCGCGAATCTGTTCTACGATCTTATGGAAGTGCGCGCGGACCAAGCCGATGTCGGCCTCGAGCGGCTTGAGCTTCAGGAGGTCGTAGTAGCTCGGGGCTTTTTTGGCTTCGGTCGGTGTGCTCATAGCGTGGGGCGCGATCGAAAGCGGGGTGCGGAGAGATGATGAAGGCGAACCGGGCGCGCCGGGGGAAACTGCGCGCGTTGTCGCAGAATAAGTCGGCCGTGCGGGTAAATCAACGGGCGAGCGCAGGGGGCAGGCGGCAGTGGGCGGGGTGGCAGGATGCGAATGCGCGAGCAACGGAGATTGAGGTTGATGGCGGGTCAGCCCCCTCACCCCCGGCCCCTCTCCCGCAGTGTTCCAATAAATACGGGCGAGGGGAGAAAACCTTGGGCTGCTTACTCGCTGGCTCCTGGCTCCTGCCTCCTGCGGCCTGCCCCCTGCCGACTGTGCCTACTCCGTGTCGCGGATGATTTCTTTCACCAGCTGCACATAGTGATTCTGCTTGGAGCTGGCCGAGAGGTCGGTCGCTTTCTTGTCGGCCGCTTTGCGTTCGGCGTATTCGAACACGGCGACGCGTTTGGCCGTTTGGTTGAAGACGCCCCAGTAGGCCTTCAGGCGAATGGCCTCGGCCCCCTTGCGCTTACGCTTCGGCGGTTCCTTCACTTCCGGCCCGGCTTTGGCCTTGGCATCTTTGCCCTTGGCGACGTCCTTCACCTTGGCGTCTTTGGCCTTGGGAGCTTCTTTGCCAGGTTTCGAAGGCGCGGATTTCACCGCCGTTTTGACGGCCTTGCTCTCGGGTTTCGCGGCGGGCTTCAGCGGCTTACCGGCCGGCTTGGCAGGTTTGCCGGCCGGGGGTGCGGCCTTCTTTGAAGTCACTTCTTTCGCACCCTTGGCCGACTTGGCGGGCACAGGCTTTAACTTCTTGTTGCCGTTGGGTTTCTGCGCCATGGGCGACACTTCCTCGGGGCATGCTCAAGGATGGGCTCGAAACGCGCGAAGACGAGGACGACCGACCGATACGCCCGGCCAAAAAGGGGGGCGACGACGGAAAGTTCTCTAGTCTCGGCCCCTTATCTTATCTCAACCGATCAAAATTCGCCAGTAGCGGGGGCTTTGGGCAGGCGCTAGGCGTCAGGAGCCAGGCGGCAGGGGGTAGCCCAGGTTGCTTCGCAACCTGGGCGAAGCACGAGGCAACTCGACTTGGAGCGCCGACCATGATTTGCTTCTGGTAAACCCAGGTTGCAAAAGCAACCTGGGCTACCCGTGTTTAGCGCGCGGTGATGCCCTGATCCAGCACCCAAACCGTGAGGAACGCGTCCAACTGGTCCCGCACTTCGCGGAATTTTTGTAAGCGTTCTTCTTCCGTGCCGGTGGCGGCCGCCGGGTCGTCGAAGAAGTGCGACGTGCGCGTGAAGGCGCCGGGCCAGACCCTTGGGCACGATTCGTCGGCCGACGAGCAGACGACGATCACGTGCTGAATCGGCCGTACGCCCAGATATTCGCGCAAGTGCTTCGAGCGCTGGCCGCTGATGTCGACGCCGATCTCGGCCATGGCCTTGATCGCCAACGGATTCACGCCTTTGGGGTCGCTCCCGGCGCTCAAGACTTCGAACTTGTCGCCGGCGAGTCGTCGCAGCAAACCTTCGGCCATCTGACTGCGGGCCGAGTTGCCGGTGCAAAGAATCAAAACGGCGGGAAGAGCGGACATCGACGGGCTCCGAAACGTGGTCCGATTATGCTACGCGAAAATCCTAAAGGAGTCGGCTGTTGTTTCAATGCTGACTGCTGACTGCGGACTGCTGAATATGCGGAACTGCCGTGCGTCTGTTCAGCATTCGGCAGTCAGCAGTCTGCATTTCCTCCGCTCGCTCACAGTTTTCTCACAATCCGCGCATCATCGGCTAAAGGCGCGGCGGGAGAATCTTCGGCCGTGACGCGCCGCGATACCTCATCGCGGTGTGGTCGCACCCACGATGTCTCCGCGAGTCTGACCCTTGAATCTTTTCTTACCGACCGGCCGATCGAACCGGCCGCACAGAAATCGCGTCGCCCCGCGGCGCGGCTTCACGCTGATCGAAATCGTGGTCACGATGACGATCATCGTCATCCTGCTGGCCATCTCGCTGCCGGTGTTCCAACGTGTGCGCGAGAACGCCCGCGATACGCAGTGCCGGGCCAACCTGCGGCAGCTCGGCACCGGCCTGCACCAGTATGCGACGCGGATGGGTTACTACTCGTCCGGCGCATGGGATTGGCGGCGCGACGGCGCAATCACCGAAGTCGGCTGGGTGGCCGACTTGGTGCGGGCCGGAACTCCGGTCGGCGATCTGCTGTGCCCGGCGAGCCAACTGCAGATCAGCAAGGTCTATGCGGAGTTGCTCACCTTCGACCCGGCGACCAACCAATGCGCCGACTCGATCGGCGGGAAAGATCAAACGATGCCCGACGGCACCGTGGTCGTGAACCCCTGCCGAGCGATCGGCGAGGCGACGAGCGCAGACGCGAAAATGACGCTGATTCGCGACCTTTTCCTTTCTCTTTCACTTTCTCTTTCCCTCTCTTTCTTTCCCTCTCAACTTTCTCTTTCTCTTTCTTTTTCCCTCTATCTTCTCTTTCTCTTTCTCTCTCTCTGTTTCTCTTTCTCTT
>JAFLCO010000353.1 GCA_017303535.1 Planctomycetota bacterium
TCGAGATCTCGCAATCAAAATCATTTAGCCGCGGAGCTCGACTCCGCGTTTCCCTCGGCAACGTCAAGGCGATTCTACCGCCCTGCGACTTCCCGTCGAAGGCCCCGCCCTTGTCGAACCGCGATTCTTTTCCGATGATTAACAGTGGAAATCCCTCACGGAGGCCGAAAAGCGTGGACCTGAAGCGAAACCCGACGCGGGCCGTCAAAGTCGGCAGTTGCACGATCGGCGGCGGCAATCCGATCGCCGTACAAAGCATGACGGCGACCCACACCCAAGACATCGCGGCCACTGTCGCTCAGGCCAACGACCTCGTGGCCGCCGGAGCCGACGTCGTTCGCATCGCCGTCGACAGTACGAAAGACGCCGTCGCGCTGGCCGAGATTCGCAAGCAGACCACGGCCAATCTCTCGGTCGACCTTCAAGAAAACTACCGGCTCTGCGTCGACGTTGCGCCGAGCGTCGACAAAGTTCGCTACAACCCCGGCCACTTGTATCACCACGAGCGCACGAAGCCGTGGCAAGATAAGGTGAAGTTCATCGCCGAAGCCGCGGCCGCCAACGATTGCGCTCTGCGCGTCGGCGTCAATTGCGGCTCGGTCGATCCCGACAAGCTCGGCAAGTTTCCTGAAGATGATTCCATTTCGCCCATGCTCCAGAGCGCTTGGGAGCATTGCGAACTCCTCGACAAGCTCGGCTTCACACGCTACGTCGTCTCGCTCAAAGATTCCGATCCGCAGAAGGTGATCGAAGTCAACAAGCGATTCGCCGAGCAGCGTCCCGACGTGCCGCTGCATCTCGGCGTCACGGAAGCAGGCCTCCCGCCCGACGGCATCATCAAGACTCGCATCGCCTTCGAGCAACTCATCTCCCGCGGCATCGGCGACACCATCCGCGTGTCGCTCACCGTGCCCAATTCGCGCAAGAGCGAAGAGATCGTCGCCGGCCGCAAGATCTTGGCCGACATCGCCGCCGGCCGCGTTCGCAGCGTCGTCGATTTCGGTCTGAAGGCGCTGAACATCATCAGTTGCCCGAGTTGCTCGCGCGTCGAAAACGAAGCCTTCATCGAGTTGGCCCAGCAGGTCAAGGAGATGACGGAGTACGCCAAGCAGTACAAGCTGACGATCGCCGTGATGGGCTGCCGCGTCAACGGCCCGGGCGAAACCGACGACGCCGACCTCGGCCTCTGGTGCGGCCCGACGCACGTCAACCTCAAGAAAGGGAGCCTCGAACTCGGCGCCTACAAGTACGACGAGATCCTCCCCAAACTCAAAGCTGAGCTTGATCAATTGATCGCGACCAAGTCTTAATTCACCACAGAGACACAGAGGCACGGAGAAGAGTTGGAAGCCGATTTTGTCACTCTCTCTTCTTCTCTGTGCCTCTGTGTTTCAATTCACCGAATGCCTGACGAAGAAATCCGCCTCTCGATGGACGACTTTTGCCGTCTGGCCGGCGAAGTCGTCGAGGCCTTTCCGCCGCAGTTTCAGGCCTGGATGCAAAACGTCGTCGTCGACGTTCGCAACCGCCCCACGCGTCGGATGCTCACGGAACTCGGTCTCGACCCCGAAAACGACACGCTGCTCGGGCTCTTCGAAGGCGTGCCGGTCACCGAGCAAGATCCCGACGACGGCTTCCCTAACCGCGTCTGGCTCTTCAAACGCTCGATCGAAGAAATCTGCCGCTCCCGGGAAGAAGTCGCCTACGAAATCCGCCGCACGATCATCCACGAACTGGCGCACCACTTCGGTTGGAGCGAAGAAGACCTCGAAGCCTTCGAATCGCAACCGAATCCTTTCGACGACGGCGATTCCGACGACGCAAAATCGACGTAAGTGCCGAAACGCTTGCGCGACTTACGACGACTCCAATTCCTGATTCCCGCCGCGCACTGCGCACTCATTCGCGGAATTAGTGCGAACCCTTGTTGGTAAGCGCTCCGACGCGCACTAACCGGTCGATTTAGTGCGCACTTTGGCCCGCGTGCGCACAACGAACAATTGACGTAAGTCCAAGATCGTTTGCGCGACTTACGTCAATTCTCAGACGGGGTTGAAACGTCCCTTCTCCCTCCGGAGGGAGACTGAGTTGCTTGTCGCCTCCTACCGGAGGCGAGAGGCCCGAAGGGCCGGATGAGGAGCAGATCCTCTCACCAAACGCCGTAACTCCGGACGGCGGCAGACTCCGGTCGCTCACGCTCCCGGCTCGCTGTCCGCGTCTACAAAACTGACCCAATTGCCAAAGAACCAACCCCGTATTCTCCACTTTTACGGCGTCGATTCCAGAGCGTTTTTGGCCACTAGCGATTTTCCTGAAACCAACGAATCGCCGCTAATCCGTGATGGAAATCTTCATCTCGTCCGAGTTTCCGCGAAGCTCCGGAGCGTACATCGCTTCGGCCCGGGTCGGCAGGGCGCTGAAGGTGCCGGGGATCTCGGCCCGCACGCGGTACGACACGCTATGCTTGCCACGCGGTAGCACGCGTGTGAACAGGCAGACCCGTTCGTCGCGCAGCTCCATGTAAGCGCCCAGCCCGTTGCCGTTGTACCCGCTCCGCACGTCGACCGGTTCGCAGCCGGCCGCCTTCATGTCTTCGAACATCAAGTACTCGTAGTCGTTCTTGCTGTCGATTTCGAGTTCGATCTCGATCAGGTCGCCGCTCTTGAGTTCGGTCATGTTCGCGAGTTCCTGCCGCTCGTACTTTTCCACCTTCTGCGCCACCGCCTGCCCGCGTGATCCGGCCGAAAGGGCTTCCGCGTCGACGCGCACGAGCTTGTAGTATTTGCGGTCGACCTTCACCTCGAGGCCCGCCTTGGTGATGAACGGCTCTTTCGTGAAGTTGGTCTGGTAGGCGTTGTAGTACAACGGGCCTTCGCCGCTCTTGCGGACTTCCAACGTATGCCGGCCGGCCGTGAGTTCTTCTCCTTCGAGCACGAAGCTGTTGTCGAACGAGAACAGATTCGCCCCGTCGATCGTCACTTCTTTGCGCTTCTTGCCGTCGAGCCAAAGCTCAACCGTCAGGTTCGGCCGACCCTCGCCGGACGCCTTCAAGTAATCGGCCAGCGCTTCGATGCACAGGGCCGTATCTCGCGTGCTCTTCCAATAAGTGCCGTTGGCCCGATTGTTGAGCAGGTACTTCACCATGCCCGACGCCACCGGGCTCTTCGGGTCGACGGCACTCAGCAGCTTCAAGTAGTACGCCATCGCCTCGTTTTCGCTGCCGTACCAGTACCACCAGTAATTGCCTTCGCCGAGGTTCAAGTAGGCCGTCTGGTTTTCTTGGTCTTCGACCACGTACTGCCCGAGGTTCTGCATGACGCCGGCGAGCTTGTCGACCTCGCCGAGCTTGTGCAGGGCCATGCCGTACATGCTCAGGGCGTACACCGAAAGTTTCGGCCGATCGCGCTCCAGAAACTTCAGCATCTCGGCGTCGCGATGATCGGCGTCGACCAAGACCATAAACACAAACGCATCGAGGTTATCGGCCTGCGACTTCTTCGGCCGATCATTCTTCTTGCCCCAATTCTTGAGCGACGCGACTTGCTCGTCCTGATAACGCTTCAGCCACTCAATACCACGCTCCAGCGCGCCCGGCACCAGGGCGACGTCGTTCTGCCGCGCGATCTGGAAACCGTGTACGACGTAGGCCGTCGTGTGCGCGTAAGAATGTTCGCCATAGCCGGAGAACCAGCCCCAGCCGCCGTCGGAGCATTGCATGTCGGTGAGCCGCTGCACGCCACCCTTGACCATCTTCGTTACTTCGTCCGCGTCAAACACCGGATTGTGCTTATAGGTCTTCCATTGCTTGGCCCGTTCCTGATCGTCGCCGATCTGTTGCGCATTCAGGTTCGTGCGTTTGTTTTGGATGTCTTTCAGGTCCAGCCCCATGTCGATCAGCACGCGTTGCGTAATGACCGTCGGCAGAAACCGGCTGAGCGTCTGTTCGGTGCAGCCGTAGGGATAGCTCACCAAGTACGGCAGCGCGTCGACCATCGCTCCGGCCAACGTCGGCGAATACCGCACCTCAAGTCGCGATTCCTCCACACGCCGGGCTTCCGGAACGTCGAACGTCAGCTTGCCGTCCGTCTGTTCCGGCCGCAGCACGCCCGAGTACGATTCGGTCTTCAGCATCCCGTGCACGTAGACGGGGAACTTCATTTCCATGGCGTCCGACTCTTCGTCGGTCAGCGCCTTCATCCGGACGACCGCCTCCCCCTCGCGCACGACTTTCACTTTCCAATCGACCCGCATCTCGCCGTCGGCCGGCACTTCCACGGTTTGCGAAGCGTCGCTTAGCGGTTCGAGCGTGCCGCCGTCGAGTTCGAGCACCACGCGCACTTGCTTGGCCGTCTTCAGATAGTTGTGCACGTTGGCCGAGAGCACGACCTCGTCGTACTCCGTGAAGAACCGCGGCGCCTGCAGCCGGATCAACAGATTCTTCGTGGTGATGACTTCGACCGACCCTTCGCCGACGTTCGTACCGGCCCCCATCGCCCAGGTCTTGATCTTCCAGGTCGTGAGATTCTCCGGCATCGTGAGCTTGGCCCGGGCGATGCCGTCGCTGTTGGTCTCCAAGGCGCCGATCCAAAGGGCCGTGTCGGCGAAGTTGCTGCGCACCGTCGCGGCGACCTCGGGTCCAGCCGTCGCGTTTCCTTTCGCCTCGCGACGTGCTGCGCCGTTTTGCGGCTTGGCCGCGGCGAGTGCGTCCATCGCCATGCCTTCCGCGGCAGGAGCCGCCGAAGCTGGCGCGGCCGGCACCGCCATTCCACCCATGCCGCCGCCAAATGCCATCGTCCGATCACCGGCCGATCGCCCGGCGTACACGTTCCCGCGGGCCCGCATATCCTTTCGCTTCTCGCCCGCGCCTTTGTCGCTTTCAATCCCCGATTCATCCGCGATCGAGCCGCCGAACGCCCCGATCGGCTGCATGAACACTTCCCGCTCCTTATAGAGCGGATAGAAATACAAGCTCAGGCTCGACTCCGTTTGCGGGTAGTGGTGCCGCCGCCACTTCCAGAAAAACTCCTTAATCTCCGGCACGTTCGACCCGCCGGAAATGTATTCGACCGCCTTGTCGTACACGGCTACGACCGTCTGGCCGACGAACGCCTTGCCATCGGGCCCGACGAGCGAAAGCTCAATCTCCGCCTCTTGCCCCGGCTTATATTCCGTGTGCGACGGTCTCACCGTCACGTCGACCATACGCGAGGCCGGCGGCACGACGATCTCCTTCGTTTCCATATGCAGCTTACCGTCGGCGATGGTCACCGCTTCGACGAAGAAGTTCGGCATGTCTTTGGTCGACACTTCGATCTCGACACGCTGCGACTTCCCGTCGAGCTTCAACACCTGCGGCGGCGTGTAAATGCCGCTCGCGGGCCGCACAAACAACAGCACGGTCGACCCGATGCGATCGGTGTTCACCTGCAGCCGCACCTTTTCGCCGGGCGCGTATTCGCGCTTGTCGGCGACCAGCTCAATCGCATTGAAGCGGAACTCGCCGCCCGCCGGTTGGTCTCCCATCACGGCGAAGACGTAGCCCCCCTCTTGCTCGTTCCCCTTCACATCCTTGAGCTTGTACGACAGCCGATACTGCCCGACGGCGCCGGCCGTGATCTGCTGCCGCGCATTTCCTTCGGCATCCGTATCGAGGGCCCATTCCTCGACGAGCGTCTCCTTCGGCTCGCCGTCGGCGTAGCTGAGCTTCAGCAATTGCAGCTTGCCCGAACCCTTGATGGGCTTATCGCTCAGCGTGTGAGCCGAGAAACTCGCCAGCACCGTATCGCCTTCACGGTAGTGTCCGCGGTCGACCCAGGCGAACACCTTGAACGGCTCGCGCGCCACGAGCACTTCACCGGTGCCGACGATCGTCCGCCGCGAAGCATCGACGACTTCGGCCGTGATTTCGTAGCGATGATCCTGGTCGCCGTGAATTTCCTTGGCGAGCGCCGTATCGATCTCGATCTTCAGTTTGCCGTCAGGCCCGATCTCCGTTTCCCGCTCCGCCACGACTTCCGGTTGTTCCGGACTTTGATGTCCCCACCACGGGAGCGGCGCGAAGCAACCCCAGCGATGAAAACCGGGGAACCAGCGGTAGTCGTAGCCAAACCACCAGTAGCCGCGGCCATAGAGCCAATCCCAACGTCCGACGGGAAACCAGCGGGCATCGTGCGGCGTGCGCAAGACCTTGTACTTCACCTTGGCTTCGGTCACCGGAGCGCCGAAGTAATATTTGGCCACGACTTCCGCCGTAATCTTGTCGCCGAGCTTCACCGGCTCGCTCGGAGCTTCGACCGTCACCTCGTATTCCGGCTTCTTGTATTCCTCGACACGGAACGTCAGCGCCCCGTAGCCGTCGACCTGCAAGCGATACAAGCCGAGCTTCGTGTTGCTCGGGAGTTCGTACTCGCCCGCCAGCCCGCCGAATTTGTCGCTGCGAATTTGCGTTTTCCAAACGCTCGTGCCTTGAGGGTCGAAGAGTTCCAGGTTGTAGGCCTGCTCGGCGAAGCGATTGTTCTCTTCGTCCGTGACGTCGTATTTGGCTTGCCGAATCCAAAACTTGAACTGCACACGTTGATTCGGTCGATAGACGGGTCGATCGGTGATACCGAACGTTTTGACCTCGTTGTACTGCTGGTCGTACCGCCGGCCGTGCCACATCGAATCGAAGCCGTAA
>JAFLCO010000354.1 GCA_017303535.1 Planctomycetota bacterium
GTCGTCAAAGCGGGCCGTCAAACCCACGCGGCAACTGGCGCGGCAAGCCGGGCGCCACTAGACTGCGTGCATGACTCCGTATCGACCGCCTGACTACGACGACGAACTGACGCCCGAGATGCGGGAGCAAGTGGCGGCCTTTTGCGCGCTGTTTGAAGTGGCGCTGGAGCGATTACGCGGCGAGACGCCGCGTCTCGTCGTGCTGGCGCTCCTGGACGCCGTGGCGGAAGCGAGCACGATCGAGGCACTGGCCGCGACGGCCGGCGAGGAACTCTCGATCGAACTCCAGTGTCGGTATCATGACGCGCTGGGCAAAGACGGCGACGGCGGGCTTCCAGCCGCGTCAAAATAAATGCCGACTTGGCCGAAGGTTTTTACACCATCGACCTTCGAATGTTGCCGCGGCTCGGGAATGAATTATAGTGACCGGTCATAATGCGCGGATCGTCCCCAGGCGGTCTCCGCTCCGCGGCGGACCTATTGCGGACATTCTTACCATGCTGTTGCGAACGATAGCGATCCTCTTCACCTTGCTGACCGCGTCGCCGCTGGCGGCAACGACCTATTTCGTCAGTCCGACCGGGAACGACGCGGCCGACGGACGTTCCGCAACGACGGCCTGGCGAACGATCGAACCGCTTAAGTCGGTGGAATTGGCGCCCGGGGACAGCGTGGCCTTTGCGCGGGGCGGGGTCTGGCGGTCGCCGTTAGAACCTCGGCACAACGGTACCGCGGAAGCACCGATCGTATTCACGGCGTACGGGGACGGCCTGCCGCCTCGATTTGACGGCAGCGACGAAGTGCCGTCGGCAAGGGAATTCGCCGCTGCACAAGGCGTAAACGCGATCTTACTGAACGGGGTGTTTCTACGGACACCGGCAGATTGGAAGCTTGAAGGAGAGACGTTGCGACTCGCGGCGATGCCCACGACCGCTTCCGTGAGATTGGTACGTCGCGAGAATATGGTCAACCTTCAACAAGTCGAACATATCGTCTTGCGCGGGCTGTGGGCGGACGCGACCGCCAAGCCGCACGGCGGTTACGGCTTTCGTATCGAAGGCTGTCGCAACGTAACTTTGGAAGACTGTCTCGCCACGCGGGGCGGTAAGCATCATTTCGGCGTGATCAATTCGACCGACGTCGTCCTGCGGCGTTGCCGGGCCGAGCTTGTCATGCCCGATCAAGGGGTCGGCGGCGCGTCGGCCTTCGTTAGCTTCAGCGATCGACGCCGTCAGGGGGACGTCTCCCGCTACGAAGACTGCGTCGTGCAAAATTATCGGGACGCCACGGAGAAAGGACAGTACGCCGCGTTCGTGACCCACGGAGAAGGGATCGGCGAAATCACGATCACGGGGCTGGTCGCTTACGGAGCGGGGTTTTCGCTCAACAATCGAGAGTCCGGCGCAAAGTTACGCATCGTGGATAGCTTCGTCGAGGACGCGAGCGTCGGGATTTTCGGTAACGAATGCGAAGTATCTCGCGTCACGTTGCGTCGCGGCGTGCTGACGCTCGACGGCGAGGCCAACCGGATCAGCGGCTGTCAAGTGATCGAGGCGAATCCGGGCTTTCTCGGCTACCAGTCCGCGGTGGTCAATACCGGTCGCCGAAACGTGTTGGAAGATTGCACGATCCGCCTCGATCCGGCCGCCAAATCGTTTAACGCCGGCATCGCTTTGGTACACCCGCAGAGCGAACTGACTTGGCGAAACTGTCGGTTCGCATCGACGGGCAGCGCCGTCCGGACGTGGTTTGAAGACGTCTCGGCAGCCGGTTGTCGCGCGGTCGCGAATCATTACCCGTCGGCGACGACGTTTATCGTGAAGGGCGCGGAGAAGCCGCTGAGCGTGGACGAGTGGCGAGCGCTGGGATTTGACCAACCGTAAAGCGCGCGCAGGGCGAAATCGGCACGGCTCGCGCCGCCGCCGCGTCGGCCGCCGTGCGGCCGGCGGCGTACGGTTCCTCCTGCGAGAGTCGCGTCAGGGCATCCACCAGCGTAAAGATCGTCAGACTCCCCTGCTCTCGCGCCAAGGCCAAGGCCCCGGGCGACGAGAGCTCCCCGCGCTCGCGGATCGTCGGAACGCAGGTCGGCGTCGCCGGCGCGGACGACGACGGCGGTCGCCCGAGGCTTAGGCCGAGAAGGCGTCGGCGCCCATCTCGACCAACCGCCGCGACCGGAGCTGATTCGACAAGTCCCACAGCGTCTTAATGAACGCGATCTGAGCGCGCAGCTTCTCGCGGCGGGCCCGCGGATGCACGGCGTGCAGAGGAACATGCGTTTCGAGCATCAGGTATCGCGCGAAGCGCCGAGGTTCGGACGGCGAGTCCGCCTCCGTGGGGACGGGAACGAAAATGACGTCCTGCGGATCAATGCTGCCGACGACGAGCTGAATATACTCGTACAGCAGTCGCGTGATGACGAACAGGCAGTCTAGTCCGTCGTCCCGATCTTCGCCGGACGCCGTAGCGGAAAAGTTCGTGCGCGCAAAGGCTCGGCCCTCCCGCAAAGCTTGCCGAATGGACTGCTCGACCCGAGCCCGAGCGGCGGCGAAGTCGCCGCCGTGCACGGGATTGCGCGCCGCGCGTTCGAGCCAATAATTCTTCCAGATCTTGGCGGCCGAACCCCAAATCTCCGCGAGCGCCGCCGAGGCGACCGGGCGGCTAAGGTCCTCCGAGATTTCACGACAGCGCCGGCGCAGTTGCCCCGCGACGGCGTCCTGAGCGTCCGGATGCCAAAAGTGATTTAGCCCGCGATAATAGGGACCGATCCGCTGCGCATAAGAAATCAGCCGCAGATAGATGCCGTGACCGTCAGGGCCGCCTTCGACCCGGTAGCGGGTGTGAGTTTCCGGCAGCGAGTCCGGCGCTTCCATGCGGATTTCTTGGGCCAGGGTGGAGATCAGTTCCGCGACAAAAAAGCCCCGCACGACGACCTCCAACAGCGCGAGCTGATAGGCCGCTTCCGTGGAATTCGCATCGACGTGGACGACGCGGCCGGTGATGTCGCTAAACGCCAAGCCATGGAATTTACCGAAAAGCTCGACGTCGCCTTCAAAGACGAACAGCGCCGCCAACAGATCGGCGAACACCTCGGACGTCCGGGACTCGGCGTTGATTGCGCCGTAGCGGTCCGCGGTGTCGCAGGAGAGGCGCACGATGTTTCGTCGATCGGCGGGAGACGCCTGTTGTTGCGCGTAGAGAAATAAGTGTGCGACTTCGTGGAGAAAGTAGTACGCCTGTTCGGGACGAAACAGGTGGAAAACGTCCATGTCGACCGCCATGAAGCCGAACCGGGGGGCAGTCGTGCTCGGCGTCGCGTGGTCCGGATCGCGGCCGTTCGGCCAAACGCCGAAGGAGACGGTCGTATGTTGCCGGGTGTTTAACGTCGTGATGCTGCCGAAACGCAGACGGCGGGCGACGGAATCTCGGTCTTCCCTCGCGCCGACTTGGGACCGGAAGAGGCCGATGCTGCATTTCAGCGGAACGTCCATGGCGGCGATGAGTTTGCTGGCGCCTGCGCGGAGATTGAACGCCGTGTCGCGGAACTCGTGATGAGGGATCACGCGCTGAATTCGCAGGGTGAACGCATCTTGTAAGGCGTCGATATACGACTTGAAACGGCCGCGCGTGAAGAATCGCGACTGCAGCGCGCGACGCATCCAGTCCGGCTCGATCGCCGAAAAGTGTTCGATCATGGGACCGGCGTCCCCGAGGTAGCCCAGCAGCATGGCGATCGGATCGTACAGGTCGAGGACGGCTTCGCAGCGCAGCGGATCCTCCAGGCAGTCCAGGAACTCCTGGCACATGTAGAGCAACGAGTATTGGAGCGAGGACGGACAACCGATCGAGCGCAGCTTCTCGCGAAAGTCCAGCAACTCGTCCAACCGCAAGCGTTTGGCGACCGAGCGGCGGATGCGGACGAAATAGTCCATCCCGTAGAGGTGCGAGGACCAATCCACCGGCCGGGGCAAGCGGCCGTCCGGGAGGAACTCGCCGAATTGCGGCAGATTCGTCGCGCCGACGAGAGGCGTTCGAATGGTCAGCGACGACGTTAAATCCATAAAGCCGGTTTCCGTCGTCGTAAGCGCGGCGGCCGGAGTTCGGTTCCGTTGGTGCGTTTGCAGGGCCTTAAAAAATTGAGAAAGAAAAGAAAAAAAGATCTGACACGGGATCAGCAGTTTGCCGGAGGACTGCATCGTCGAATGCGGATATACCACGGCCGACATGTCGTGCGCCCCCGGCAAGATTCCGTGCGTCGTCAGGGCGAGTTCCTCGGTTCGAAGCGGCAGCGTCCGAGTCGCGTCGCCGTCGAAGGTCCGCGCGATCGCCTCGTCGAAGCAGGCGCTGATTTCCGCTTCATGCCCGGGACTGACGTCGAAGTAGATTCGAGCCTCGCAGACGCCGCGGACCTCGCTGCGCCGGTCGCCGGCCAAGACGCCGTAAGCGAAGCACAGCGTGGAATAGGATCGCATGAACAGGTGATTACCGCCGACCGCGGCGAGGATTTCGTCGGCAGTCAACCGGCCGAGTCCGGTCGCCTTGGCGGCTTCGGGGCGGACCTGTGCGGTGATCTGAGCATGCAGCTCGCTGCGGGAGACGCTTTCGGCCACCGCCTGCGGGGCGTTTCGCAAAGCGTCGCGGATCGTCAACGTGCGAATCACGGCCAAGACCGTGTTCGCGACCGAATAGTTATTGCAGAAGCACACCAGGGTGATGTCTTCGGCGCCTTGAGGCTCGAGCAACAGGCACCGAACGCAAAGCACGTCGTCGTCGGAATACAACGGCGTTGTCGACGATTCCGCGGGCTGCAGCATGCCCCACAGCGTTCGCCGAATCGTGGAGACGATCGTCGCGTAGACCGCCTCCTGCATTCGCAGTCCGTGCGGCATCTCGGCCAAAATGTTGGTCTTCAAATTGGTCACGACGCAGAGCGGCGCGTCGGGGACTTCCTGCAGCCGGGACGCGCCTGCGAGCGGTTCGGAAATTCGCAACGAGGAAAACAATTCGTGCGGCTCGTAGAACGGCCACTCAGACGATCGCTCGCGCTGCAGTTCCGTCCACCGCCGCGGCGGCGCGTCGTCCGGCGGCAAGGGAATGGAGCTGATGACGGGGCAGAAGGCGAGGTCCGAGTCCTCGGCGCCCTGCGCCACGGCGGTCAGCCGCGCGGCGGCCACGAAGTGATCGATCAACGTCAGACCGAAATCGTCGGAATGACCTAGCGCAGCGAGACAAAGGGGACGAAACAAATACTCCGGAAACGGCTCCGGTTCGTAGTCGCACGAGTATTGGAGTACGTTCGCCAGAAGTTCTTGCTTCAATTGATCGCACTGGTACTGAAAACGAACGGCGTTGCCCGCGAGCTGTCCGCCGTCGGGGGAAGTGGCCGTGCGGGGATCGCGCGGGCCGACGTCGGTTCGCAGGGCCTTGGCATGATCGAAATGGGCCAACAACGCCATGTAGGGATGGTACGCGACGTGGGAGTGCAACGGACGATCGTCTGCCATGGCAAGCTCGAAAAGTTCTGAGCGGCGAAAATTAGTTCGGTACCGAACGCGTCTTCGCCGAATGTGCGAAGTCGTTCGGCGCGGGCGACTTCAAACGTGCGAGATTTCGAACCAGGAATGCGAGTGGCCAAGAGCGTCATCGCCTCGGGCTTCGACCGGCAATTCGATCACGGCCAAGCAGGGACGATCCACGGTTTGCGGATCGACGCGAATCGAACCGGGGAACGGCGTCGGCGACGCGGCGGGCCGGGAGGCGGCGGCATTCTTTAAGAGCACGGCGGTGAAGTGCTTTCCCGGCCCGAAGACGCCGGCCGTCGTTTCGCCGGCGGCGGAAAAGCAACTGAAAAAGGTCGTGGTGTTGTAGCGGGCGGCGAATTCGCAGAAGTGATGCACGAATTCTTCGGTCTTGTCGGACATCGCGACGACGATTAATCGCTGCGGGGCCAGGGCGGCGATGGTATCCAATGTCGTTTGCTGCAAGACGTCCTTGCAGATCAGCATGACGATCTGCAGTCCTTCGACGTCGAGCGCGGTCAGTCGACGGGACCGGGAAATGTCCTCCACATAGTAACAACTCCCGTCCCGGAACCCGAAGGTGCCGATCTTGTCGTGCGCGAATTGACTGGCCGCGCCCTGTAACGCGCCCGTGCGACCCAGCGCCGCCAGGGAGTTCCTTCTCCTCGCGCCATCGTCGGCGACGTGACGACTGCCGAGCACCAGCAGCTGCGGTCGGGACCGACGCGGTGAAGCGACGAAGTCGCGCCGGACTTGGAGCTCCGCCGTCTCGCCGAAACACAGTTCGGGATAGATCAGCAAATCGACGTCACGCTCGACGGCGGCGGCGTGCGTCCGCCGCAAGACGTCCTGATCGGCGTACTCCACGCCGAAGAAAGCCCCCAGTGAGTCGGCGTCGCGAATTCCCGGAAACGGCTCGTGGCGTGGCGGAACCCAACGATAAACCCGGCGTTTGGACTCCAACCGGAAATTATCGCGTTTCGGACCCAGGCAAGCGAAGCCGACGCGTAGGGGAGCGACGTCCGCGCCTAGCAGTCGGTGGGATAAGAGCGACCAAGCCTCGTCGTTCGCGTGGGTGCGCAAGTGCACCGTCAGAGGCAGGGCGTGGCCGATTCGTCGCACGTTGCTGAGTTGGCCGGCGTCATCTTCGGCGTGCGCC
>JAFLCO010000355.1 GCA_017303535.1 Planctomycetota bacterium
CGGCGTTGATCTTCGGCAGTGGGATCTCGCCCAGCTTCGCGAGCAAGTTCAGATCGTCGACCTCTTCGGCGTGTGGGAAGGGACGATCGAAGACAACATCGGCGCGGGACGCCCGCATGTTTCCGCAAGCGATGTTCGTGCGGCCCTCGATGCGGTCGGTTTGCTCGCCAGGATTCGGCAACTTCCCGCCGGGCTCGATACCGTATTGTCCGTCAAGGGCGGTCCGCTTTCTTCCGGCGAAACTCGCCGGATGTTGCTGGCCCGTGCGTTAGCGGCCCGTCCCCGTCTATTGGTGCTGGATTCCTGTTTCGACACGCTCGCCACGCTCGACCGACAGTCGCTGTGGAAAATCATTCGCGAGGATTATCGCTGCACCGTGGTTTTAACGACGGCTCGGCCGACCGTCGCTCGGTCGTGTGAGCGGAGCGTGCAGTTGACGCGTGAAGACGCGTCGGCGGAGGAGGAGGCGAATCATGAGTGACCACGCCGCAGAACCGGCCATCGTCGCCGCCGACGACGCCGCGCAATTGCTTCGCCGCCTGCAAACGCCCGCCTTTCCGCGTACCGCGGCAAGGCTCCTTGTGTGGGCGTTCGTGCTGCTTGTCGTCGGCCTGCTGTTTGTTCCCTGGCAACAGAGCGTCGCGGGCACGGGCCAAGTCGTGGCTCTCGATCCGCTGGAGCGCCCGCAAACGATTCAAGCGACGATCGCCGGCATCATCGATGAGTGGCACGTTCGCGAAGGCTCCCAGGTGAAGCAAGGCGACCGGCTCGTCGTCATTCGCGACAACGATCCGTTGCTGCTCAATCGATTGCAAGACGCCGTTCGCGCGGCGCAAGACAAGCTCGACGCGAGCCAAGCCAAAATCGCATCGTACAAAGAGCAAGTCGACTTCTACAAGACGGCCCGCAATCTGCAGATTTCGATTACGCAAAGCCAATTGGAGATCGCGCGGCAGAAGCTTCGCGGCGACACGCAGGCGCTCACGGCCGCGGAAGCCGCCAAGCTGCAGGCCGAACAAAAACTGGATCGCTATCGACGGCTCGTCGCGGAGAAATTGGCGTCGCCGCAAGAGTTGGAAATTGAAACGGCCTACGCGGCGAAGGCGGCCGCCGACTACGCGAAGGCCGTCGCCGAAGTCGAAGCCTCGACGCGCGAAGTCAAAGTTAAGGAAGACTACATTGCCTACGCCGAGAGCGACGCCAACGCCAAAATTGTCGAAGCTCAGACGAAGCTGCAGACGTCCGAAGGCGATTTGGCCTCGGCCAAAAGTTCCATGCTCAAGGCTCAAAGCGAGCTGGCGGCGTTCGAACAACAAGTCATCACCGCGCCGCGCGACGGCATCGTGGTGCGGCTGCTCGCCAACTCCGGTCAAAAAGGGGGCCAAGTCGCGCAAGGCGATGCGCTTCTGCAGTTTGTGCCCGACTACACCCGGCGAGCGGTCGAACTTTGGATCGACGGCAACGACGCCCCCTGGATCACGCCGGGCCGTCGCGTTCGGCTGCAGTTTGAAGGATGGCCGGCTTTGCAATTTGCCGCGGGCTGGCCTTCGGCCGCGCTGGGAACCTTCGGCGGCGAGGTCATGCTCGTGGATGCGGCGCCGAACAGCTTTGGAAAGTTCCGCGTCTTGATCGTTCCCAGCAGCGATCCCAACGAAGCCGATTGGCCGGGCCTGCACGTCGACCCCACGGTCGACGTACGGCGCGAACTCCGCCAAGGGGTGCGCTGCAACGGGTGGGTACTGCTCAATGAAGTTCCGCTCGGCTACGAACTGTGGCGCCAGCTCAACGGCTTCCCGCCGTCGATCGAGCCGGATCGATACGATCCGTATCACAGCCAATCCGAAGAGAAAACGGACAAAGCGAAGAGCAAGCCCAAGACAAAAGACGCGAAGCTGGGCGGCGAAGAGAAATAGCGACAAGAGAGACGCCTCGGTTCTCTCATTGAACCGAGGCGTGCAGACGGGAACGAACGAATGACGAAGTGCGGCAAGGATGCTGCGAAGTTCTTCACGCGAGGCTGGATCGCCGGCCTGGTGTGGTACTGCGCGCAGCTCCTCGCCTCGGCCCAATCGCCCGCCGAAGTGACGCCGCTTCCGCCGATTGAGCCGCTGCCTGCGGACGTGGCCCCCGCGCCGGATGCTGCGCAGCCTGTCGCTCCGTCGTCGTTGCTGAATCCCGACGTCGGGTTCCAAACGCCCGGCGTCGAAAAAATTCCGCTGCCGCCCGAGCTTGCGGGCAGCGCGACGGCCGGCGAACTACGACTCGACGAGGTGCTCCAATCGGTAAGCCGCACCTATCCGCTGCTGATCGCCGCGATTCAAGAGCGCGATATCGCCGCGTGCGAAGCTCGTTCGACGCGCGGCGCGTACGACTTGCACATTCAAGCCGAGAATATGACCGGCGCGATGGGCTTCTACGAAACGAATCGCGCGGCGCTCAAGGCCGAACAGTACACGCTCCCCGGCGGCAAAGTCTGGAGCGGATATCGCATTGGTCGCGGCTCGTTCGAACCTTGGTATCAAGAGCGGCAAACCAACGACGGCGGCGAGTTCAAGCTCGGCTATCGGCAATCGCTGCTGCAAGGCTTGGCCATCGATAAGCGCCGGACTGCGATGCGCAAGGCCGATCTCTCGCTGGCCGCCGCCGAACCTTCCATCGACAAGCAACGCATCTACTTCCTGGAGTACGGCGCCATCCAATACTGGAAATGGGTCGCCGCCGGGCACTGGTATCTGATCCAGCGCGAGATGCTTGAAATCGCCGAAGAGCGCGAGGCGGCTATCGAAACCCGCATCGCTCGTGGGCTCTTGCCCGAAATCGAGAGCCTCGATAACCGGCGGTTGGTCGCCTCGCGCCAAGCGAAGCTCATCCAGGCCGACCGTAAGTTTCGCCAAGAAGCCGTCGAACTGTCGCTTTATCTGCGCGACGCCGGCGGCAATCCGGTTCTGCCGAGCGCCGATCGGTTGCCGCCGTTTCCCGAACCGACCGCGCCCGATCCCGACCAACTACCGTTTGATTTGCAAACCGCGATCTCCTTTCGACCCGAACCGCGCTACCTGCGCTTGCAGCGGCAGAAGCTCGAAGTGCAGTTGGCCTACGCCCGCAACCTCGCGCTGCCGGAGTTCGACGCGCTCGTGGATGCATCAAAAGACGTTGGTCAGCCGACGTCGCCGAAGAACGACAAAGGCCCGTTTCAGCTGGAGACGGGCTTACTCTTCGCCGTGCCGCTCCAGCGCCGCGACGCCACCGGTCAGATCCGCACGAACGAAGCCGCCATCACGCAGGTGCGCGCCCAAGAGCAGTACGCGATCGAACGCGTCGAAGCCGACGTTCGCTTCGCCCTGACCGGCCTGCAAACGGCCTACGAGGAATACCGCCGGGCCGCGGAAGGAGTCGAACTCACTGCCCAGATGGAAGCCGCCGAACGCACGAAATTCGACCTCGGCAACAGCAACATCTTGTTCGTCAACATCCGCGAACAAAACACGGCCGACGCCCGCATCCTCACGGTCGACGCGCTGTTGGAATACCACGTCGCCGCCGCCGAGTACCGAGCGGCGCTGGGGCTCGATGCCGGATTCTCACCGCGGCCGTGATGCTACGAGAAGTTCTCTATGAATTGGTCCCTATGCCGGCCCACGCCGAGTCCTGCCACGATTCTCACCGTCGCGAAGATGCTGAGCTTCGCGCTCTCCTGCGTCGCATGCGCGGCGCGAGCGGAGGCCGCCGATCCCTTCGAAGACCTCCTGAAATCTAAACCGGATCGGGCCGATGCCGGCCTGCCGTGGGAGGAAATTCATGCGGCCAAGAAGGCGTACAGCTTGTTTCGCCCCACGCCGCGCTCCTTGCGGCGAGAATTCCTCACCGACCGTCCCGATAAGACGCTCACGCCCGTCACCGTCGATGCGGGGCATTGGCAAGTGGAGTCCGATTTCGTCACCTACAAACACGATCGCGATCAGCAACCGCAGGAACAAGGCCTTCAAGACAGAGGCTTCTATTCTTTCGCGCTGAGCAACGTCCGCGTCGGCTTGACGAACGACACGGATTTACACGTCATCGTTCAGCCGTTTGAATACGTCTCGCGCACCGCCGCTCGCGCCGGGGCCACCGTGGCCGATCAAAACGCCTTCGGCTTCGGCGACATGTCCGTGATGGCGAAACACAATCTTTGGGGGAACGACGGCGGCCCCACGGCCCTCGGCTGCGCGGCGCGCGTGGATGCCCCGACCGGCGCAAGAGAAATCACCTCCGGGTATTGGGAAGGGGGAAGCTCGATCTTCTGGCTGCGCCGGCTGCCGGGCAAAACGTACTTCGGACTCGAGTTCGGAATCGACGTCCGAGAGAACGTGCGAGCCCTCGGTTATCACGCCGAATTTCTGAACTCGGCCTCTCTGGCCATCAGCCTTACGGAGCGCCTCGGTACGAAGGCCGAGCTGGCCTCGATCACGAGCACGGAACAGGGCCAACCCTGGGAAGGCATCTTTGCGATGGCCTTGTTGTATCAACCGCTGGACGATTGCCAACTCGACGTCGGCATCAACATCGGACTGACAAAACCCGCCGCCGATTGGAACCCGTACGTGGGCGGATCGATTCGCTTCTAGCAGCAAGCGTCTTGCCGTCATCGAAGTCCAATGCTCCCAAGGGGCGATTGAACTCACCTACCATATGAATCAAGTCTCAAAGGGTACTCCATGACGGTCTCGATGTTTTCCGCGACCGTTAGAAGCGGAATATGATAGTTTTTTTTCATCACGCAATTGTCGCCGCTCTTTACTCGATGGATAAAAGTCTTGGTGTACCTAAAATGGCATGGGAGCCCTACGGTCGTCTTTGGTCGTCTTTGAAAGGCCTTCCACTCGTATCCGTCTATGTCTTTGCATGACAACAAGACAAATCGTTCCCAGGAGATTTTCCATGCGCCGATCGTCTCTCTGTCTCATTGGGGCCCTATTGTCCCTCTCATGCCTTCCTGCGTACTCGCCGTCGCCTAGATTCGTCGCCGCACAAAGTCCTGCAGAGCCGCTGCGCCCGACGGCTGCAACACCGCGCGACCAAAGCCGACTCGAGGTGATTGAAATCTTTGACGCAAAATATGCGGGCGATACGCCGGGATGTGTGGCGGTCCAAAAGGTAACGAGTCCTCCTCGAATTTCGCTTGGCGACGCTGTGCATCGAGACGGCGTAACGGTTGGTCATCTAACGGCCGCAGCCTGGAACGACGAAACGCATGTCCTTCGAATTGAGTTCGATCCCAGCACAGGGGCGCGTACGCGTATTTCGGACGTTATTACTCTGCCGACGGGCGCCAACTGATGCGAAGATAAGCATGCCTATCCGCGTAGCGAAGGAGGCCGAGGAACCTATGGCCTATTCTCGCTTGCCCTGGTTTTTTGCGCATCCCGAGCATGTGCTCGTATCGCGGCCGGTGATTTGCACGGAGGAACGCGCGGCGACCTGGCCCCCAACAGTCGCGCGACGCTGCCGACCTGTTCGAAAAGCCGTCTGTCGATTGGAGTCCGTCGGCGAAGGGCAGTGACAACCGGGCGATCGAGCTGCGCCGAGAAAGAACCGCTTACGCCTCGTCGCAAATATCAGGGACCTAACGACGACCACGAGGCCTCCGGCTCGGAAGGCATCGTTGGATGCGATGCCCTTCCCTCCGTTTAATTGGTCTTCGAAGGAAGAGGAGGGCGAACTAATCCCGCATTCGAGGCGAGAGACGAGAAAGCTCGACGCTGCGTGAGGCGCGGGTCGTTTCGGGGCGAAATCGGTCCGTCGTCGGCCCTACGGATATCGGTACTCCGGTAGCTCTGCCGTGATGGGTCGGTAGGTGGCACTATTCCAGATCCAGCGAGGCCTTGAGACATACGTTTACCTCGGTCATCAGTTCCGTAGACGAACGCCCGATGGTCTGCAGAATATCTTGTTGTCGCACGGTATAGATGTTCTCGCACTTGACGACCGACGTTCCGTGCAAGCCCGAAGATCGACCGCCGACCGACTGCGGGTCGACGAGAACTTGTGAGGCGACGTGCCCCGCGAGGCGGACGTTGCCGCTGATCATGGCGACGATCGTATTCTGCAACCGCCGATTATTGAGGTCGGCTTGAACGACCAACGCCGGGCGGTTCTTCCCGCGGCCGCCGTCTACGAAGGGGAATTCGATGATGACGACGTCGCCGCGGCGGGTCATGTCGAGGGCTGGGAACGAGATGCGGCCTGATAGCCGGCCAGCAGCGGATCGTCCCGATCATCGTCTTGCAGGGCCGCGTCCACGGACGTGTAAGCGATACGCGGATCGTCCTCGCTCAAAACTTGCCGCAATTGATCGTAGATCTCCGCCTTGACGAGGACGTAGGTCGTCTGGGTGTCGGGATCGACGAAGCGCAGCGGCGTTCCGCCGGGCGATTGGTGGATGGCCTGCCGAAGTTCGGGAGTCAGTTCGGGCGACATAGAATTCCTTGGTGGGAACGCCTGCATTATACCAGCTTGTCAAGCGCCCGTACGGGAGGGGCATCGGGGCGGACGATCGGCTCACCGGGAGGGGCTGTGGAGAGCGAGCATTCGTCGTCCCAGGCGCAATGGTAGCGCCCGTCCCGTTTC
>JAFLCO010000356.1 GCA_017303535.1 Planctomycetota bacterium
GCACTGCGAAGCGAGCCTAGAGCGACTTGGAATGGATCACGTCGACTTGCTTTACTTGCACGCTCCCGATCCGGCGACGCCGATCCGTGAATCGGCCGGGGAACTGCGACGGCTAATGGAGGAGGGGAAGACGCGAGCCGTCGGGGCGTCGAACGTGACGGTCGCCCAGCTTGACGAGTTTCGGGCCGAGTGCCCGGTGGTCGCCGTGCAACCGCACTACAACATGCTCCAGCGGGAGATCGAAGCGGACTTGCTGCCTTATTGCCGCGAGCACCAGATCGCGGTGTGCAGTTATTGGCCGCTGCTCAAGGGATTTTTGGCCGGCAAGTTACCGAGGGATCACGTGTTTGAACCGGGCGACGGGCGTGCAAAGTACCCTATGTATCAGGGAGAGGAGTGGTCGAGGAACCACGACTTTCTTGATGCACTACGACCGATCGCAGCGGCCGCCGGCTGCACGCTCGCCGAACTTGTGCTGGCCTGGACGACGGCGCAGCCCGGCATTACTTGCGCGCTGGTCGGAGCGAAACGGCCGGATCAGATCGAAGAGAATGCAGGAGCGCTGCGTGTGGAATTGAGCGAGCTGCAGATGTCGGCAATTGACCGAGCGTTGGCGGCCCGCGGAAAAGCGGCTTCGCGCGGAGCCGTGTAAGCGCCGAACTTAGGCGACGTGTTCCGGTCGCGAAAGAATGTCTTTCACGACCTTGCCCGCCTTGCCGTCGGTGAGCGAGGCTTCGCCGGTCGGGCGGCGGAAGGTGAGCTTCTTCGGGTCGAGGCCGAAGAGGTGATAAAGCGTCGTGTGATAGTCGGTGTGGGAGACGACGTTCTCGACCGAGCGGTGGCCGAATTCATCGGTCGCCCCGTGAACGTGGCCGGAACGAATGCCGCCGCCGGCCATCCAGATGCTGAAGCCGTGCGTATTGTGGTCGCGTCCGACGCTGGCTGCTTTCTGCACGGTCGGCAACCGCCCCATTTCGCCGCCCCATTGCACGACGGTCGTTTCCAACAAGCCGCGTTGCTTCAAGTCTTTCACCAGCGCGGCGCTCGGGACATCCGTACGTAAGCACTCCTTCGGCAACGAGGTGGCGATGGCGCTGTGGTGGTCCCAATCCTGGTTGCCCGTGCAGATTTGGACGAACCGTACGCCGCGCTCGACGAGCCGACGGGCGATCAAGCAACGCGTGCCGAATTCCTTCGACTCGGGCCGATCGATGCCGTACATCCGATGCGTGGCCGCGGTTTCGCGCGAGATATCAAGGGCCTCTTTCGCCGCCGATTGCATCCGGGCCGCCGTTTCATAGCCTGCAATTCGGGCCGCGAGATCGTGCTCGCCCGGGCGTTCGGCAAGGTGGCGTTCGTTGAGCTTGTCGAGGTACGAAAGGAACCGCTCCTGCGGCAAGCCCTTCAAGTGCGGCGGCGGGTCGAGATTGAGAATCCGCGGCTCGCGTGGGCGGATGACGGTACCCTGATAGAGAGCCGGCAAGTAGCCGTTGGCCCAGTTGTTGATGCCGTCGACCGGCACGCCTTCCGGATCGGTAAGCACGAGATACGCCGGAAGATCCTGGCTTTCGGTGCCAAGACCGTAGGTGAGCCACGAACCAAGCGAAGGTCGGCCGGCCAAAACGCCGCCGTTGACCATCGCGCGCAAGCCTTGCACATGGTTGTTCACGCCCGACTGCATCGAGCGGATGAGCGTGATGTCGTCGGCGATTTCGGCCAGGCCCGGCAGGAGTTCGCTCAGTTCCATGCCGCACTTGCCCGCGCGGGCGAACTTCCACGGTGACTTCATCAACGAGCCGTCGGTTTGCGCGGGGCTGTCGTATTGAATGTCGCCGGGGATTTTTTGGCCGTCGCGTTTGGTAAGTTCCGGCTTCGGGTCGAAAAGGTCGACGTGGCTCGGCCCGCCTTGCATTAGGAAGGAGATCATGGCCGTGGCTTGCGGCGCATGACGGGTCGGCTTCGGCTCAAGGTCGAACGTGGGGCGCTCTAACGCAGGCTTGGAAGGTTCAGCGCGTGCGGCATCCTGCTGTAAGAGCCAAGCCAGGGCCATCGAGCCGAGGCCCATCGTTTGCGAGGCGAGAAAGTGCCGGCGGCCGGCATCGTACGGCATGTTCATCACGGCGGCACCTAGTCGACGTACAGGAATTTGTTGGCGCTCAAGAGGGCCTGGCAATAGCAGGCCAAGGCTTGTTCGGCGGCCGCAGCCTTGGCAACCGACTCAAGTGCCGCGGTTTGGGCTTTCACGAACTCAATCGCTTCGGAAACGTCGGCCTCACTTGGACGGACGCCGAATGCCAAGGCCGCGCCGCTGCGAACTTGCGACGCCAAGTCGTCCGGGGCTGCAGCCCGCAGGCGCTTGGCGAACTCGGTCGCTTGCGTCACGATGAACTCGCTGTTCATCAGGAGCAGCGATTGCGGCGTCACCGTCGATGAGGCCCTGCATTCGCAATTGGGCGTCATCACCGGAGCGTCGAAGGTTTCGAGCATGCCGAGCGGCAACGAACGGCGCGACTGGATGTAGATGCTGCGGCGGTTGGGCTCTTCGCCCAAATCGACTTTCTTGCCGGTCGGCCGGCCGGCCGTGTCGCGCGTATCGACGCCGATGACGACTTGACCGGTTTCATCGGGCGACACCGGAACCGGCGGCCCGAACTGCTTGCGATTGAGCTTGCCCGTGGTCGCCAGAACGGCATCGCGCAAGGTTTCCGCTTCCAGTCGGCGGATCGACATACGGCCCAAGAGCAAGTTGTCGGGGTCGACGGCATCGAGCTGCGGCGTGCGGCGCGACGACTGGCGATACGCGGTCGACATCATGATCTGCTTGTGAAACGGCTTGAGCTTCCAGCCCCCTTTCACGAAGTCGGCCGCCAGCCAATCAAGTAGTTCCGGATGCGTGGGACGATCGCCGAGAGCGCCGAAGTCGCCGGGGCTCGCGACGATGCCGCGTCCGAAGTGATGCATCCAGAAACGGTTCACCAAAACGCGAGCGACAAGCGGATGCTTACCGTCGGTAAGGTACCGAGCGTACGCCAGGCGACGGCCGGTCGACGGCAGCGTGGCGTCTTTTTCCGCAATCTTTGGCGCGGAGGCGAAGATCGAAAGCTCCCCTGGCGTCACCACTTGTCTACGTTGGAGATGGTCGCCGCGGTAATGGACGAACGTTGCCGGCGGCTTACCGGGGACTTCCGTGAGCGCCTGAACGTATTCTTCCTCAGGCCGCTTAGCTCGAAGATCGTCAAGGACCTTCGTGTACTTGGTTTCCCAAGCTCGATATTTCACGCCGAGCTGCTGACGAACGCCGGTCGCCGTGATGTTGACGCTCGGATTGTCTTTCAGAATCTTCTTCTGGGCATCGGTCCGCTTGCCGACTTCGGTCGAGCGAGCTTGCCGAATCTCGGCATGTTGCTTTTCAGGAATTTTCTTCAGGGCAAGCTCGAACGTTTCGTCCATCAGCTTGTTTAGCTCGGCCGTTTTCTCCGCATTGACCTTGGCGATTTCGGCATCAATCGCGGCAATGGCCTTTTTTGTTTCGTCCGAGGTCGTCGAAATCAGTCGGGCCTTGGGAACTCGCCAGTTTTGTGTATTAAACGCCGGCTCGAAGATGGCACGAAAGCGGAAATAGTCGACTTGCGAAACGGGGTCGTAACGATGGTTGTGACATTGCGCGCAGCCGACCGAGAGACCTAGCAGCGACGTGGAAACGATCTTGAGCGTCTCGGCGACGCAGTCGTTTTGCGCCAGCTTCTGGTCGTTCGCGGAGTCGCTGGTCCCGTCGGGGCCCATTCGCAAAAAGCCGGTGGCGATCAGTTTGTCGAGTTGGTCGGCCGGGAGCTTTTCGTAGGGAGGGCGAACGAGTTCGTCGCCGGCAAGTTGCTCGACGATGAACTCGTTCCATGGCTTGTCGTTGTTGAGCGAACGAATGACGTAATCGCGATAGCGGTAGGCGAACTTGCGTTCCGCATCGACGGCCGAGTAGCCGTCGCTGTCGGCGTAGCCCGCGACATCGAGCCAGTGGCGGCCCCAGCGTTCGCCGTAGTGCGGCGAGGCCAAGAGCCGGTCGATCAGTTTTTCGTATGCCTTCGGATCTTTGTCGTAAGCGGTGACGAAGGCGCTGACTTCTTCGGGCGTCGGCGGCAGGCCGATCAAATCGAAGGTTACGCGGCGAATCAACGTGGCCGGGTCAGCTTCAGGGGAGAACTGCAGCGATTTTCTCTCGAGTTCGGCAAGCAGAAAGGCGTCGATCGGCGTGCGAACGACGTTCGCTTGTTTCACGCTCGGCGGACTAACGGCGCGCACCGGTTGCAACGACCAAAAGGCTCGTTCTTCTTCGGTGAATTCCGCGATGCTCGCCGGCTCAGGCTTCAAGGTTCGCGCACCGCCGTCGAGCCAACGGGCGATCGTTTCGCGTTCGGTCACCGAAAGCTTCTTCTCGCCCGGCGGCATTTCGCCGTCGGCGATCCGTTGAAACAACAAACTCTCGGCGTGCTTACCGGCAACAATCGACGAGCCGGAGTCGCCTCCTTTGGTTATCAGCCGGACGAGGCGCAGGTCGAGGCCTCCCTGCAATTTCTCTTCTTCGCCGTGGCAATGAAAGCAATGGGCCTTGAGGATCGGGCGAACGTGGGTTTCGAAATTTGGCGCGCTCGCTGAAGGCTTTGCCTGCAACGGCGTCGGAGCGACGGGCGTAGCGGCGCTTGCGACGCCGAAGTTCGCAACCACGGTCAGCGCGATGGCGAACGCCGAAAAGGAGCGCAATCTTTTTGGATTGCCCAAGCGACTAGGCATGAGAATCTCGTCGTTGCGGGCGAGGCGGGAAGACCAACTGGCGGGAGCGGATGCCGGCGGGGCCCCCAGTGACTTAAGCAAATCACCGAAAGGTGAATTCAGTATCGCCGATCCATCCAGAACCTGCAATGCAACCGGAAAAACCCGCCGAAAGCGGTATTTGGTCGAGCTTGGTTGACCCCGGCCAAGCGTGAGCTATGTTTTCCGGGCCCGTTGCGTAACCCTGGCGCCCGGTGAGGCTTGTATGGCTTGTATGCGACCAGGATTCGCGGTGTTTCTATTTGTCGGACAGACGCTGAGCGCGTTTGCGCCGGCGGGATTTATTCGGGCCGAAGACCGAGAAACGACGGCCGACGGCTGGTATTCGAGCGGGGTCGGCAGAGAACGTTCGCGCGACGTCGGTAACGCGGAACGATCGGTGCCGCTTCGTCGTCGCAGCGACGGCGATGTGACGGGCGACGAGCGGATTCCGACGCCGATCGTCCCTTATCATTCGACCCTTTACGGATCGTCGCGCAACGACTTTCCGAGCGCGCCGGCGGCGGCTACCTATCGCGATACAGTTCCAGCACAAAACTGGAACGTTGCGACGCCGCCCGTGGTTGACCTAGGGCGCGACTTTGGTGTCGCCGCACCTGCCGGGACAGCACCCGCGGAGACCACACCCGCGACATCACCGGCGCCTGCGACCGCGACACCAGCGGCCGTAAATTCGCACTCGATTCCAATACCCGTCGAACCACGGCCTGCGAACGTCGCACCGGCCGTCACTGAGCAGACGTTGAAGCCCTCGAACCCGCCGGTCGTTATCGACGCCGGGACATTGGTACCCGTGCATTTGCCGCAACTCGAAGACAAGTCGACGAGTAAAGCGGATCAAGCAACCAGCGATCAATCGGCGACGTCGGAGCTACACGTTCCGAGTCGGCCTGCAGTCGCGGCACCGGAAAGCGGCGGCGGATTAACGCCTGTCCGCAAGAGTCAGACTGACGTCAAGTTGCAGCCGAAAGCGGCGCAATCCGGCACGGCCAAGAAAAACCCCAAAGTAACGAAGATCACGGAAGTCGGTGCGAAATCGCAATCGACTCGACCACGCGAAGCCGGCGCGCCGTCGGTAAAGGAACCACAAGCTTCGCCGCGTGAACGACGAGAAGGTTTTGCCTTGCCGCAGCCGGCGATTCCGCTTGAAGGCCGGCTGCTGCGAAAGCTCTTGGGCTTCTAACGCGACGGCAATCTACTTCCCCACAGCCTTCTTCACGCCGCCGTAGCCGCGTTGCGTCTTCAAGCAGGTGTGGCGAAAGCTTTCGGGATGCGGCACGCCGTCGAGACGGAACGTTTCGACTTTGCCTTTGAAGAACACGAGATTGCCGCAGCGGTACCATTGTTGGCCGTTGAGAACTTCGACCTCGATCGTGTCAAAATTGTCGAGCGACACTTCTTTATCGATCTTTGCACGCAGCCCCTTCTCGACGACGACGCGACGATTCGTCAGTCGATAGCGCAAGCAACTCCACGGCAACAGATTCAGAGCGTAGAGCAACAATGCCTGCGGGATGGCGGCCAAGGCGATGAGCTTCCCGAACAGCGGCATCGCATAAAGGCGACCAAGCAACTGCCCAAAGGCCGTTGCGCCCATCGAAGGCCAAGTCGTCATAACCGTGGCTTCGCCAAGAACCGAAGGACTAACGCCGGTAATCGCCTGTTTCATGGAGCCCGCAGGATTTGAGCTGGTTCAAAAAAGTCTAGCCGAATCGAGCCGGTAGCATAGCAAATTGCCTCCTCGGGAAAAAGTGCCGCAAGTCGCCGAACGCCCGG
>JAFLCO010000357.1 GCA_017303535.1 Planctomycetota bacterium
GGCTCGTCGCGATCATGCGCCGCTACCGAATCAAAGGATGGCGGCGCGGCAGCAAGCTCCCCGGAAGGCCTGACTTCGTCTTTCGCCGCGCGCGATTGGCGGTCTTCGTCGACGGCGATTTCTGGCACGGACACCCCAGGAACTGCCGCATGCCCAAGTCCAATGCCGCCTATTGGAAAGCGAAAATTGCTCGCAACCGCGCGCGGGACAAGGCGGTCAACCGGACATTGCGGGCGCTAGGCTGGCGCGTCGTGCGGATTTGGGAGTCGTCGCTTTGCGACGAAGAGGCCGTCGCGACGCGAATTGCGTTTCTCGTCGACCAATAGGCGCATCGGGGCCGCAAGACGCGACGTCGGGACAGTATCGCACGGTGCGGCCGCAGGCCGCCTTCGGCGCGCCGTTCCGTGCAGCACTCGTAGCTCGGCCGCGCGCCCTGCGCGTAGGACAGGCTCCTTCGAACTTCCGGCCGGTCAACTGGCACAGTCCTTATCGAGCGATCCCATTGTTGACGTTACGTCAAGACGACCCACGGCGCGTCAAAAGCATCGCCCGGCTCCCGATCGCGGAGATAAGTCAACAACGACTTCATCGGATCTTGACCTGTTCGGCACCAAGCTGCGGCCAACTGCGCAACACCTATCGCCTCCTCCAGTCCGACTGGAACGCGTGCCGCAATTAACGGCGCAGTGCTGCGCATTTTCGCGCGAATGCGCTGGACCGCGCCGGCAAGAAACGGTCCGCTCACTAAGTCGTAATGACCGGAGGAGCAAAACAGCAAATACACCGCTTCGGCAAACCGAAAATCCCAGGCTTCCAACGCTCCTCGCAGTTCGCCGGCTTGATCATCGTGCGCGATGACAATGAGGCATTTCGCTTGGCCGACTTCCGGGGCGGGAGACGAGCGCACGTCGAAGGCGACGGATTCGGGAATCGTTCCGCGAACGGCGTCGCTCAACCGTTCGCCTCTTACCGACTGCGTGCTTACGGCGATGAACGGAATCGATGCGTCCGGCGGCCGCGACACGAGCGCAAGGGGAAGGGAAGAGGGGCTTGCATAGACGAGGCTGCGTTTCGGCAAGTCGAGCAAGCGAATTCCCGTTTCCCCCTTTTTTAAGGGCAGCGTGGTCAGCCATTCGAGCGGACAGACCCAGTCCGCATTTGAGGCGGGCGCGAGAATGACCAAGTCGTCGATGTCGGAGCATTGCCCTTTTTCGTCTCCTAGAGGCAAAATCGTTTCCACTTGTCCTTGAATCGCTTCAAACAACTCGGGCCTCGCGCCGACAAACTCCTCGTCCGTAAGCGCCAAAAAATCCCCGAAGAGCGGCCTCAACTGCGAAGCGTAGTTGCGAATCGAGAACCAGCCGAAATTTGCGGTTCTTGGATTGTCAGCGATGATTCGAAACAGTCGCACGACTAGAGCATCACCCACCTGTCGAGGCACGCAGAGTACGGATTTAGCGTTCAATAACCGCTCGGTCGGCCGAACGTCCCTCGCCGCGCCCGGCGTCACGCGCTGTGCTCCAAGCTCCAGGGTATCCAAGAATCGGTCCAGGTCGTCGCGCTCGAGTGAGTTTGCCGCCGCGTCGTACGCGCCGCTGCGGCCGATGATCGGAGCGCCCAAGAAGAGGCAGCTGAGTTGATGCTCTCGCAGCGCAAACTCGTCGGCGGCGGTCGTCGCGGAAACAGGCGCTCCGAGATCGAGGTTTCTCAGGAACACGAGTCGCCGACTAGCCTTCTGTAAGGCTGCGACGTCGCCGGTCGCTTCGAGTGACAGCCTTGCCGTTTCGCATTCCCGCAATGCCGCGGCGTGGTGACGTTCGGCGTCGGCAATGGACATGCGATAAGCTTCGCTCAGCGGCTCGCCGGCGGCGGCCGCTCGTAGCGCGTCGAGCATGCGGTCGATGTGGAGATCGGCCAATAGATAGCGACACATCGCTCCATGACTGTCGTCGCGCGGGCGGTCGATGTGCCAGCGATAGATTCGTTCAGCCTCCTGTCGAGCCGCTTCCGTGCAGTCTCGACGCAACGCCTGCGCGTACGCCACGTACAGCGAGGCCATGATATGTTCAGGGTCTAGCGAGTCCGAGTTTTTCGCCTCCGCGAGAAGCGATTTCAGCAGGCGTTTGCTTTCGTCGTATTGCTTGGCCTTGTGCAGCCGCAGCGCCTCGGCGCGCACAAACAGCAGTCGCAAGTCCTGACGCTCGGGTATCTTCCCGGCCAGCTCCAGCCCTTCGCGATAGCAGTCTTCGGCGTTCTTTACGGCGAAATCCGGATAGTCGACGGCGATGCGCATCAGATAGTGCAGAGCTTGGGCTCGCCGAACGTAGTCCGACTGTCGCCCCGCTTCGTCGTAGGCTCGTTTCAGCGCGGCAACAGCCTCCGGGATCCTCCGGACGTACCACCGCTGCCGCCCCTGAAGGTAGCTTGCATCGATCCCGCGTCGAGGATCTTCACCTGCGAGTTCTACCAGTCGATCAACGCATTGCCCCGCGTTCTCGTGATCCTTAAACAGGCTCACCTGGCAGAGCGCCTCGACCAATGAACCGCGATAGGCGTCCCGGCACGCCGAAAGGTATTCCGTCGACCAAGCTGCAAGTTGCCGCCCGCCCGCTTTCCACGCGGCGACCATTGCCCGGGCGGTCGTTTCATCGACGAAATCCAGCAGTTCCCGCTCGATGTCCGCAGGCGGCGGCGCGTTCGCTCCCCCGGTTTCGATTGCTGATCCGCCGTATGAATCGCGCAATAGCACGACGCCTTCGACCGGCTCGGGAACAAGGATATTTCCCGGTCGCACGCGCAACGCGCGGGCCACCGGCGCGACCATCGGAATCGGCAAAGGAACAAGGCCCGCCTCGTAGGCCTCGTATTGCGCCAGCGTAATCGCTCCCGGTCGTTCCTCATTAACGCGATCGACGACGCTTCGGGATTCCAAGCCGGCTTTGAGCCGAGCTGCGCGCAGCGCGGCGCTGCGGACAGGGAAGTTCGGCCGAGGGTGTTCCGAAGACCCCGGTGAGCGAGACGCCAACCGCTCCCAGATGCCGTCCAAGCATCGTGCCCCCTCGTCGGCAAGCCGTCGGCAATACTCGTCGATGTAGCGCCCCACGAACCCGTCCGCATCCTTTTCCAAATCCGCGGCGATTCGTTCCCATTCAGGAGAGCCCTCAATCAGCTTTCCCTGCAGGAATCGAACGATATCGTCGTCCGCCGGCACCTTATTAGGCATCTTCCAACCAACAATAATCGTAGAGGAATTTGTTCAATTCGGAACATCGCGTACCCCAAAGCCGCCAAACTCGGTCGTATTCTTCCACGCTGCGCTTTCGTGTCGGCACGACGTCGACTTCGTCTCGGTACTCGTGAAAGTATTGCTCGATCAACCGGTTCGCTCGATCTTCTACCGCCTCGTGGCAGGAGGCGGCTTTAGCGGAGAGACTTCGCCGCAATGGTTCCGTTCCGGCTCGCTCAGAGAACTCGCGCAGTCGCGCCCAGGTCTCGTAGACCCGCTGCAGAATTAATGCACAACATAGTTCCTCGATTGTCGGCTCCATGCCAAAGCGCTGCAACATGTGCCGAATGCCCGAAATTGCCAAAACGCGTTTATGCGGCACCGACGGCAAGTCCGCGACCTGCTTGTCAAGCGATACCAGGGCGATGACGACATTCTCTAGCGATAGGTTCCCGTCGGCCGCCCCTCTCGACCATGCCGACCCTTTGATTTTCAGCACGCGCATCGAAAATTCGTCGCGAGACGCGTCTTGGAATTGCGCGAGCCAACTCCAAAACCGCTTGCCATATGCGCGCTTGACTCCCTCTCGAAAACCGCCGACGACTTTCGGCTCAATCGCGTCCTCGCTCATCGCGATGCACCTCTCCCGCCGAATTGACGGAACGCAATAAATGATTCCGAAACTCGTCTAACTCAAGTCGAACGAGTCGATCCCAAAACTCGTCCAACGGCCGAAGTCCCTGGTCCGCGAGCCGTCGGCAGTACTCGTCGATGTAGCGCCCCACGAACCCGTCCGGATCCTTCTCCAGATCACCCGTTACTCGCTGCCATTCCGGAGAGCCCTCGATAAGCGTTCCCTGCAGAAATCGATCAATATCGATCTCCGCGACCTCCGGATTCGAAGACTTGTCGATTGTCATATCGACACAGTATCACCTCCGCCGAATTCGCGCAACTTTCGACGTTTGCGAGCGCCGCAAAGACTTGCTCCGCGCTTCTCGCCACAATCCGCGAGGTGCGATTGAGCGGCCTGTGGGTCCACCCGCTCGGCGAATGGCGCCGATTATAAGGCTGCACGTCAACAGTTCAACACGAGGTAAAAGCGATGCATGCGATTGAAATCATCGTGGCCGTCAATGCCGCGGCCGCCGGAATCACAGTCGAGCAGAACTTGGCGGAAGCCAAATCCGGTCAATTCATAAACTCCCCGATTCTCGGGACGCCTGCCGACGGGCGGGACATGCCGGCGGTGGCGGTCGATCAGGCATCGGATCAACGACCATAAGCGATTTGCAACCCGCGGCCCCGGCGGCCGAGCTTGCCGCGGACGCGACTCCAGACGGCCTCGCAGGAACGAGCCGCCGCTCGCGCGACCGTCGAGGAATACAGACAGGCGGCCCGGCGCTCGTTGATTCCACTCCACTGTTCCCAAACCCTTAGGGCTACCGACATGAGATTCTCACGCACGTTCGAACCAAACCCCGACGACGGCCGTCCGTCCGCCAAGCTCTCGCAGGCGCTCCAAGACTTGATCGGCGGTTGGGCCCAGCAATCCGGGAATCATGCCGAGGCAGCGGTCGAGGCCGCCCGCGCCGAAGTCCGCGCCCGCCAGGACGGCCGGCGGACCGAAGCCGAGCTCAAGCGCCAATTCGCCCGCGAGCAGAAGGACCGCGTCGCTGAAACGCTGGCGGAAGCTCGCGACCGCCTGCGGCACACCGAACCGCGAATCGCGCGACCGGAAGCGGGCCGCCGGGTCGGCTTCTTCGGCTGGGCCGAAGTGCTGCTCACCTTCGGCATCTTGGCCGGTTTGATCTGGATCGAGAATTCGGCCGCCTCGCAGGCTTTGGTGTCGACCGGAGCCTTCGACGTCGAGAACGTCAACGAAGCCCGCGGTCAAATGCTGACGCCGGTCATCGTCGGCATCGTGCTCGTGGCGGCGATCAAGTTCTTGTCCCCCGCGCTGCGGCGGCGGATCATTCAGGCCGCGGCGCTGCTGCTAGTGGCCGTATTCCTGGTCTGGGCCTGCTGCTTCGCGTTCCAGGCCGAACTGTTTCGCTACGACGCCTCCGCCGGCTTCGGCTTGGGCGCGGGTGCCGCGGAAGCAGAGGCCCAACCGCAGGCCGGCGACGCTTCGACGGCAGGCGGCGTGACGGCTTGGCTGATGTTCGGCTGCCTGGTGATCAGCATGGCGCTGACGGCGTTTCTCGGCCATGCGGCGGTCGAACACCAGTTGCGGCGGCACGAGAACTGGGTGTTGAATCCCGATTACGCCCGTGCGCTAGACGACGTTCAATCGCACACCGTCGATTTGAGAGTCGCCGAAGCGGACATCGTGCAGGCGGAACGCCGCTACGCGGCCTTGCTGGCCGAAGAGGAACAGGCCGCGGCCCAGGCCCGCGCGCTCTATAAATATCTCAAACAGCGCGCGACGCTGTGGGGCTGGCTGCTGCTCTTCGGGCTCACCGCGGCCGGCGGATGCGCAGGTCCCGCCGCCGCGCCGGGAACCGGCGGCTTGAAGTCCTGGTCCGAGCCGAGCGCCCGCGCTCCGGCCGCCGTCACCCGCGTACTGGCCGTGTCGCCGGTCTTGCCGCCGGCCGAGAAGTCCGTCGTCCGTCAACAATTGGACTTGGAATTGGCGTGGTTGGCCGACGAAGCGCCGATCGGCAGCCAACTCGTAGTGGTCGACGGGCTGGAGTGCGCGCCGGTGGCCCGCTTCGAAGCCGTGCCGGGGGTGGCGCGGATTCGCAAAAAATCGTTCGTCAAGCCGCTGGCGGCGCTGCGCGAATTCTTCGACAAGTCGCGGCCGCGCCAGAAGGACGACGGTCGCCTACATCTGCCGCGCTTGGCGCAGACGGCCGGCCAGTGGCATTTGCCGGCCGGCAGCCGCTTGATCGTCTGCGGCAATCCCCTGTTCTTGAACGAGGGGAAAGACGCCTTCTTTTCGATGCAAGGGGGCCGCGTACCGTCGGACGGCTGCCTGTTCGAAGATCCCCGCGACAATCTGTACTCCGTCGTGGGGCGCGAGAAAAGCTTGGCAGGGGTCTACGTCCACATGGGTTGGGGCGACGACCGGGTGTTTGAGGATGATTCAGCCCGTCAAGCGGTCCAAGAATTCTGGGCGAAGTACTTTTCGGCGATGTCGGCGACGCTCGTCACCGCGCAGCCGTCGGCGGCGGAGGCGTTTGCGGCTGCCCGCTACGGGGTCATCGAACCGTTGCCGCACGGGGAGCCGGACACCGACGCGGAGGCGGCGATGGTCCGCACCATTAAAGTTCCGATCGACAAGCGCGAACAAGGGCCGCCGGGCGACGACGAAGCGGAGCAACGTGCCGGACAAAAATCACAACCTTCTTC
>JAFLCO010000358.1 GCA_017303535.1 Planctomycetota bacterium
TCGAGCCCACCAACTCAAAGGCTGCGCCAAAAACCTCGGCGCCGCGAAACTCGGCGACCATGTGGCCGTGCTCGAAGCGGAAGCCTCGGTGGAACAAGAATTGGTCGTTGAAGCCGCCGTCGAGCTACTGCGCGGCGAAGTGGAAAACTGCCTGAATCACGTTGAATCGCTGATCCAAGAATTTCAGAAAGCCTAACGGATCCGGATGTCATGGCGAAGCGAACCCTGCAAATCCTAGTGGTCGACGACGATGAAATCTCGCGCGATCTGATCGAATTCACGCTCACCGAAGCGGGCTACCGCGTACGCGCCGTGGCCGACGGCCGCGAAGCGCTCGAAGTGCTGCGCGAAGGAGAATGCCGGCTCGTCATTTCCGACTGGGATATGCCGCACGTCAGCGGCGTGGAGCTCTGCCGCTCGGTGCGCGGGGCCGACTTCGAAGGTTACGTCTACATGATCTTGCTGACGGGCAACGCCGGCCCGGCCGAGATCGTCGAAGGCATGACCGCCGGAGCCGACGACTTCATCGCCAAGCCTTTCAATCCGAACGAACTCGTCGTAAGGGTGCGAGCCGGAGAACGCATCCTCGGTCTCGAAACCCGCGACATGGCGATCTTCGCCCTCGCTAAACTCGCCGAATCGCGCGATCCGGAAACCGGCCACCACTTGGAACGCGTGCAACTTTACTCGCGCATTCTGGCCCAACATATGGCCGGCCTGCCGAAGTATCGCCACGTCATCGACCCGGAATACGTGCGGCTCATTTATCAAACGAGCCCGCTGCACGACATCGGCAAAGTGGCCATTCCCGACTGCGTGCTGCGCAAGCCGGGCCGTTTCAGCGATGCCGAATTCGCGATCATGAAGACCCATGCGATGGCCGGCGCGGAAACGCTCGACGCGGCCTTGGATCGGTTTCCGGAAGCCCGCTTTCTGCAAGTCGCACGGGAGATTGCCGCCACGCATCACGAACGTTGGGACGGCTCCGGCTATCCCAACGGTCTCAAGGAAGACGAGATCCCGCTCTGTGGCCGGATCGTCGCACTGGCCGACGTTTATGACGCGCTGACAAGTCGGCGTTGTTATAAAGAGCCGTTCGTCCACGCCGTTGCGCGGTCGATCATCATCGGCGACGCCGGCAAGCACTTCGATCCGGACGTCGTCGAGGCGTTCCTGCAAGTCGAAGACGAGTTCGTCGCGGTCTACAACCGCTTCCGCGAACCGGATGAAGCGGAAATGAAACCGGCTTCGAAACCGCCGGCCCCGGTCGCTACGGCCTAATCGCTATTCGCCGCGCAATTCCGCGAGCCGGGCGTCGAGTTCCGGCTTAATCGTCGGATCGATCTCCAGCGCCTTGGCGAAGTCGGCGTCGGCGTCGGCCTTTTGATTTTGCAGCATTCGCACGATGCCGCGCCCGCCGTAGGCCCAAGCAAACTTCGGGTCGAGCGCGATCACTTTCTCATAGTCGACGAGCGCTTCTCGGTAACGCTTCACGAGTTGCAGCGTGTTGGCCCGATTGAAGTAGGCGAGCACGAACTTGTCGTCGAGCTTGATCGCCCGCGAGAAATCGTCGATCGCCTCTTCATACTGCTCAAGCGTTTCCTTGACGATCCCGCGATTGACGAGTGCTTCGGGATTCTTGGGATCGAGTTCATGAGCCCGATCGTAGTCGGCCAGGGCCTTCTCCCACTCTTGCTTCTCTTCGTAGGCGTAGGCCCGATGAAAGTACGGGTCGGCCGAAGTGCGATTTATTTCGATGGCCGCGGTGAAATCGGCGACGGCCGCGTCCCAATCTTTCAGTTCCATCCGCACGCCGCCGCGATGCAACAAGATCTGCGGATCGCGCGGGGCGAGTTGTGCCGCACGGCTGAAATCGGCGATCGCCTCTTGCGGCTTTTGTTGGGCCTGCCGCACGGCCGCGCGACGGAGAAACACGGCCACGTCGTCGGGCCGTTCTTTGGCGAGCTTCGTATATTCCGCTTCGGCGCGAGCCCAATCGGCTTGATCTTCGAATACTTTGGCGCGATTCTTATACGCTTCCCAGAAGCGCGGATCGATCTCAAGAGCCTTATCCAAATCGGCCAGCGCTTTGTCGAATTCTTTGCGTACTCGACGCGTGCTACCGCGGTTGTTCCAGGCCAGCACGTCTTTAGGGTTTAGTTCAATGGCCCGATCGTACGCGGCCAGCGATTTGTCGAACTCGCCTTGATCGTTCAGCGCGTTGCCGCGATCGACGTGCGGATTCGACGACTTCGGGTCCAGCGCCGCGGCTTTGTCGTAGTCGGCCAGCGCCGCCGCAAAATCTCCCTTGGCCTTGTAGACGCGCCCGCGGAGCAAATACTTAAGACCGTCGGTCGGCTCAAGATTGATGGCTTTCGACAAGTCGTCTAGCGCCAGCGAGTACTGTTGGTTGGCCAATCGCGCACTGCCCCGGCCGACGAAGGCCGCGGCGTTCGAATCGTCGAGCGCCAGGGCACGCTCGAAATCGGCGCTGGCTCCCGCGACGTCGCCTTGTTGGAGAAGATACTCGCCGCGACCGACCAAAGCGTAAACGTAGTCGGGATGAAACCGCACGGCGTTGTTCAGGTCTTCCAAGGCCGCGTCGTGGTTGCCTTGTTCCGCGTAGAGTTTGCCGCGGCGGACAAGGACATACGAATCGTCGGGGGCCGACGAGAGGAACTTCGAAAAATCCGCCAAAGCCCCGGCTAAGTCCTTGAGATCCTGCCGCGCCATGCCGCGATAGCGATAGCCCGGCATGAGCGCCGGATCGAGCTTCAGCGCGGCATCGAAATGCGGCAGAGCGCCGGCCGGGTTGTCTTGGCTCATCAGCCCGATGCCGCGGCTGAGCACGACGATCGGCTCTTCCGCAGGCTCGGGATTCTGAGCGCGGACGGCTCCCGCCATCGCGGCGAGCAGTCCCAGCGCGACAATGATAGAACGTACCATGATCGACCGTCTGTTGCTGCTATTTGCGAACTGCCGTCGTACGCTGCGGTTGGGCCGTGCGCTGCTGCGGCGGGGCGACGCGCTGCGTGGTCGTCCGTTGCTGCGTCGGTTGCGCGGCTTGCGTCGTTTGCGGAGCTGCGGCCGGTTTCGGCTTCTGCACGAAGCGTTGGCCGTAAGCTTCCAAACGGTCGGCCCCACGCATGACGTAGAGCGTCGGATCGTCGATCACAAACGGCGTCGACCAGGTTTTGCCGTCGTCGCGATTGAAGCAATCGTAGAAGAATGTTTCCACGATGCGGCACGGCATGTTGTACGGTACGTAACTGGCCAAGTAGTCTTCGGCCGTGAGGTTGTCGATGCCGGGCTTCGCGAAGTAGTGCACGCGACCGTCGCCCGTGAACGACATGCCGAGCGTCCACCAGCCGGTTTGAGTGACGGGAATCGAACGGATGTCTTGACCGCGGCCGTCGGCGCGAATCACCAGGAAGATGCCGTCTTGCCCGGTCTTTACCTGTCGGCCGTTTTGGAACTGGATGAAGATGCCCGGCCAGTACTCTTCGTTTTCGGCGCCGCCGCGAACGCCGGCGCGCATCGCAAACTGGCTGCCGCTACGACGTTCCCACTGTTCGACCGGCGGCATGTAAACGCGCGTCACGATGCTCGGTTCGTAGCTTACGGAAATCGGACCGCCGCAGCGCTGACGCACGTTGGCGATGAAGTCGTCTTGTTGATCTTGAAAGCTGGGGCTGCCCGGGATGCCAGATTGCAGCGTCCGCAACATCAGCGCGCCTTTACTTCCCGGCAAACCGCCGGGGGGCGTGTCGACGCGCATCACATAATCCGGCTGTCCGCGAAGGGCAGCCTCGAACCAGCGACCGTTGCGCGAGAACCCGCCGGGGTTGCGCGTGCGCTTGTCCATGTTGTTGCTGCTCTTCGGCCAGTTGGGAACGTATTCCCATTCCGGGTCTTCGAAGTCGTCGCCGATCGTAGTAACCGGGCGGCCCGAACCAGGAATCAGCGGACCGGCCGCACGGGCATCGGCCGCGAAGTTGGGCAGAGCGACCGACATCAGGCCGCAGACGACCAACGGCAAGTTTCGCAAACGCATGACGGATTCCCTCGTTCGACGACGACTGATTCGCACCCGCACCGGCCGCCAAATGGTCGCGCCGGCAAACTTTTCCGACGAAGCGGATTATTCCACCTATCGGAAGTTTGCGGCTCGGCGCACAGTCATAATGCCGCGCGACTTCGCACAGCGCGAATTACGGCGACGCCGGCAATGCCACGCCGGCGGGCTTTGGGTTCAGGCCCGGCTACGATAATTGCCCGCCGCGCGCAAAAAAAGGGGGAGGCCGAAGCTTCCCCCTCGCAACGCGACAATTTGCCGAGCAAAAACGCCGGAGATCGGCTTACCCTTGGCGACCGCCGTCGGGGAGCGACTCGTTGAACTGTTGCTGCGAGTAGTCTGGGGTGCGGCCGTAGCTATCGCTGACGCCGACGAGCGTGGCCCGTTCGCCGGTTGCGTAGACTTTGAAGTACACGACGTACCGGCCGTAATACTTGCCGTCGCTGCCCGGGTAGGTAGGCGCATTGGTCAGCGTTTTGCTGATGGCGGAGTTGCGCGGGCCGACGCCGAACGCGACCACGCGCTCGCCCGACTTTAGGCCTTGCGGCACGAGCTTGGCTAAGAGAGCCGTGCCGGTGAGTTCGGCGACGTTGATCGTCGATGGCGCCGTGTTGCCCGTGCCGTTGGCGTCGGCGATGAGGCCGCGGAACGTCGTCGCGGAGTTGTTCGAGTTGAGCACGGCCGTATCGTGATCGTAAACCCAGTCGAAGCCGCTGCGTGTCAGCGAACGCATGTACTCGGCGTTGGTCGCGTTGGCGAGCTGCCCGGCGACGAGTTGGGCTTGGAGACGCGTGCCGTCGGCGCCGGAGTACGGGAGGCCCCGGGTTTGCGTATCGCCGTTGGTCGAGTCCGAAGAGTAGAGCGCTCCGGAAGTATCGAGGAGCGAGTCGAGGCCCTGAGGATAGCGCTTCTGCAGCGTGAAGAACAACTGCACGTTGTTAGCGATGTCTGACTGCGTCTTGGCCGTGGCGGCCATGTCGGACGAGCGGCCGAGCATGCCGATTTGCGGAATCACGAACCCGGCGATCGTGGCGATGATGACCATCACGACGACCAACTCAATCAACGTAAAACCCGAACGACCACCACGACGACGACCAACGCTGCGACGCCAGACATTACGGGCAACGACCATAGCTGCGGCTCCTGAAAACCCCCGACGGCGTCCGTGAGAGAAACGCCTCACGCAACGGCCCGACCTTGAGAAGCCGGGCAATTAGGCAAAGTTTGTGCCTATTCCGTTCGACGACCGCAACAGCCGGAATGTCCTCCCGCGCAACTCTGGACCTCGTCACACTTAAACGAGTGACAAATTCTCTGGAGCCGGGCCGTCGGCGCAGAAATACCGCGTCGGGTAGCCGTCGCCTCGGCGAACGGCGCACCGGCGGCGGCGAAAAAATCGCCGCACGCCGGAACCGGCCGACTCATGTCAGCAATCTCTACTTCGTAAACGTCAGCTTCGTCGAACCACCGACCGGAACGAACTCCAGCGTGCCCGGATCAACCAGCGTGATCGTGCTGAGCATCGTGCCGCCGGTGTCGGGCTGCATCACCAAGTTGTTGCCGCCTAGCGCGTAGGCGCCGGTCACCGACTGCGGCTTGCCGTCGCGGGTGAACGACCAGGTGAAGGCGTTGTCGGCGTTTAAGGTCAGCGCGAATTCGCCGCCGTCGGACGTTGCCTTCCAGTTGCCCGCCAATTGCTCCGCGGTGTAAGCCGGCTTGTCGATATCCGGCGGCAGGGGAGCGGCCGAAGCCGTCGACGTATCCGACTTCGGGCCGTACATCTGCAGCAAGTCGGCCGAGAGCTTGTCTTGCGGATTGATTTGCACGACTTGCCGCCACATTTCCACGGCCGCGTCCGGATGATCGGCCGTGAGGTAATGGTAGGCGAGCAGAAATCGCATATCGGCCGAGGTCGGATCGGCCCCCGCCGCGGCTTCGAGGTTGCGGAGCTGCTGCGTGTACACGTCTTCGCTCGAATACATGCTGATCATCGTCGTCCAATCCCAGCCGGGCCCGGCGGCCAGCACGGCGTGAATCGTCGCAGCGCTGTCGCGATATTGGCCCAGCGCAAACAAGCAGAGGCTGCGGAACTCGTTGAGCGCCGCATCGCGCGGGGCCTGCTTGAGCGCATCGTTTACCAGCTGCAATGCTTGGTCGAACTGATCCTGCTGAAAGGCCGCGCGGGCCGCATTAAACGCCTGCTCCAGCGGATCGGTCGCCGCATTTGCATCTTCGGCTTGTGCCGTGTCGTACGACGGATCGCCCGTCAGCGGTTCGTCGTAGTTCGTCGGATACGAGCCGGACGAATCGTAGTAGGGGTTCGAGTAGCTGCTGACGCCCATCGCGTACGACACGGCGTTGAGGCCCCACATCGTCGCGCCGAAGGCCATCGCCACGGTGCGCAAGAATCTGACCGAGGGCGCGGTGCTGGTCGTGGTGGTCCTGTTCCTGTTCCTGGGCAACCTGCGTGCCGCCGCGATCACCGCGGCAGTGATCCCG
>JAFLCO010000359.1 GCA_017303535.1 Planctomycetota bacterium
AAGCCACGGGCCAAGCCGATCTGGCGACGTACGTCATATTGTATCGCCAAAGCGGCCCCTACACGGGGAGCGGCTCCGCAGCGACGCCGGCCATCGTCGGTTCGCCCGACTTCACGAAGCAAGCCCGCTATAAGTTTACGTCGGTGCTCGACTTGGTCGGCTCGAAGACGAGCGTGAGCGTCTCCGGTACGACGCGGTCGATCGAGTCGCCGATCAAAAACGATCCGTTCGCGCTCGGCACGACGTTGCCGCTGTTGATGGACCAACTGACGACGTCGAGCGACACCGTGCTCCGCGGTAAGCTCAACGTCAATCAAGCTCCGCGAGCCCTGCTCATCGGTGTTCCCGGTCTGACCGAAGAGCAAGTCGACATGATTCTCGCGACGCGGTATCCCGAGCCGACGGAAGAGATGCCGGGCTCCGAACACGCGACCTGGCTCCTGACGCAAAGCATCGTGACGCTTGAGCAGATGAAGGCCCTGACGCCGTTTCTGTGCGCCAAAGGGGACGTCTACCGCGCGCAGATTGTCGGTTATTACGAAGAATCCGGGCCTGCGAGCCGGGTAGAAGTCGTACTGGATGCTACCGGCGCGACCCCGCGCCGATTACTCTGGAGAGAGATCACGCATTTGGGGCGGGGATTCTCAAACGCCGTCTTGGGAGCGTCGGGGATCTAGTTCGCTCGTTCGTTCGCCGAAGAGTTCACGCATGCCGCAATGGGTCGCCGTCGATTGGGATGTTCGCGAAGCGCGGGTCGTCGCCGGCACGCTGCGCGGCGGCCGCATGCGCATCGAACATGCATTTCGCACGGCGTGGCCGGGTGCGGCGCCGTTTGACTCCGACGCCTTGCCGCAACGTATCGCGGCTTTAAAGGCCGAACTTGAAAAACGCGGCGTGGCTCGAGCCGAGGCGATCGTGCTTATCGGCCGTGGTTCGGTCGAGTTGAAGCAGTTGCAGCTTCCTCCCGCCCCCGACGCCGAACTTCCCGACATGGTTCGCTTTCTGGCCCAGCGCGAGTTTCACGCGCTAAGCGCAGGGGGCCTGTTAGACTTTGTGCCGACTCCCGCCGGGGCGGACGAACCTCGCAACGTGTTGGCCGCGGCCGTTGAATCGGCGCCCGCCGAACAAGTGCGGCGACTGTGCGAAGAGATCGGCCTCAAGCTGCGCCGCCTTCTGCTTCGCCCGGTAGCCGCCGCATCTTTGACGCTGCGTCGCGTGGCCAAAGACGATGAGCCGCGGTTGCTTGTCGATCCCGGCGTCGACGAGGCGGAAGTCGCGGCGCTGGCAGGCAGTAATTTGGTACTCGTACGTAGCGCGCGGATGCCCGGTGATGCGGAGTCGGCCGATTACCGTCGCGCGCTCACCACCGAACTTCGCCGCACATTGGCCGGCGTGCAGCATCAATTAGGCGGTCGCCGTGTGGCGGCGATCGAACTTTGCGGCGTCGGTGCGACGGCCGAGGCCGACGCTCGGCAACTGGCCGCCGATCTCGGCGTGGCGGTCGACGTCGTCGATGCCTGGAGTCCGTTGCCCGCTGCGTTGGAACTTGCCGGCGGCGTGCAAGCCGAGCGTGGTCGCTTTACGGCGCTGCTCGGAGCGCTGGCCGATGAAGCGGAAGGAGCCGCGCCGAGGCTCGACTTTCTCAATCCTCGCCGGCCGCCGGAACCGCCCAATCGACGTCAGCAAGTTCTGGTCGCCGCCTTTTGTGCGACCGTCCTCTTTGCCGCGGTCTGGGGCTTGCTGCGTTGGCGTTTCGGCGTGATCGACGACGAGATTGCCCGTGTTCGCGCCGAAGCGTCGGCCTTAGGACCGGCCGTAAAGGCGGCCCAAGAGTTGGAGAAGAAGGCCAAAGACATTGAAACGTGGCGGCAGGCCAACATTCCGTGGCTCGCGGAACTTGAACGCCTCTCGCGCGAGTCCCCCTCCAATCGCGAAGCCATGCTGACGGCGCTGCGACTGTCGGCCAATGCGAGCGGCGGCGAGTTGCAACTGACCGGCGTCGTGACCGAACCGACGATCGTCGACCAATGGGAACACCAACTGCGCGACGCCGCGCACCTCGTGGAAGGTAAAGGCCGTCGCCAAGACCCGACCGTTGCCAAGTATCCCTGGCGGTTTCAGTCGAACGTCGTCGTGAAGCCCGGCGCTGCGGCCGCGGCGGCAGCGACGCCGAAGCCTGCCGGCGCAACACCAAAACCGACCGCTACGCCGCAATCCTCCTCGACGGCCGGAGGTGCGCGATGAACCTTAACCCTCGCGAGAGAAAGCTGGCGGCGATCGTCGGCGGTTTGGCGGTGCTCGCCGTTTTGGTGCTCGGCTGGCAGGGGTACCGCGGCGCCGTGTCGACGCGCGAGACTCAGCTCAATGCGGCCCGCGATGACCTCCACAAAAAGCAACTGGCGATCATCACGGCGGCCGCGGCGAACTTGAAACTCAGCGAGTGGGAACAGCAGTCGCTCCCGCGCAATCGCGAAGTCGCCCGGTCGCTCTATCAGAATTGGCTCGTGGCCGAGTTGAACAAAGCCGGCCTCGCGCAAGTGACGGTCGACGCCGGCCGCGGCACGGCCTTGCGCGACGTCTACACTAAGCAACCGTTCACGCTGCGGGCACGCGGCAGCCTCGCAAAATTCGCCCGCTGGATGGCCGCCTTTTACAAAGCCGATCATCTGCAGCAGATTCGCGATCTCTCGGTGCAGCCGCTGGCCGACGGCAGCGAACTGCAACTGACGGCGACGATTGAGACGCTGATCCTCAACGACGCGGCCAGCCAAAACTCGCTCAATGCCAAGGTCAACGCGGCCTGGAATCAGCAAGCCAGCGACGACGCCGTGAAGTCGATCGTCGACCGCAACTTGTTCGCGGCGTACGTCCCGCCGCCGCCCCCTCCTCCGCCGGCTCGTGAATACACGCCCCCGCCGCCTCCGCCGCCGGCCTTCGATCCGTCGAAGTTCACGTTCCTGACGTCGATCATTTCCATCGATGATCAGCCGCAGGCTTGGCTCAACGTGCGTCCGACCAATCAACTGCTGCGACTGTTTGAAGGCGACAGCATCTCCGTCGGCAAGTTTGAAGGAAAGCTCGTTCGCATCGGCGAGCGCGAAATCGAGATCGAAGCGGCGGGCAAGCGCCGCGTGGTCGCGATCGGCAAGTCGCTCGAACAAGGCGTCGATTTGCCGCTGTAAGCCGGTTGCCGATGGTGGCACACGGAAGCTGCGGTCGGGCCACTGCCGGCGTTGCCGTCTTAAAAACTCTTGCAACTCGGCAAGTTTCCGGAAACACCTCAAGCTCGCAGCGGGGTTTACCGATACCTGGGCACGACGAGGCGCGTTTCCGCACGCAACACGCCTCGCGATTGGCCGGCGGGGGGGCAATCCCGCTTTGCGACAATCGCCGTGAAACTTGCAACCATTCGACGAGCCGCGCCGCTCGCTTTGCTGAGCGCGGCCGCGCTGTTGGCGACGACGAACGTTCGCGCGCAGCAACCTGCCGCTACGCCTGCGGTCTCCGGCTTTCAAGCATACGGGCTCCGCCACGTTCGGGCCGACGAGGTCCGTGCGCAAGTCGAGCAACTGTTGGCGGGGGGCCGGGAGCCGTTTGAACTCGTCGTCGACGCGGCCGGCAATCGGCTGCTCGTCGGCGGCTCGCCGATGTCGCAAGCTTTGGTCGCTCAGGCCTTGGCGACCCTTGATCGGCCGCCCGTCGCCGCGCAACCGGTACTCGTAGCGCCGCAACCGCAGGTCGCCGCCGCGCCGACGATGCGCATCGAAGCTTATCCCGCGCCCGGCGGAAATGCCGTCGCGTTGGCGGAGCAACTCCAACGACAATTCGCCGCCGCGGGAATTCGCGCGGCCGCCGATGCCCGCACCGGTCAAGTGATCGTCGCAGCGGGCGACGACGTGCATCGCGCCGTCGCTCAGTACCTTTCCGGCTCCAACTCGTCGGCAGGCCCGACGAACGTCAACGTCGCCCCCAACGGTGCTCGCACGCTTACGCTGCAAACCGCCGATTGGCCGACGCTTGAGGAGCGGTTGCGGGCGCTCTACGGCAGCCGGCTGGCTTCGACGCCCGACGCCGGCGGACGTACGCGGATTCGGCTGACGCTGAATGATGCGGCCCCGCTGGAACTTGTGTTCGATCCGGCCTCGCGGCAAGTGCAACTTCTCGGCGATGCGGCGAAAGCGGAAGCCGCGGCTCGCTTGCTGACGGCCCTCGATCGCCAAGCCGCCTCCGGAAACGCGCAAGGTTCGGCACAGCGCATCGTGCCGTATCGCGCGGCCGATCGCGAATCGATTCGGCAAGCCATGACCGTTTCGCACCGACTGACCGACGCCTCGGCAACTAATGCAGCGGCTGAACAAACTCCTGCAAGCCCCGCCCTGCCCCGCAACATGCCGCTGATGGCGCAGCTGTTTCAACCGGGCAACGCACAGAACCCGCCCGGTACGCAACCGCCCGCCGCGCAGAACCCTGCCGGAGCCGTCGCTCCGCCGGTTCCGGCCGCCGCGGCCGCTGCGCAACCAGGAGTCGGAGCGCAGCCTGGAGTGACCGTGCAACCCGGCGCAGGAGCGGCAATCGCACCGGGCGCCGATCCCGCGGTTGTTGCCGCCGCCGTGCAAGCTCAAGCCGCGCAGGCCGGCTTGGTCGGTCCGGTGCAGATTGAGTTTCTCGACGGACTCGACGTCCTCGTCGTCAGCGGCAACGATCGCGACGTCGAGCGGGTCATCAAAATCATCGAAGACATCGAACGCCTGAGCGTCGACACGCAGCCTGCCGTCGAGATCGTGCCTTTGCAGCACGTCTCCGGCGAAGCGCTGGCCACGGTCGTTACGCAGATCTACAACGCGGTCCTGTCGACGCGGCAAGGAACCGTGAGCATTACCGCACTCGTTAAGCCGAACGCGCTGCTGCTCATCGGTCGCGCAGAGAGTGTTGAAGCGGTGAAGGAACTGATCACGAAGCTCGATCAACCGGTCGAGCCGCAATCGCAGTTTGCCGTGTTTCCGCTGAAGCACGCCTCTGCGGCCTCGGTGCAAGCGACGCTCGTCGGCTTCTTCGTCGAGCGTACCGGCCTCGGCCCGAAGGTTGAAGTGACTGCCGACGTGCGCACGAACTCCGTCATCGTGCGGGCCGGACCTCGCGATTTGCAGGAAGCCGGCGAACTGATCAAGCGGCTCGACGTGACGGGCGGTGAAGCCGAAAACGAACTGCGAGTATTCCACCTTGAAAATGCTCTGGCCGAAGAACTGGCTCCCGTGTTGCAAGAAGCCGTGGCCGCGCAAGCCGCGGGAGGTTCGTCGACCGGCGGCGGTTTGCAAGCTCTCGCACAAGCCGGCGGCGTCAACGGTGCGACGGCCGCCAGCAGCGCGGCGGCTCAATCGGCCCGATCGGCCGGCTTGCGATTCACAACCATCGACTCCGAAGGGCACCGCCAATATCGCTCCGGCATTTTGAACGACGTCCGCATCACGGCCGATGCCCGCGCGAATTCGCTCGTGGTCTCCGCACCGGCCGAAGCGATGGAGTTGATCGCCGCGTTGGTCCGTCAGCTCGATGCCACGCCGGCCGCCCGTTCGCAGATCAAGGTGTTTACGATCGTCAACGGCGACGCCTCGGCGCTCGTCGAAATGCTCAACGCCCTCTTCGGCCGCACGACCACGGCAGGCGCCGGCGGTTTTGGCGGCGGCGGCAATCAGAATCAGCAGCAGGCGCAGAACCTGCTCGTGCCGCTCCGTTTTTCGGTCGATCAGCGGACAAACAGCATCATCGCCTCCGGCAGCACGGAAGACCTCACCGTCGTCGAGGCGATTCTCTTGCGGCTGGACGACAGCGACGTGCGCCAGCGGCAAAGCGTCGTTTACCGCTTGAAGAACGCCCCGGCCACGGATGTCGCCCAGGCCATCAACGAGTTCCTGCGCAGCGAGCGGGAAGTGCAACAAGTGCAGCCCGGCCTGTTGAGCCCGTTCGAGCAGATCGAGCGCGAGGTCGTCGTCGTGCCGGAGCCGGTAAGCAATAGCCTCATCGTCAGTAGTACGCCGCGCTACTTCGAAGAGATCGCCAAGCTTGTCGAAGACATCGACAAGCGCCCGCCGATGGTCATGATCCAAGTGCTGATCGCCGAAGTGGCGCTCAACAACACGGATGAATTCGGCGTCGAACTCGGTCTGCAAGATTCAATTTTGTTCGACCGCAGCTTGCTCGGCGACTTGGTCACCATCACGCAAACGACGCAAACGCCGCAAGGCAACACCGTCGTGACGACGACCAATCAAAACGTCGTCGCCGCCACGAACCAGCCGGGCTATGCGTTCAATAACGCTCCGCTTGGCAACAGCGGCGCCACGAGTTCTTTGGCCAACTCCGGGCGTGTGGGCGGCCAGGGGCTCACGAACTTCGCCGTCGGCCGCACCAACGCCGATCTCGGCTTCGGCGGCCTCGTACTCTCGGCCTCCAGCGAAAGCGTAAGCGTGCTGATTCGGGCTTTGCAAGAAAGCCGGCGGTTGGACGTGCTGAGCCGGCCGCAAGTCATGACGCTGGACAATCAGGCCGCGTTCGTACAGGTCGGCTC
>JAFLCO010000036.1 GCA_017303535.1 Planctomycetota bacterium
AGGCTCTCGATCGTGATGTTCGTGTGGTTGAGATACCGCTGGGCCAGTTCGTCGAGGTTGTGATTGCGCTCGCCGGCATCGAGCAGGTACGCGGCCAGTAAGGTGTCGAACGCTACGCCGGCCAACTCGATGCCGACGCCGCGCAGCACGATCTGGTCGTACTTCAGATTCTGCCCGACCTTCGCGATCGCCGGATTTTCGAGCACCGGCTTCAGCGCGGCGACGACTTCGGCAAGCGGCAGCACCGTCTCACCGGCCGGACCTTTCACCGGCACGTAATAGCCGACGCCTGCCGACCACGCGACGCTCAGCCCGACGAGTTCGGCCCTCGTCGGCGAAATCGCGGTCGTTTCCGTGTCGACCGAAAGTCGCAACTGCGCGGCCATCTCTGCGGCCAGCTTCGCGAGCTTTTCCGGCGTGTCGACGGTTTGATAGTCGACGACCCACGCCGCCGCCGGCGCTTTCGGCACCGGTGTGGCGGCCGGCAGGTTGCGCATCTGTTGAGTCAGCCGATGGAAACCGAGTTCGGTGCAGAGCGCGACCGCCGCCGCCGCGTCGATTCCGCGAACCCGCCCCGTGCGCCAATCGACGGCCAGCGGCATGTATTTTTCCAGACGTACGAGGTCGCGGCTCAGATACGCCTTGTCTTTGTTTTCAACGAGCGTCTTTTTCCTCGCAGCCGCGGTGATCTCTTCGACGTGCTCATAAATGCCGTCGAGCGTCTGGTACTTATCGAGCAAATCCTTGGCGGCTTTCGGACCGATCTGCGGCACCCCCGGCACGTTGTCGACGGAATCACCGACCAGCGCCTGGAAGTCGACCACCTGATCCGGCCGCACGCCCCAATCGGTCGCCAGCGCCGCCGCGTCGTAGATCTGGTTTTTCCGCAGGTTGTAAATCTTCACGCGGTCCGAAAGGAGCTGCCGGCAATCTTTGTCGGCCGAGACGACGAAGCATTCGCCTCCTTGCTCTTCGGTGATCCGCGCGATCGTCGCCAGGACGTCGTCGGCCTCGTACTGCGGATGCTCGAGCACCGGAATGTTAAGCGCCGCGATCATCTGACGGATCAACGGAAACTGCGGGCTCAATTCCACCGGGCATTCCGAACGGGTCGCCTTATAGCCTTCGTACTGAGTATGGCGAAACGTCGGTTCGCCGAGATCGAAGGCCACGATCAAATAGTCGGGCTTCTTCACGTCGAGCAGATAGAGCAGATCGCGCGTGAAGCCGAACACCGCGTTGACCGGCTGCCCTTTGGGGCTAGTCATCTCCGGGATGGCGTGGAAGACCTGAAAGATCAGCGAGTTGGCGTCGATGACCCACACCGTCTTGCCGGTCATGTCGGGCGGATCAGCCGTATCCGTGGTCGGCTCTTCCCCGGGGGCCCGGGTGATGGCATCCGCCGCACCGTTCAACTCGGCTTCAGCGACGACTTCCGCAGGAAGCGTCGCCTCCGGCGGATCCGCGGCGCTCCCTTTCGATTGGGGGGCGGCCGCTGCATCGGCGGCAACTGGGGGATCGTCGGCGAGTCCGGGGAGAAAGGCCTGATCTTGCTTTTGGGCCTTCTTCCTGGCCGCCATGAGTAATCCTTAGAAAAGTCAGATTCGTTATCGGGCGTGCGAGCCCATAGAGAGGTGAAGGTCGTGCGGTGCGGCACTCCCGCGAGCGCGCATCGTACGAGGGACGCGAACACTGTCAACCGATTGACATCCGGGCCGTCACCGAAGTGCTGCCGAAACACCGCAAAATGCTGCATTTCTGCAACATTGAGGTCGTCCGGCAAACCGGCGGTTTTCTTTTGACGCTCCCTAAACCCGTGCGTAGACTTGGAGTTAGGTAGACCTTCGCGGCACTGGACTGCGTGGGAACACCGGTTGCTTGTTCGCTGTTCGCTCAATTCTGCTCGTATCTGTTCGCAAAAATTCCGTCGCGCGTGCCTGCGTCTTCCTTTCTCTTCGCAGGGCACGGCGTACGTTGTATTTCACGCCCCTTTCGTAGTCTCCGTAGCCGGTAAGGATTTTCGTCGATGGCTAACCAGAACCAAGGCATGACGATCGCCGTGATCATTTTCGTGATCCTCACGGTGATCTCGATGGCAATCGCCGTGGTCTTCGTGCAGCAGAGCGGCGAGTTGGAAAAGAAGCTCAAGGCGACGGAAGCGACGGCCAAGACGGAAAGCGACTCGGCCTTTCAGTTGCAAACGGAGCTGAACGAAGTCAAGCGGATGATTCTGCCGTCGGGCGAAACGGAGAGCGTCGCTCAAACCGCCATCGTCGAGAAGTTCAAGGCCGACCTGAAGAAGCACGGCGATCGCCTCAAGACGATCGACGCCGGCAAGGAAGTGCCGCAATCGTATTCGCAGATGCTCGACGCCGTGCTGGCCTCGCTCGATCAACGCAGCACGGCCTTGGAAGCCGAGAAGGTTCGCGTCGCCGACCTCACGAAGCAAAATGCCGAACTGGCCGGCACCTACCAAGCCCAGGTCGACCAATACAAGAAGCAGGCCGAAGCGGCCGAAACCGAGAAGACAGCCCTGCAAGGCAAGCTGACGACCGCCGAAGAAGCTCTGAAGAAGGAGCAGCTCGAAGTCACGGCCAACCTCACCAAGGCGAACGACGAAACCACGAAGGTTCGTGCGGAACTCACCAAGGAGATCGACGACCTGAAGCAGAAGCTGGCCCAAGCGGAAGCCGCGAACAAATCGATGTTCTCGAAGCTCACCAGCATTCAAGAGCGGACGACGGCCGCCACCTACGACGGCGAAGTCACTCGGGTGAATCCGTCGGCTCGCACCGTTTGGATCAACCTCGGCGCCTACGACAACCTGCCGAAGCACCTGTCGTTCAGCGTGCAGGCCCGCGGCGTTCCGGCCGGTAGCGCCGTGCCCGCTAAGGGAAAGATTGAAGTGGTGCAGATCTTGGCCGACCACTTGGCCGAATGCCGCATTATTGAAGACGATCTGCGTGATCCCATCCTCGTCGGCGACAACATCTTCACGCAGCTTTGGGAGCCGGGGCAACGCACGCGGTTTGCCTTTGCCGGCAAGATCGACCTCGACGACAACGGCACCGACGACATGGACCAAGTTCGAGCGATGGTGGCCCGCGCCGGCGGCCAAATCGACGCCGAAGTCGTCGAAGGCCAACTCCGCGGCAAGCTCGATATCGAAACCCGTTACCTCGTGCTCGGCACGGTGCCTGCCGACAAGAACTCGGCTGATCGCTACAACGAACTGACCGCCGAAGCCGAACGCCTCGGTATCCAGCGCGTTCCGATGGCCGTGTTCTTCGACCAAATCGGCTACAAGCGTCAAGCCCGCACCATGCAATTCGGCGGCGGTGCAAGCGGCACGCGCGCCCTCGAAGCTCCGGACGGTGGTATGCCGCAATCGCCGGGCACGGTCTCAAACGTCTTCGCCCCGCGACGTCCGCCGGTCGCCGCCGGCGGTAGCGCTTACTAAAGGCGTTCTTCGTAACGCGTTGTTGGGTGCCACTGGTGGCTCGTCCACCAGTGCCCATAATCAACGCGGATGATGCACTGGTGGGCAAGCCACCAGTGGCACACGGCGTTGACCGCGCGTACTTACGCGGCGGCCGGCCGTTCTATTGTCGGTTCGTCTCCGAAGAGCTTCGTCCGCATCGCGGCCAGAGCTTCCACATACCCGTCGTCGTCGTGCCGCAGCCCCGGCGTAAAATGCTCGGGATGCACGAAGAGCAGGGCGGGCATCTCCAACTGCCGCTCTTTGGCCAGCGTGTGCAAGAGCACGATCTCGCGGCGGTCGAGTCGATGCAGCTTGCACAACTCGTCGAACAGCTTGCGCGGCTGGTAAAGGTCGGGCTTTCGATTGCGGGCCATGCCGAAGCCGAGCCACGCCAGCAGCCCGACGACGGTCAGCACGCCGATCCAAAACACACCGTCGGCACCTGCCAAGCTACCCGCCATAGCCGACCTCCGACGCCGTCGGCGGCATCTGCGGATAGGTGATCGGCGGCGCTGCGGGAGGTGCACCGTTTTGCGAGGCCCGATGTGCGGCGTCGGCTTGTTCGGAGAAGCTTTCGCGCAGCCGCTCCAGTTCTTCCAAGCTCAATCCGCCGCCGCGGCCTGATTCCTCAATCGCGTTCCAAGCCGCCTCGCGCACCGCGTAGCTCGAATCGGCGGCCAACGCCAGTAACTTCTCCTGGGTCGATGGGGTGGTCAGCCCCGCCAACACTCGCACCGCTTCGACGCGCACCAAGTGGTCGTCGTCGTCGGCTCGCAGGAGCACGGCCTCTTCCAGATCTTTCGCCAGATCCATCGCCGCAATCATTCTCAAAGCCCGCATTCGCCGCTTGGCTTGCGGCGATTCCAATTCTTCGCGCAGCAGTTGCGGAGCGGTGTAGTCGATCTTGCGAACCAGCGCGGCGGTCGTCTTGCGGACTTCTTCCTCCAGCATGTCGAAAGCAGGCAGGAACCGCTTGAGGTTGAACTCTTCCAGGTTGGCCCGCGCCGCATCTCGTTCCGGCCGTGCGGGACTATCGAGCGCGTCGATCAGCGTCGACAACGCCCCCGGGATACCGCGCGGGCGCAGTTGCCCCAAAGCCGCGGCACGCACATAGACGTCGTTATCGCGTAGCGCCCGCAGCACGACGGTGTTGGCGTCGGCACCGTTAAACGGCCGCAAGGCCTCGAGCGCCGCACGTCGCGCCCCCGGCTTGCCGCGCAGCGCCAAATGTTCCAGCACCTTCACGATTTCGTCGCGCTTCAGGTTGACCGTCGTCGCCAGCCGCACGACCGCCTGCTGCGGACCGTCTTCCAGTTCGTCGATGAGCGCATGTTCGCCAAGCCAGCCGACATGGTCGACGTGCCGCAAGTTGTGACGAATGGCTTGGCTCGGCTCGCCGTGAAACTTCCGCAGCAGCGCATCGACGCACTTCCGATCGTTGCGGCGAAACAGCGACGCCAATCCGGCCGACGGCGGGCGAGCGTCGTCGAGAAAACCGATCAGCAATCGCAACACCCCCGGCCGATTACTGCCGTGCAACACTTGCAAGAGCGGCACGAACGTCGACTCGCGGACGTCGTTCAAGAGGCCCGTCAGCGCGGCGTTGTCGCGCGTCGTCAGTTGCAAGAAAGCTTCGATCGGCTCCAGCCGTTGATGTCGCGGGAACCGGCGTACCGAGGATTCCAAAGCGCTGACGGCGTTACGCCGCGAAAGTTGCGGATCGCGCCGACGCCGCTCATCGCGCTCGCCGGCCAGATCCTGGAACAATGCGTCCGCCAAGTCGATGAGCGTCCGCGCCACGGTTTCGCGGTATGGGTTCGCGTCGTCTTCCAACGCCACGAGCAGCGTCGGGATCAGGTCGTATTCGCAAAAGAGCCGGGCGGCATCGCAGCCGTTTTCCACAAGGTGCACGTCGCCGCTGAGCACGGCATCACGCAAGGCCGGCAACAGCCGCCCGTGAAACTCGCGAATGACCTCGCGCCACGCGTCGCTCATCTCATGGAATCGGCCGACGAGTTGGCGCATGCCGGTCGGGCAGCGACGTTGCAGAATGGCGCGCACCGCGGCCGTGGCGATGACCGGCGACGTCGAATCCAGAGCCGAAATCAGCACCGGGACCGCCGCTTCGTTCTTCGTCTTGGCCAACAGCTCGAAGGTAGCGGTCAACGCCGCGTTCACCCGCCGCCCCCTTTTGCTCATCCGCCGAATTTCGGGTATCCGTCGTTGTCATCGTCAGGGCTTATGGATCGCTTGAGGCGGAAACCCCACGGTGGGATTAGGCGAACTGTGCGGACGGGCGGCGAGGTGTCCGACGGCGTCGACCTTGCGGCGCGGCCTAGTTCGCAGTGCCCCGCGGCGTCGCTTGATTTCCGCCTTCACACGGTCCAAACTAGCGCCATGGGGGCTTTTCCGGCAAGGAGGCTTCCTTCCCGCCGCCGGCCGAAGCCCCCGCCGCCATCCTTCCGGCCGAAACTCATCCTGTTGCCGCCGCCGTCGAGGCCATCGATGTCCGTCCCGCTTTCCGCGCCCGATCTGCTGACCCGCGACTTCTTGGAAGTCCGCGCCAAGATTCTCGAACTCGCCGCCTGCCTCGACCGTTTTCAACGGGCCGAAGGTTCGCTCGCCGGCGACCCTCGGATGCGGCGGATTCAAGACGGCCTCGCGGTGCTCCAAGGCGCCGCACAGCTAGAAAGCGCGGAACCGAACCGAGCCGAGCAGGTGCAACAAATCTTCTCGCTGCCGTACGACGAGGAGTGGCGGAAGAAGTGGGGGATCTGACGCCGATTGAGTGAGAATGCGAAGAGCCCGGAGACAAGCTCCGGGGCTAAATGGGCGACGCGCCCGAACCCTGAACCTCGAACCCTGAACCGCCGAGCGCATGTACTACATCGATCCGCATATCCACATGGTCTCGCGAACGACCGACGACTATGAAACGCTGGCCAAGATGGGCTGCGTCGCCATGAGCGAGCCGGCGTTTTGGGCCGGCTTCGACCGCGGCAGCGTCGACGGCTTTCGCGACTACTTCCGCCAACTCACGACGTTCGAACCGAAGCGGGCCGGCTGGTACCACATGCACCACTTCACGTGGATGTGCATCAACGCCAAGGAAGCCGAGAACGTAAAACTTTCGCGCGAAGTCATCGCCATGATGCCCGAGTTTCTCGACCTACCGGGCGTGCTCGGCATCGGCGAGATCGGGCTCAATAAAAACACTAAGAACGAGTCAATCATCTTCCTCGAACACTTGGACCTGGCGGCGAAGCGGGGCGAACAGATTCTCATCCACACGCCGCACTTGGAAGACAAGCTCAAGGGGACGCGGATGATCGTCGACATGCTCTGCGACGATCGCCGGCTCGACCGCTCGCGGGTGCTGGTCGATCACGTCGAAGAGCACACGATCCGCGGAGTGCTGGAGGAGGGCTTTTGGGCCGGCATGACGCTTTACCCGGTGAGCAAATGCACGCCGGAACGGGCCGTCGATATGGTCGAGCTTTACGGGCCCGAGCGTCTGATGGTCAACTCCGCCGGCGATTGGGGACCGTCGAAACCGACGGCCGTGCCCGATTTCATCATGGCCATGCGGCGGCGCGGCCATCCCGAGTCGCTCATTCGCAAGATCGTCTACGAGAACCCGCTGGAGTTCTTCTCGCAGAGCCGCAACTTTAACTTCACGCCGCCCGAAGGGCTGCCGGCCGTCGAAGCAAAGTAACATTATCGAAGTACGAAACGACGAACGGCCCGGAGCCTTAGTTAGCTCCGGGCCGTTGTGTTTATCGACCAGACGCGATCGCCGAGCTTAGTTGGGGGCCGGCGGAGCAGCCTGGCCGCCGCCGAACATCGGCAGGAACGCCAGGATGCCTTGCACGGCTTGGTCGAACCCGGCTTGATCCTTGGCGGCCAGCAGGTTGTCGAGCATACCGTCGGCCAACGCCGTGATCTGCGTGACTTGCGCCTTTTGTTCCGGCGTGATCTTCAGCGCTTCAAGTCCGGCCTTGGCCTTCTCGATTTGCTCGTCCCAGTCGTCGACCATGTCGCTCGGCAGCCACTTTCCTTCGACGAGCGTGAACTCCTTGTCCTTCGGCTCTTCGCCTTCCATTTCCATCTTCAGCGTGGCCTTGTCGCCGTCTTGGCTGACCAGCGTCACCTTGGCGTTCTTCAGCTTTTCCATATTCTCCTTGGCTTCCGGCGTCGCTTCCGCGCCCGCCGCCACGAGGTCGCTCATCAGCTTATCGCCGGTGCTCTTGAGGAACTCGCCGACGTCGAGGTCTTTCACGCCGTCGAGCGTTTTGATCTCGGAGGTGACGATCACGTCGAGCGCGCCGACCGCCGAGTCCCAATTCTTCTTCATGCCGTCCATTTGCTCGGCAGGAATCTGCGCGGTGAACTGCGAGCCGAGGATGAACTCCTTCTTGTCCTTCAGCACCTTCACGAGCTTGCCGGCCGTCTTGAAGACGCTGTTCCAAACGTCGGCGTCCATCTTCGTAGCGAAGTCGCCGATCACGTCGTGGATGTCGTCTTGATAGCTCTCGGGCAGTGCGTTCCAAACGGCCGAGCCGTTACCGGCGGCGACGTCTTTCAACAGCTTCTGCATGTAGACGTCGGCGGGCTCCGCAGCCGTGGCCGTGCCGACGGCGCCGAGCGACGCAAACAGGCCGACCGCCAACAGGGCCGTCGCCGCGACCGCCCGGTGAATCAAACTCTTCATAACCAATCCTTTTTCACGTGTTGTAAATCTTCCCGCACTCAAGGCGAGGCCGAACCGTCGGCAACCGCCTACGATACCGCTCGCCCGTGGCGCGGGCTATTGTCGTACGCAGCAATTCGTCGAAAGATCGAACTTCGCGCAGATTTTCACCGCAAGCGGCGAGCGTCGCTTGCTCACTAAGCGTAAATACAGGCCAAGCGTTACCTAAAGAATTCGCGAGCTTGCAATTCACGCGGATTTCACTAACGCAGCGGCCGCACTCAACAACCCCTCGACGACCGCAACCGATCAACGACCGCCGTTACTTCGAGGCCGCCGGCAAGGTCGGGCCGCCCGAAGCCGGCACGCCCGACGGTGCGCCTGCCGGCACGTTGGGGTTGCCCGGAGTTCCGGTGCCCGGCAACGACGGACCAATCGGCGACGGCGGCGTGATCGCTCCGCTCGGGTTCGGCAACGTTCCCGGCGCGGGCAAGGAGCCCGGTCCGGTCTGCGCGGGCACTCCCAAACCAGTCGGACCCGTGGCCGCCGGCGGCGGACCAAAGCTCGGCAGCATCATCGGCGCCATGGCCGCCAGCGGTGCGATCGCTTCGTCAAACGCCTTCTGATCATTGGCCGCGATAATCTTATCGAGCATTCCTTCGAACACGGCGATCCCGGCCAAGGCCTGCTGTTTCTGCTCGGGCGTCATCGCCGCGCCGGCCAAGCCTTTCTTCGCTCCGGCGATGCCGCCGTCCCAAGCATCGACCATGTCCAGCGGTTGCCACTTGCCGTCGACCCGCTTGACCTTGGCTTCCTTCGGCGGCGTCCCTTCGGTCTCGATCTTGATCGTCGCCGTGTCTCCTTCGCGTGAGACGAGCGATACCTTGGCCGTCTTCATCGACTTCCAATCCGCGGAAACGGTGGGGCTCGCTCCTTCGATCACTTTCTCGACGCCTGTCAAAACCTTCGTACCCGTCGTCGCGAGAAACTTGCCCGGGTCGGTGTTCTTCAAACCATCGACCGTTTTGATATCCGTCGTCGCCAGCGCCTCGAGCACGTCGACGAGGTGCTGCCAGTTGCGGGCCAACTCCTCTTTTTCTTCCGGCTTCATTTGCGGCAACACGCTGCTGCCGAGGATGTAGTCTTTCTTCGTCTTGGCGATCTGCGCCAGCCGATCGACGATGCCGAAGCCGCGCTGCCAGACTTCCGGATCGACCTTGCCGGCCAACTCTTGCACGACGGCCTTCACGTCGGCCTGTTGCTTCGCGGTGAGGATGTTCCAAGCGACGGTCGCATCGCCGGCGGTCGCGGCGTCGATCATTCCCTTGACGGCCGCTTCCGGTGCGTCGGTCGAAGCCGCGGCGGCGCTCGGTGCCGCGGCCGGATCGCTGCTCTTGTTGCAACCCAAGGGCAAGGCGACCAACATCGCCAAAGCCAAATAGCTCCAGACGGATAGGCGACGACGACTCATGACAAACTCCTTTTCGATTTCGCGAGTGCGATGTATTGAACTTCCGTAATTCGCGGCGACTGCTGATTCCTTGGGCCACTAGCCCCGCCGCAGCCCGCTAACATAGCGAACGTGAGGGGGTGTTGCCAACGACCGACCGTCTTGCCTGTGCCATGCCGTCACGGCGAAGCCGGGTCGGCATGTCTTTCGATGATCGCATGCCGACCTCGCCTGCGGCGATGACGGCATGGCACGTAGCTATTTCGTCGCCTCTGTCTTCTCCGCCGGCAGCAAGCTTTTCACCACGCCGTTGAGTTGTGCCAGGCCCGCTTCGCGGTCGACCGCGTAGTGCCCGACTTTGTAATGGGCGATTTTCCCGTCGGGCCCGATGACCACGAACAGCGGCAACTCGCCCCCTTGCAAACGCGGGTCGCCGAACTCGCGGATTAGGTCGCCCGCGTCGAACAGAATCGGGTAGCTGAGGTTCATAAAGTTCTTGAACTTCCTCACGCCCACGCCGGCCGTGCGAGCCGTGTCGGGCTTCGCGAACCGCGTGTCGACCGCGACGCCGTAAAGTTTCAGGCCCGCGTCTTTGTGCTTGCCGTAGAGAAACTCCAAGTAACCGACCTGCCCGTACGGTTCCTTCAGCGGCTCATCGCGATAGTCCCAAAAGTGCAGCACCGTGACGGCACCGGCCAGTTCGTCGCTCGTGAGTTCGGCGCCGTCGAGACCTACGACGGCGAACTTGGCGGGCTCGCGACCTTGTTGCTCGGCGCGAAGTTTGTCGAGGGCCGACGTACGGCCGGCCTGAGATTTCAGATCGCGGTCCGCTTCGGCGAGTAGGCGACTCGTCGGACCTTTGATTGCTTCTCGGGCCGCGGGCAGGGCGGCCGCCAAGGTCATGAGCTGCGCGGGCGAGAGCTTCGCGTCGACTGTGCGAGCCGGGCGTTTGAGTTTGTCGCGAAGTTGGAGCAGGGCGGCGAAGTCGGCTTGCCGCTGCGCCGCGTCGGTGGCTTTGAGTTGCTCGACGTCGGCGAGTTCCAAAGCCAGACGGTATTCGGTCCCTTGATCCATGAACACCTTCGCCTCGCGCTGCAGGACGACCTGAGATTCTTGGTCGACCCAAGCGCGACCGACGAGACCGAATTGGTTGCGAAGTTCGACGACCCAGCAGGCGCGGCCGGCGGCGTTTTGCGCGCGGACGATTTCAAGCTCCAGTCCGTCGACGTCCCATTTCTGTCCGGCTTCCGGTTTCTCGGAAAGCTTTAGCCGCGGAGCGGGCAGCGGGACGACGTGTTTGCCTTTGCCGTAGTCGTAGAGCAGGGCGGGGCCTTCGGCGGCCGGAGCCGTGCCGTCGGCCGATTGTTGCAGCCGGCCGAACCGTTCGGCCCAGCCGAAAGTGCCTGCGCCGCTCTCGGTCGTCTGCCAAAGGTATTCGGTGCCTTCGGCGTCGTGCGCGGCGACCGTGATCGCCACGTCGAACGACTTACCGGCGGCCTCGACGGTGCGGTCGCGCTCGACCTTGGCGACGGTGCCGCGGTAATGCAATTCGACGCCGGGCCGGAGCGCCGGCTCGACGTCGGCGGCCACGAGTGAAAGGGCGAGCGTGAGAAAAACGGGAGACATGGCGTGATCTCAGGAGTACGAATGTTCGGGAATTAGCTTAGTCTGCGGCGTCGTTCGAGGCGAGCGGGGCGGTCTTAGCCCCCGTCGATAGCGGCGCAGCCGCGTACGCCGGGGGCGGCGTCGAACGATCGTCGACATCGGTGAGTCGATCGACGCTGCCCCGGGCGACTCGCCCGAGACTAAGACCCAAGCCAAATTCCGGAGCAGAAATCGCCAACTGTAGGGAACGCCCTCCGTGGCGTTCCGGACTCTCTAATCGCAACAGATTTGCAACTGCGCCAGAATTGCGAGTGCGTACATCCGACCCCGAAATGTACGCACCCTTAGTTCTAAGTGACGTGGTGCGTACATTTTCGACCTCGATGTACGCACCCCCTCGAAAATGTACGCACTTACGGTAGCGCGGTTGTAATTGCAAAACGATTGACGATAAGGATCGCATCCGAACAGAAATCGACTCGTCGGACATGGCGTCGCCGAAGCCCCTCTCCCGCCGGGAGACTGCGTTGTTCGTCGCCTCCTGACGGAGGCGAATGACCGCAGGGCGGGTGAGAGTGACGTTGATAAAAGGTCGGCAACGGAGATTCATCGGCGCCGCTATTGTTCGTCGATCTTCGTACTCCGCGTAAAGACTCCGGTCGCTCACGCTCCCGGCTCGCTGTTGTAATAAGTGTTGGTTCATGGGCGTGAATTGTTGGGACGCGTCAATGTCCCCTCGCTTGCGCTGCGGGGCTAGTGTGTGGTGGTTGTGGTTTGCGGCGATTTCGCGTCGATTGCCCCCGGCGGCTCGCCGAGGGCTAATGTTTCGGCGACGCCGCCGGCGCGCAGCGGCGCATTGCGTAGTTTCCCAGATTTGGGCCGGTCGTTCCAATCAACTTTTGGCCGGCCTAGTTGCCGGCCAAAAGCGCGCTTGATTCGTAAGCCGGAATGTGCGCCGGCCAAAAGTTGGCTTGACTTTCGCCGTGCCCCCTCGCTTGCGCGTCGGGGCTAGTATTTAATGGCGGCGGTTCGCTTCTTGCTCCTCGCTCCCGGCTCTCGTCTCCAAGCACATTTATGCCTTCCGACGCCGAATCCCCTGAAGTCTTGCTCTTTACCGACGGCGGCTGTAGCGGCAATCCCGGGCCGGGAGGGTGGGCGTTTATTTTGCAGCATCCTTCGACCGGCAAGACGCTCGAGCAATCGGGGGGCGAGGCCGAGACGACGAACAACCGCATGGAACTCCAGGCGGTCGTCGAAGGATTGCAGACGCTCAAGCGGCCGACGTTCGTGGAACTGCTGACCGACAGCGTTTACGTCGGCAAAGGGATCAGCGAGTGGATGCCGACGTGGAAAGCCAACGGCTGGCGGCGCCGCGAAGGGAAAAGCTGGAAAGAGGTCAAGAACGTCGACCTCTGGCAGCAACTCGACAAACTCATCCGCGAACATCGCGTGAAGTACACACGCGTGGCAGGCCACAGCGGGCACCCGGAGAACGATCGCTGCGACGAACTCGCGGTCGCCGCTTATCAGAAGTATCTGAGGAGATGAATGGGGAAGTCGGAATGGGGAATGGGGAATTAAGACGGGGCTCGCGACATTAAACAGCGTCGCGGGGACGTCGGGTTAGGGCCGGCGTAACCGCAAGCGATAAATTGCGCGACTTATGGGGATGGGCTCATGCATTCCCCATTCCCCATTCCCCATTCCGACTTCCCCATTTGCCTCACTCCGTCGGCCGGTACCATTCGCCGCGGAGCCAGTTGACGAGTAGTTCCAGTTCTTGCGGCGAGAGTTGGTTGTTCTTCGGGTCGGCGTCTTTGGCGAAGGCCGGCATCCGGTCGTTTTGGTCGGCGTAGTGCCGTTCGGCGGCCGGGTTGCTGATCAGTTCCAAGAGCCAACGCTTCGAACCGTAACCGGTCAGGTCCGGCGCGATGCCGAGATCGCCGACGCCGCCGAACTTGTGACAGCCGGCGCATTTGCCTTCGTCCTTAAGCACCTCTTGCCCCTTGGCGACGAGGGCCTTCACTTTGTCGGCCGGCAGGTCGGGCGTGGCGACGAGCATCCGGCCTTCGATGCCCGCCTCGGCGGCGAGCGCCGCGCTGACGGCCCGGATTTCGTCTTCGATCTCTTTCTTCTCGGCGGCCGATTTGCCGTCGGTCGAGTAGTTTTCTTTGACCCAGAGCGTCATGCTCTCGTCGCCCGGCGCGTCTTCGCCGGCTTTCTTCGCCGCGTCGGCGCGGGCCTTGATGCCGGCCGTGCCGTGCGCCGTGTTGCCGAAGTAGTCGGCCGTGTCAATCCGCTTCGGGTCGAGCAAACCGGCGATCCACTCGGGGGAACCGAAGTCGTGCAGGTTGGGGGCCGACGGCGGGTCGGCGATGATTCCTTGGTCCGGGCCGGCCGAAGCGCTGTGGCACGAAGCGCACTTCGCTCGGAACAATCGAGCACCTTGCGTCTTCGCGTCTTTACGCAGCAGCGCGACCGCGCCTTGTGGCGGGATGCCCGCCGGCGCGCCGACGAGTTCGACCGCGCGATGGGCTTCGTCTTCGGCGTCGCGCACGGCCGTGATGTAGGCTTTGGAAGCGTCGAGCTTATCTTTCGTGCGCGCGAAGCCGGGAATGAATTCGACTTTCTGCGATTCGACGCCGGCCATGTTGTCGTCGTGCCAGGCTTGGGCCGTGAGGTAGCCTGCGCCGGCCAGCAAGACGACGAGGAACAGCACGTTGAAGCGGTGCCCGAGCTTCCAGCGGCCGAGGATCGGCATCAGGAAGAGCACGCCCATGACGGCGCCGGGAATGTAGAGCGCGCCGATTCGTTCGGCGTCTTCACCGTGGAAGAACTTCAGGAATTGAAACAGGAACAGGAAGTACCACTCGGGCCGGGCCGCGGAGAAGGCGTTCGACGGGTCGGCCGGGGCCGTGAGATGAGCGCCCAGGTGCGCGCCGGGATTGGCCCGCGCGGCCGCCATGCGTTCTTCAAAGGTGCCGTCGTGGCCGAAGATCACCGGCATGGCGATGCAGAACAAAACAACGAGCAGCACGGCGAGGCAAGCGACGGCGTCGCGCAGGACCTGATCGGGCCAGAAGTAGCAATCTTTCGCCGGGTCGAGCTTCTTCGGGTGGATACCGTGTTTGCGGAAGATGGCGACGTGTAATACGAGAAAAGCGACAAGCGTCGCGGGCAACACGCCGGCGTGCAGCGCGAAGAACCGCGTAAGTGTATGGTGGCCGTATTCGCCGCCGCCGACCACGAGCTTCTGCAGCGGTTCGCCGACGATCGGCACCAAACTCATGAGACTCGTGGCGACGCCGGTCGACCAATAGCCGCGCTGATCCCACGGGAGCAAGTAGCCCGTGAGCGCCAAGGCCAGCACGATCTGCATCAAGATCAGGCCGAGCCAGAAATTGAATTCGCGCGGCGCTTTGTACGCGCCGTCGATCACCACTTGAAACAAGTGGAGCGCCAGGAGCACGACCATGGTTTGGGCCATGTAGTGGTGCAGCCCGCGCAGCAGCCAGCCGAATTGCATCTGGTGCTGGATGTAGTAGGTGCTTTCCCAAGCGGTTTGGCTGCTCGGGCTATAGGCCATCCAGAGAAACGTGCCGGTGATGGCTTGCACGGCGAAGGCAAACACCAGCGTGCTGCCCCAAACGTAGCGCCACCGCGCGCCGCCCGGCACGCGCTCGTAGAGCGCTTCGTGCATGAGCCCGCCGATTCCGGTGCGATCTTCGATCCAGCGAAATAAGCCTCTCATGATTTACGCTTCTTCTCCTCGAGGCCGGGCTGGAAGTTTTCGAAGACGACGCTGACGTCGAGCTGATCGCCGGTAATACGTTTCTTGACGACGCATTCCATGGAGTCCATGTCGCGCGGCGAGACGCAGGGTTCGATCTTCGTGCCGTCGCCGTTGAAGGCGCTGGTGTGGCAGGGGCACTTAAACGAATAGCCTGCCGCCGATTGCTGCAGATCGACGAAGCAGCCGAGGTGCGGACAGGTGGCGTTCAAGGCCTTGATCTCTTTCGTTCCCTTGGGGACGACGAGATAAACGGCGCCGACCGGTTCGTTGACGTAGGTGTTCCAGGCGTCTTGGCGATCGGCGACGATCTTGTAGAGGCCGACGAGGACGTCGCCCTTGGACGCATCGGGGATGGCGTCGAGCGTGGTGACCGGAATCGCCGAGGCGGCCGCCTTTTTGCGACGGAGCGGATCGAGATAAACCGCGATGCCCGCGGCCAGCGGGGCGAGGCCGACCAGCGCGCCGGTGATCGCCGCGAAGGCATTGTAGAGGAAGCCGCGCCGCGGGGGCTCGCGGAAGAGGACGCCGGGGCCGTGTGGATGAGCGTGTTTACCCGCGGCGGCGACGGTCGCGGAGTTGGCGCCTTTGCGCAAGGAGGGCCCATCGGGGGCCAAGGGGATTTCGTCCACGACGCGTTCCTGCTAGTGGAGGGTCGATGCAGTGGGGTGACGAAGCGTTTTGTTCAGAGCTGCAAGCGGAGGCGGGATGTGAAGCGCTCGACTTGCGACGCGCGTTCCTGCGCGGCGCTTTGCCCCAGGTATGCACCTGGGGCTATTGAACAGACAGTTCGGACGTTTCACACGCTCGTAATTATCGCATCGCCGCTTTTGCGGCGTCAAGCACCCGCGAGGCTGCGGCGTCGTAGGGTCCGTCGACCGTGGCGCCGGCCGCGGCTTTGTGACCGCCGCCGCCGAACTGTTCGGCCAGCTTGCTGCAATCGGCCGCACACCGGCTGCGGAAGCTCACTTTGAATTGGCCCGAGGCTTGTTCCACTAAGATTACGGCCATTTCCACGCCCGCGATTTGCAGCGTCATATTCACGACGTCTTCCGTATCGCTGGGGAGCGCGCCGGTGATGGTGAAATCTTCCTTAAGGATGCGCGTGTGGGCGAGGCGGCCGTTCATTTCAACCTTCGTCGCCGCGAGCGTGCGACCGATGAGCAACAGCCTGCCGACGGTCATTTGCTCGTAGAGTGCGTTGTAGATGCGCGCCGGTTGCGCGCCGGCTTCGATGAGGCCCGCGGCGCAGCGCATCGTCTGCGCCGAAGTGCTGCCGAAGCGGAACCAGCCGGTGTCGGTGGCCACGGCGGCGAAGAGCGGCATGGCGATTTCGGCGGTGAGCTTCACCCCGAGTTGCTCCGCGGCGTCGTAGACCAGCCGGCCCGTGGCTTCGGCCGTCGTGTCTTTAAATTGTTCCGCGCCGAGTTCGTCGCTGCTGACGTGATGGTCGAGCACGATTTTCTTGGCGGTGCTGGCCTTGATGACGTCGGTCATCGGGCCGAGCTGAGCCCAAGCGCTGGTGTCGAGAATCATGATGACTTCGACGTCGGCGAGGTCGGCGGGCTGCACTTCGACGTTGATCGCGCGAATGCGTTTGGTCGGGTCGATGAACGCCAGGTTCGGCGGCGTGGCCTGCCCGTTGACGATGCGTACGTGTTTGCCGAGGGCTTCGAGAATGCCCGCCATGCCAAGCTCGCTGCCGAGCGCATCGCAGTCGGGCCGCACATGGCTGACGAGCATGAAACGCTGGTGAGCGCGGATGATTTCGACGAAGCGGGGCCAGTTAATTGACATTCGGTGTCCGTGGTCCGTGGTCAGTTGTTCGTTGTCTGTTGAGATCGTTTGATTCGATGCCGTCGAAGAATACTAGCCCCGAAGCGCAAGCGAGGGGACATGCGGATCTCTCATCGACGTCGAATGTCCCCTTGCTGGCGCGGCGGGGCTAGTGTGCTTCGCTGGGCATCGTGTGTTAATCCATTTGTTCGACGATCGTTCGCGCTTGTTGCACATCGGCCGCAAGTTGCGTCTTCAGTTCTTCCAGCCCGGCAAACTTTTTTACCGGCCGCAGTTGCGCCGCGAAGTCGAGTTCCAACAGTTCGCCGTACAGGTTGCCGTGGAAGTCGATCAGGTGGGCTTCGATCTTTAGGGCCTGTTCGCCGAAGGTCGGGTTCGGTCCGACGTTGACGGCCGCGGGCCAGGGCGTTCCCTTCACCCAAGCGCGGCCTGCGTAAACGCCGGAGCCGGGGAGCAGCGTGTCGACGCCGTCGACGTTGGCCGTAGGGAAGCCGAGCTTGCCGCCGCGGGCTGCTCCGTGGCGAACCAGTCCGCGAATGCGATACGGCCGCGTGAGCAGCCGGCCGGCTTCGGCGAGGCGGCCGTCGTGAATAAGCGTGCGGATGCGCGAGCTGGAGACGATGTCGTCGTCGAACCGTACGGCCTCGACCGCTTCGAGCTGAATGCCGGCCTCGGTCGCAAATTGGCGCAGGACGTCGATCGTGCCGGTGCGGTCGTGGCCGAAGCAGAAGTTGGTCCCTTCGACGAGTGCTTTTGCCCCGAGCGCGCCGACGAGGATGCGGTCGAAGAACTCCCGCGCCGTGAGATTGAGCAAGGCTTCGTCGGTCGGGTAGGCGACCATGACGTCGACGCCGAGCTCCGCCAACAGCGCCGCTTTGCGGTCGACCCAAGTGAGCGGCGTCGGCGCCGATTGCGGACGGAGGATCCACGCCGGATGGGGGTCGAACGTGAAGACCACGGCCGGTCCGCCGACCCGCCGGGCCTGCGCGCGGAGCCGTGCCGTGAGTTCGGCATGGCCGCGATGGACGCCGTCGAAATTGCCGACCGCCACGGCGCCGCCGCGCTCCGTGGCCGAAAGCTCATCGAGGCTGCGCAGAAGTTTCACGGGTGGGGTGGTTGCCGAATGGTGTCGAACAGTCGCGGCGAATCGAGAATTATCGGCCCCACCGTGGTTAGGGTCAACCGCTACAACCGGTTGCGGCGCGTCGACTTGGCCCGGACTGCACGTGTTTCCGGGCGTTCGCACGGGCCGGCGATATGGTAGATTTTGGAGATGCCGGCAGCCGCCGCATTCACTCGCCCCGCGAGCCCGACGATGACGCCCCACAACGAGCCGCAGCAGTTTCTCTCGCCCGAACTTTCGCATCGCCTCGCGGCGATCGACATCGGCTCCAATAGTTTGCGACTGATCGTCGCCGAAGCCTTGCGCGACGGCCAGTACCGCGTGCTCGACGAAGAAAAGGAAACCACGCGGCTCGCCGGGAAGCTCAGCAGCACGCGCCGGCTCGATCCGGAAGCCGTGGAGCGCGCGATGACGGCGCTGATGCGGATGAAGCAGATCGCCGAAGGCTATCAGGTCAACGAACTCAAGTGCATCGCCACCTGCGCGGTGCGCGAAGCGGACGACGGCGAAGAATTTCGCCGACGCTGCAAGCAAGAGATCGGCCTCGACGTCGAAGTGATCAGCGGCGAGCAGGAAGCGCACTTGGCGTTCTTCAGCGTGGCTCGCGCGTTTCAACTCGAGGGGAAAGACGTCGCGGTCTGCGATATCGGCGGCGGCAGCACCGAGATTATCTTGGCCTCGGGCAACATCGTGGAAGCCGTTTGCACGACGCCGCTGGGCGCGGTACGGCTCACCGAGATGTTCGCCGACGAGCAAGGCCAGTACGGCGATGATTACGAAAAGATGGTCGAGTGGATCGATCGCGAACTCAAGCGCCGCACGAAGCAAGCGATCCTGCGGCCGCATTTGCTCATCGGCTCCGGAGGCACCTTTACGGCCCTGGCGGATATGATCGCCGCCGGCCGCGGGCAGCCCGGTATGCCGCGGCGCGGGTTTGAAGTGACGCGGGCTGAAGTCAGCCATATGGTCGATCGGTTGCGGAAGATGTCGGCCAAGGCCCGCCGCACCGTGCCGGGCCTCAGCCCCGACCGGGCCGATATTATCACCGCCGGCGTCACGATTATTGATCGGCTGATGCAGCACTTCCGCGTGAACCGCGTGCAAGTGCACGACCGCGGCGTGCGCGACGGTCTGCTGCTCACGATGATCGACCGCACGCTCGGCCCTCAAGGAGACAACCCTCACGACCAAGAGGCGGCCATCGAACGGTTCGCCCTTACCTGCGGCACCGACGTGAAGCACGGCAAGCAAGTCGCCAAGCTCGCCGGTATGATGCTCTCGCAACTCATCGGTACGCACGAACTCACGACCGAAGATCGTCCGCTGCTCGAAGCCGCCGCGCGATTGCAAGATGTGGGTTACCTGATCAATTACGATCAGCACCACAAACACAGCTACCACCTGATTCTCAATAGCAGGCTCGCAGGCTTCAAACCGGGCGACTTAGAAATCATCGCCAATGTGGCCCGATATCATCGCGGATCGCTGCCGAAGAAAAAGCATTCGGGCTACGGCCGGCTTTCCAAAGCGGATCGTAAGCGCGTGAAGAAGCTCGCGGGCATCCTGCGCATCGCCGGAGGGCTCGACCGGAGCAACAGCCAAAACGTGCAAGGGGTGCAGGTCGTCGAGCACGAGGGGAAGATCATGCTGCGCGTCGTTGCGCAGACGAATCCGGAGGTCGATATCTGGGCCGCCGATCGCCGCACCGAGCTGTTCGAAGAGGCGTTCGGCGCCAAAGTTGAAATCGCCTGGGCCGATCCGAACATGCCCGAAGAGCCGGCCAACGCGGCGGCGCACGAAGCGGCCGCTGCCGAACGTGCCTCGGCCGACGCGCAGCCGGAAGAGTCCGCTTCGACGAGCGTTGAAGCTGTGGTCGGCGATGAATCTGCCGCGGCCGACGATTCGGCGTCCCTGGTCGACTCGGATAATTCGTCGCCGTCCGCATCCGCACAGGACGACGATGCCGAGTTGTCTTCGATTTCGGAATCGGCAGAGTCCGTCGCCGCGCCGAACTCGAATAAATCCGACGAGAAATCACGCCGCCGCCGTGATGCGAAATCGCGCAAGCCGAGCAAAGCCAAGTAATAGCGACGGCTGATGAATGGCGGTCGCTTAAAGAGTTTTCACGCCCGCGCGGGTTTGCCGCGGGGTAATGGCCGTTCATAATACTGTGTGACTGCCCACGGCAGTTCCGTTGCCGCGCCCTGTCGCCGGTTCGGCCCGCTTGTTTGCTCCCGCCGTATTCTCCCCGCCTTCATCCCCGCCGTGCGAGTTTGCTTTCGCGCCCCATGAAAACGATTCTCATTGCAGTGAGCCTGCTGGCCGCGGCCGGCGGCACTTGGTGGAAGTTTTGGCGTCCGGCCGAGGAAACCGGTCCGACGTTTCGCACGGCTCAAGCCACGCGCGAAGATTTCACGGTCGTCGTGAATAGCACCGGCACCGTCGAACCGGAAGAAGTGGTCGACGTCGGCGCACAAGTGGCCGGCCGCATCGTCGAGTTCGGCAAAGACGCCGCGGGCAAGACGATCGACTACGGCTCGCACGTCACGCCCGACATTGTGCTCGCGCTCATCGATGATTCGCTCTTCAAAGAAGAAGTGAATCAGGCCAAGGCCGAGATCGCCAAAGCCCGCGCGCTGCTGGAGCAAGCGAACACCGGCGTCAAAGAAGCCGAGGCCGACGTCGCTCGGGCCGAAGCCGATCTCAAGCAGATGCACGCCCAGCTGCACAAAGCCGAACGCGATTGGTCGCGAGCCCAGCAACTCATCAAAACCAACGTCGTCTCGCAGCAGGAATACGATCTCTACGAAGCGACCTACGAAACGGCGTCGGCGGCCGTCGGCGTCGGCAATGCGGCGGTGGTCCAATCGCAAACCGCGCTCGCCACGCGGAAAGCGGCCGTCATCGGAGCTTCGGCCGATATCGAGCGAGCCCAGGCACTGCTCAATCGGGCCGAGCGCAACCTCGGCTACACGACGATTCGTTCGCCGATCAACGGCGTGATCATCGACCGCCGCGTCAACATCGGGCAGACCGTCGTCGCGAGCCTGAACGCTCCGAGTTTGTTTCTCATCGCCAAAGATCTCAACAAAGTGCAAGTCTGGGCCTCGGTGAACGAAGCCGACATCGGGCGGATACAGCCCGGCCAAACGGTGCGCTTCAACGTCGATGCGCATCCGGGCGAAAACTTCAACGGCGTCGTCGGCCAGATTCGCCTCAACGCGCAGATGACGCAAAACGTCGTGACTTACACGGTCGTCGTCAACGCCGACAACAGCTCCGGCAAACTCTTGCCCTATCTCACGGCTAATCTGCAATTCGAAGTCACGAAGCGCAGCGGGGCGCTGCTCGTGCCAAACGCCGCGCTGCGCTGGAAGCCCCGACCGGAGCAAGTCGTCGGCGGCGTGAATCCGGCCGAAGGTCCGGCGGCACGCGGCAAGTCGTTCGTCTGGGTTCGCGAAGGGAGCCAAGTGAAGCCGGTCGAAGTGACGATCGGCGCGACCGACGGCACCAAGACCGAAATCACCGGCGGCGGCATTTCGGATAAGCAAGAACTCATCGTCGGCGAAGTCCGCGAATCGTCCGCGGTCGGCACGGTGAATCCGTTTGCTCCGAAGGTCTATGGCGGGAAGAAAGAGTCTTAATCGCCCAAGGATATTGCAAATCGCAAATCGCAAATCGCAAATTGAAGAGCCCGCGTCCGCCATTTTGCAATTTGCAATTACCAATTTGCATTTTGCAATTGTGATTCGAGTTCGCCGAAGTCGTAGTTGCAATCGAAGACTTTCATGATCTCCCCTAATCCCAACGCCGCTCCGCTCATCGAGCTTGCCGACGTCCGCAAGACGTACCTGCTCGGCGAAGTGGAACTGCCGGTGCTCAAGGGAGTGAGCCTGGAGATTCGCGACGGCGAGATGATCGCCCTCATGGGCGCCTCGGGCTCGGGCAAGTCGACGCTCATGAACTTGCTCGGTTGCCTCGATCGCCCTACCAGCGGTCGCTACGTTCTCGACGGCGAAGACGTCGCCGGTATGTCGCGCGATCGGCTGGCCCGGATTCGCGGGCAGAAGATCGGCTTCGTGTTTCAAAACTTCAATTTGCTGGCCCGGACGACGGCGGTCGACAACGTGCTGATGCCGCTGGAGTATTCGACCTCGCGACCCAGCGACACAGTGGCCCGGGCTCGAGCGGTCGAACTGCTCACGCGCGTCGGCCTCGAAGATCGACTCGATCACGAACCGGGCAAGATGTCGGGCGGTCAGCAGCAACGCGTGGCGATCGCCCGTTCGCTGATCAACCAACCGCGGTTGCTTCTGGCCGACGAACCGACGGGCAACCTCGACTCGAAGACCAGCAAAGAAATCCTGGAACTCTTCAAGCGGCTCAACGCCGAAGAGGGGATCACGATTCTGCTGGTGACGCACGACCCCAACGTCGGCGCCGCGGCCCACCGAAGAATCGTCATGCGCGACGGACTGATCGCAGATGACGGCGCCGGACACGTGCATGTGCTCGACGAAGAATGATTTGTGAACGGCGGGCGCGCATCGCAAGCGATGCGGCTAAACAGTCTCAGCAACGGACGACGGACAACGGACAACTGACTTCCTACGATGTTGCAATTCGTCGAAACAACCCGCGTCGCCCTGAGATCGCTTAGGCGTAACGTGCTGCGCTCCGCGCTCACGACGCTGGGGATCGTCATCGGCGTGTCGGCCGTCATCACGATGATCGAGATCGGGCAAGGCTCGGCCCGGGCGATTCGCGAAACCATCGCGCGGATGGGGGCCAATAACCTGCTGATTCAATCCGGCGCGGCCTCGAGCGGCGGCATCACGCTCGGCGGCGGTTCGGGTAATACGCTTTTGGTCAGTGATCTTGAGGCACTTGAAGTCGAGTGCGCCGAATACATCGCCGAAGTCGCGCCGATCGTCCGGGCTCGCACGCAAGTCGTGTACGGCAACAAAAACTGGGTGCCGTTCTATCTATACGGCACGTCGCCGGCTTATCCCGACGTTCGCCAGTGGCCGCTCGAGGAAGGTTCCTTCTTCACGGAGCAAGACGTCCGCAACAGCGTTCCGGTCTGCGTGCTCGGTCAAACTTTGGTGCGCGAGCTGTTTCCCGATAGTTCGCCGGTCGGGCAGGACGTGCGAATCAACAACCAGCCGTTTCGCGTGATCGGCACGCTGGAAGGGAAGGGGGCCGACATGGTCGGCTTCGACCAAGACGATACGCTCTTGGCCCCTTGGACGACGGTGAAATACAAAGTCGCCGGCGAGTCGCTGCAGGAAACCAATCAAAGCGTCGCTTTGCCGATCGACACGGCCAGCCAAGTCAACTCGCTTAACGAACGTTACCCCGGCCTGCACTTGCCGCTCTACCCGGTGCCGTCGACTTCGCAAACCGCCAACTATCCGCAGGCCAACCGCCTGGAGACGGTCGACCGCATCGCGCTGCGCGTCGGCGACGGCGTCGATATGGCGACGGCGAAGAAGGAGATGTCGGAAGTGCTCCGTCGCAAGCATCGGCTGCGCGACAACGAGCCGAATGATTTCAACATCCGCGATATGACGGAGCAGAGCGCCGCGATGGGCTCGTCGAGCGCGCAGATGGGGAGCCTGCTCTTGGCCGTGGCCTTGATCTCGCTCGTCGTCGGCGGCGTGGGCATCATGAACATCATGCTCGTCACGGTGACGGAACGTACCCGGGAGATCGGCCTGCGAATGGCCGTCGGCGCGCGACCTCGCGACATTCTGCGGCAATTTCTGATCGAGGCCGTGATCCTCTGTTTGCTCGGCGCGGCTTTGGGCGTGGTGCTCGGCCGGGGCGGGTCGGCGTTTATGAACTATTGGAAGCAATGGCCGGTCGAATCCTCGACCTGGGCCGTCGTGGCTTCGGTCAGTTCGTCGGTGCTGGTCGGCATCATCTTCGGCTACTACCCGGCCTGGAAGGCCTCGCGATTGGACCCGATTCAGGCGCTGCGGTACGAATGACCGCCGCTTACGACTCACCACCCCACACTAGCCCCGCCGCGCCAGCAAGGGGACATGGTAAAATCGCCGCCGATCAAATACCCCCTTGCTGGCGCTGCGGGGCTAGTATTCTCCGCTAATGCTTCTTGACGACGCTACGCCGATGAATATCCCGCTGCCGGATCCGTTGGCGTACTTCCTGACTTGGACGACCTACGGTACACGGCTGCCCGGCGATGAACGTGGATGGGTCGATCGCGGTCACGGGCTGCAATTGCCTAACGGACCGTTGGAAGCCAGGTCTTACGAAGGGCTCGCGCATCCGCCGATCGTTCTGGGCAACGAAGAGCGAAAGGTCGTCGAGGAAGTGATCCGCAAACATTGCGAAATTCGCCGCTGGCCGCTGAATGCCGTCAACGTGCGGACGAACCATGTGCACGTCGTTGTCAGTTCCAAGATCGATCCCGATGACACTGCGGAGCAGTTCAAAGCATGGTGTACGCGACAGTTGAAACTGGGGCGGCGTCCGTCGCCGAAACACTGGTGGACGCGCGGACAGAGCACCGTGTATCTCAACACGGACGACGAATTTCTGTGCGCCGTCAATTACGTGCTGAACTGCCAATAGCCGATTAGCAACCGACTTGGCCACCAAATACTAGCCCCGCCGCGCAAGCAAGGGGACATGGAAAAATCCTCGCTGATTGAATGTCCCCTTGCTTGCGCTGCAGGGCTAGTGTGCTTCGATGACGCCGCTTCTTAGTTTCACGGATCGCCGATGCCCAAGCTTGGGCTCGGGGCGATCGAGTGGGGTTTGCGGCCGTTTTGTTCTTCGCGGATCGCGTTGCCCAGGGTTAGGCCGTCGATCGAATCGCTCAAGGAGCCTGCGGCAGGAGACGTCATGCGGCGATAGTGCCACGGAATTCGGATCGTAAACCGGCTCCCCTTGCCGAGTTCGCTCTCCAGCGAAATCTCGCCGCCGAGCAGTTTGCAGAGTTCCTTGACGATCGACAGCCCCAGCCCGGTGCCCGAGTATTCGCGGGTCATCGTATCGCCCGACGACGAGATGGTTCCCTGGCGAAATTTTTCGAAGATGGCCGTCTGGTCTTCTTCGCTGATGCCGACGCCCGTATCGGCGACGACCATTTCCAGCTTGTCGTCCGGCGTGCGTGAGGCGCGGACGTCGATGCGGCCTCCCTCCGGCGTGAACTTGATCGCGTTGGAGAGCAGGTTGTTGAGAATCTGCTGAAGCTTGTTCTGGTCTTGCGTGAGCGGCTCGTCGACCGGTTCGACATGGACCGTGAGATCGATGTTTTTCTTCTCCGACAGCGGGCGGACTGAATCGCACTGGGCCACGACGACGTGCTCGATCGGAAATTCCGAGAGCCGCAGCTCCATCTTGCCGCTTTCGATTTTGGCGAGGTCCAGGATGTCGTTGATCATGTCGAGCAGCACCTTGCCCGACTTTTGAATGTTGGTGACGTACCGCTTTTGTTTGTCGTCGAGCGACGAAATGGACCCGAGCACTTCGCTGAAGCCGATGATCGAATTCAGCGGCGTGCGCAATTCGTGGCTCATCGTCGCCAGAAAGTCGCTCTTCAGGCGGTTTAATTCGAAGAGCCGCATGTTGAGTTGGGCCAATTCGTCGACTTTGGCGTCGAGCTGCGAGTTCGTCTTGCGGATTTCTTGTTGCGTATCGGTGAGATGGCGGAGCATGCGGTTGAACGCCGTAGCCAGGGCTTCGAATTCGTCGCCGGTGTGAATGTCGGCCCGCAGTGCGAGGTCGCCTTTAGCGATTTCGTCGCTGACGTCCTGCAAGTGCTTGAGCGGCTTGACGATGACGTACCGCACGATGACCCAACTGGCGACCATCGCCAGGAACACGGTGACGATGGCCGACGACAGCAGGAACGCGCGATTGAGGTTCAGATTGGCCTGCGTGGGGCCGTTGGAGATGCGCACCTTGGCGACGGCCATCAGGTCGCCGTCGTAGAGTTCGCGCGTGACGTCGCGCACACGATGACAGCCGACGCAACTCGGCGCGGCATAGATCGCTTGGTAGTACTCGTAGTATTGATTGCCGTCGGTGAACCGATCTTTCTTCACGACCGGCTTTTCCATATCGGTGCCGGGCTTGCTGGTGATCGAGGCCTGCGCGGCGTCGGGCGGCGGGCCTTCGGCGGCTTCGGCGAGGAAGGCCCGTTCCCAATCGTCGACCGGCTGTTCGCCTTTTTCGACTTTGTCCGGCCGGATGAAGTTCTTCTCGAACTTATTCATCTGCCAAGTCTTGCTGAGCTCTTGAATGAGCTCCTGAAATTCATCCTTGCCGCCGGTCGGCGCAAAGTTACCCGCGCCGCCGCCGCCGGCATCGCCGGGCCCGGGGTTCCAGTTTTCCCAATGTTCTTGAATGAGGGCCGTATCAACGAGCAGCCGCCCGCGCGTGGGATTTTGGTCGGTGACGATCTTCTCCGTCAGCCGGCCGTAAAGATAAAAGCTCGCGGCAATCAGCACGAGCAAACAAGCCCCGAACAAAAACCGACACTTCCGCTCGAGACTCGTTTCGCCGATGACGCGTTTGAAGGAGCGGTAGGACATGCGGCCATTCTAAATCGCGCGGGGTGGGGGGCGGAAGGCGTTTCTAGTGGGGAGTGGGGAGTACGGAGTGGGGAATGGGAGACTCTCGGCGTTTAGCGTTTGCCCTTGGCTTTGATGCGCTTGATCGAAGCGACCATGATTTTTAGCAGTTCTTCGGCTTCTTCGTGGAGCGGCTGAAGTCTGTCCGGCTTGACGATTTCGGACTCCACCAGCAGTTCGATCCACAGCAAAGTTTCGTCGAGTTCCTGTTCGACGAGACCGAGCTTCGCGGAGAGTTCGGCATCGCTGCGCGCCCGCGACGCCTCGCGATAAATGGCCGCGACGGCCGTTCCTGAGCGCAGAACTTGCTTGCCGATCGTTCGCGCCACGTCATCCTTCGGCAGCGCGGTAACCATCCGAATGACCCGCAACGCAAACTTCTTCGTCCGATCTCGCAAATTATCATGCCGCATCGATATCTCCTGTTTGCATTCCCCACTCCCCACTCATCACTCCCCACTCGCCTACAGCATATCCAACGGATCCACGTCCACGATCCATTGCACGTCTTCCGGCGGTTTCAGTTCCGCCGTCGTCGTGTGGACCGCGGCGTGGAGGCCGGCGGCGTCGGTGGATTGGAGTTGAAGATGGAACCGGTGGAGACCTCGCAGGCGGGCGATCGGAGCGGGGGCGGGCCCCAGAAGTTTCGTCGGTACGCCGGCCGCGGCCGTCGCGTCGGTGAGTAACTTGCCGACGTATTGGGCGAACTCTTTCGTCACCGGTTCGCGCGGGCCGCGGATCACGAGTCGCACCATGCTCGAATACGGCGGGTAGCCCCACTCGGCGCGGTTTCTGAGTTCTTCGTCGGCGAACATCCGGTAATCGTGACGAGCCGCGGCCTGCACGGCCGGATGATCGGGGCTGAGCGTCTGCACAAGCACACGCCCTTCGCGATCGCCGCGGCCCGTGCGACCGGCGACTTGCACCAACAGATGAAACGTTCGCTCGGCCGCGCGAAAATCAGGCAGGTGCAGTGCCGTATCCGCGTTCACCACGCCGACGAGCGTGACGTTCGGAAAATCCAAACCTTTGGCGATCATCTGCGTGCCGACGAGAATCTGCGCCTCCCCTTCACGAAATTGCGCGAGAGCCCGTTCGTGGCTGCCGGGCTTCTGCATGCTGTCGGTATCCATCCGCAGACAGCGGTAGCCGGGGAACCGCGTGTTCACTTCATACTCGAGCTTCTCGGTGCCGTAGCCGCCGAAGCGAATCTCCGGGCTGCGACAACTCGGGCACTCGCGCGGGGCGGGAATTTCGTAATCGCAGTAATGACACAAGGCCTGTGCGAGGTGGCGGTGGTGCGTCAGCGAAATGTCGCAATTCGGGCACTTGAGCGACTCGCCGCAGGCCGGGCATTGGATATGTGTCGAATATCCGCGGCGATTGAGTAGCAGAATGACCTGCCCGTCGTCGGCCAGAGCCTTCTCCATGGCCGTGCGCAGCGGACGACTGATCGCCCCGCGAAAGCCCCGCTCGCGCGACTCGTGCCGGAGGTCGATCGTCAAAACGTCCGGCAGCGGTCGATCGTAAACACGCCGCGGCATTTCAATGAGCTTGAACTCGCCGCGCTTGGCCCGCGCAAAACTTTCGAGGCTGGGTGTGGCCGACCCGAGCACGAGCGGTACGTTTTCCGACTTGGCTCGAAACAGAGCGACGTCACGGGCATGGTAGCGCGGCGCCGTTTCTTGCTTGAACGTCGACTCATGCTCTTCGTCGAGCACGATCAGCCCGAGATGCGGCGTCGGCGCGAAGACCGCGCTGCGGGCTCCGACGACGACCGGCACTTCGCCGCGCGAAATCTGTTGCCAATACGCATGCCGTTCGGCATCCGTCAGATGACTATGCAGCACGGCCACGCGACCGAAGCGGGCTCGAAAACGCTCGCGCACCTGCGGCGTGAGGCTGATCTCCGGCACCAGCACGATCGCTTGCCGGCCGTAAGAGACGACCTCCTGAATCGCGCGGATGTAAACTTCCGTTTTGCCGCTGCCCGTGATGCCGTGCAGCAGGATCGTTTCGTGCCGCTTGCCGCGGAGCGGATCGAGCACGGCGTCGAGCGCCTGTTGCTGGTCGGCATTGAGTGCATGGTTCTCCTCGCGGGCATGCACGGGATGTTCGATCTCGGTCGTCTGCAACCGCACGGCTTGCGAACGGATCATTCCCTTGCGGCGCAACGTCGTGATCGGAGCGAGCGTGCATTGAGCGGCGGCCGCCAGTTGTTGCGGCGTCATCGCATGGAGGGCCGCTTGCAAGATCTCCAGCACACGCTTTTGCTTCTTCGGCAGCGGAAGCTCGGCGAGCTTGCCCCGATATTCGTCGGCCAGCGAAAGCAGCGTCGTCAGTTTGGTGCCTGCCGCCATGCGTACGCCGGCCGGTACGACGCTCTCGAGTACTTGGCCCCACTCGCAGAGGTAGTACCCGCTCATCCATTGCGTGAGGCGCAAGAGCGGCGGACGGACGAGCGGTACGTCGTCGAGGCAGTCTTCGATCTCTTTCAGTCGCCGCGCGCCGAGCGGTTTCGTTTCCAGACGCACGCAGTAGCCGGTCATCGGGCGGTTGCCGCGACCGAGCGGTACTTTCACGCGGCAGCCGGCCTGCACGACGTCGAGCAACGTGTCGGGCACGAGATAGTCGTATTCTTCCTGCGGGCCGGAGGCGAACACGACGACGGCGACCGTGCGCAGCTCGGCGTCATCGACTTCCCACGGGGATTCGTCGCCGAAGAGGTTTTGCTGCGTCTGCTCGGTCATAAAGTTCGGTATGGGGTGGCTGGGGCAAAGCGCTAGCGGTGCCCCAGAGCGACTTACTATTCACTGGGGCACCGCTTCGCTATGCCCCAGCCACCCAGTGTCAGCGGGTCATTGATCGATTGCCAATCCCGTCGTTACGATTGGCAAAACCTCATTCTACGAAGTTCGGCCGCCGCACGAGTAGGTACGAGAAATAGATGTCGGCCGGGGCAGGGGAGCTACCTATGCGCATCGGCATCTTCGGCGGCACGTTTAATCCCGTGCATTACGGCCATTTGCTGTTGGCCGAGGCCTGCCGCGAGCAGCGTGGGCTCGACCAAGTATGGTTCATGCCGGCCGCCGTGGCGCCGCATAAGCAAGACCAGCAGCCGGCCCCGGCCGCCGATCGGCTGGAGATGCTGAAGCTGGCCGCCGGCGGCAACGAGGCGTTTCAGGTGAGCGAGATCGAACTGCAACGGGGCGGCGTCAGTTACACGGTCGACACGCTCGAAGCCGTGCGTGTCGCTCAGCCGGATGCAGAACTTTATCTGCTGATCGGCGCCGACACGCTTCACGACTTGCCGAACTGGCGCAACCCACGGCGTGTGTGTGAGTTGGCCCTGCCGACGGTCGTCGCCCGCCCCGGCTTCAGCCCGCTCAACTACGACCTGCTCGCGCCCTTCGTCGAACCGGCGCGATTGGATCTTATTCGCGAACTGCGCGTGGAGATGCCGCTGATCGAGCTGAGCAGCCGCGAGATTCGCGCTCGCGTCGTGGCCGGCAAAAGCATCCGCTACCAAACGCCGCGGGCCGTTGAGAAGTACATCGAAACAGCGAAGCTCTACCGCGTTTAGCCGTCGCACTTGTGCGACGAGTCATTCTTGAGCGATCGAAGAGTTATGCCGCCCGCCGCTTCGGCAAATCAATCAATCGCGCCAGTTCCGCCGCGGGGTGCAAGCGGGGGTCGCCGGCATGGCCGCGCAGCACTTCCAGCACCTCATGCAACTGCTCGATCGGCTTC